>JBDRIN010000123.1:0-7193 GCA_043815805.1 archaeon | reverse complement strand
TCTTCTTCATTAATCTCTAGCTGGCTGAAATCTTCTTTCATAGCTTCCACATAATTTGTTTCCAGCATCAGGTCAAATCGAGTTGATTGGGCTCCTGATGTCAGGATGATAGGTATCTCTTTCAAGACACCAGTTGCCTTTATCTTTGAGCCAGGGTTAGTCTTCTTGTCTGTCAGTGGGCTCACAAGGTCTGCTCTCAGGAAGATGTTGAGTCGCTTAGGTTGTTCTCCTCCTTCAAGGTCTTCTGGAGCCTCTTCCAAGACTATCCTTTGGGCGTCCACAAGCTCTTTGCTGATCAGGCGGAACTTACCCTTCCTTCCGCAGCCGCACCGGCTAGGCTCTTTGAATTTGGTGTCTGTCTGCATCACAGTTATTATGTTTCCGCAGCTCGGACACTCAAACCTTGCTATGGTCACCTGCGGCCGGACATCTGATTTTTGCCGTACTATGCCGTCAAACTGCAAGAATTTGTTGAGATGCTTTGCCCTAAGGGTTCTTATAGAGATGTACTGTGTTTCTGGGAGGTCCTTGAACCTAACCTTAAAGTCTTTGGTGTCTCCTTCAAGTCCAAGCTTGTCTATGGCAAGCTCTGAAGCTCTTATTACATCATCTGGCTCTTCGATTAGAAGCTCTGCAAGATCTGGCGAGAATTTCGCGAGCTCTGCAAAATCAACTACCAAGAACTTGTTGCCTTTGCTGATGTTTCCAAGGAGCTCTTCGTGGTAGACAGATTCAAAGAACTCTTGAAACTTAGAGATCTGTTCTGTTGTTTCCATCTTACTTTACTTTTTTAAGGTTAGCTATAAGCATGTCGAGTGCTTTGTGGACCTCTGCTTCTGACTTGGTTCCTGTACAGACCACTTTACCGTTGCTGAATAATAAGAAGGTCGCTTTAGCTTCCATAAGCTTGTATACTAGGCCAGGAAACTGTTCTGGTTCGTACTCTGTGTTTTCGAGCTTCATAGCTAATGTGTTCAGGTTAAGGTCCATACCTATGGATCCTGAAGCTACAATGTTCTGGACCTTGATTACTGGCTTGATTGTTATTTTGATACCTATCTTTTTCAAGCTCTCAATAATCTGTTGCACACTTTCTTCAACCTTTTCTAATGTTCTGGCTCCTGTGCAGACTATCTTTCCAGAGCTGAAGATCAAAGCGCTTGTCTTTGGCTCTTTTATCCTTATAACCAATCCAGGGAATTGCTCTGGGTTATATTCTGTGTTGCTTAACGTGGCTGCCATCTTCTCCAGCGGAATGTCATGTTCCAGGCTAGAGCTGACTACTATGTTTACAACTCTAATATCTCTTGTTGTTGTCATAATATCTACCTCCCCAAACTTTTAGACGAGCCTTTATAAAGCCCATTTATAAAGGGGAATCACTTTTTATTTATAAATGCTGTTGTTTTTAAATACATAGTTCACAAGAAGTATTTTGCAGAAAGTATAACCCCTTGATTTCCTATGGAACCCAGCTTCAGAGGGCTTCTCGAGGGTGAATTAAGGTTCTGAGTGACACCAGTATACAAAATACACCCCATGATTTCCACTGGAGATTTGAGCTCTAGAAGGGCTGGAAACATGGCTTTATTTTTCGAAGTATTTATATACATAAAACCAACCTCCTAAAACCAAGATGAAAAAATACAACATTCATTTGCACACGAAATATTCTCATTGCAGCAATAATGATCCTAAGCAGCTTTTGGAGATCAACAAGGCGCTTGGCTTTGACGGCATGGCTGTAACGGATCATAACACTATCAAGGGGGCTCTGGAGATTAAGAAGCTCAACAAGGACAAGAACTTCGAAGTCATTGTCGGCGAAGAGGTCTCCACAGAGCTTGGGCACGTCTTGGTGTATTATGTCAAGAAAGAGATCAAGCCTGGAAAAGCTGAAGATATTATCAGGGAAGCTCATAGGCAGGGAGCTATCTGCGCATTAGCGCACCCCTATAATCTGTTGACAGGCGGGTTCGCCAAGCTCAGCAAGTCCAAGACCATGCGAGGCACATTATCTAAAGATAATGTTCACAAAGCGAAGCTCTTTGATGCTATAGAGGGCCTCAACGCAAGATGCTTGCTTGACAAAGAGAACAAGATGGCGACAAAGCTTGCAAAGAAACACAAGAAACCGATCATTGCAGGCAGCGACGGCCATTTCACAGACGAGATAGGCAATGCTTGGGTGGAATTTAACGACAAATATACACTCAAAGAGGCCATATTGAAGAACAAGATTACGATAAAAGGCAAAAGGAACAAAGCTTTAGCGCACAAGCTACGCAGCACAGCATTAGGTTGGTTCAAATGAGGTCAAGATGTTAGGCATGATAAGAAAATACGTGAAGCCGTTTCCAAGAGTGGTAGGTAAAGCTCTAGCCGTACTTCCACTTACACCTAATCAGTTCACTTTCCTCTCAGTCATCCTAGCAGGCATCTCTGTATATTTCTTAGCCAACAAAAGCTATCTTATCGGAGCTGTTTTTGTTGGCATGGCCATGCTGATTGATTTCTTGGATGGCTCTTTTGCAGAGGCCAAAGGCCAGAAGACCTATTTCGGAAATTACTTCGACGCTATGATGGATAAGGCAGTCGAGGTTATAATCTATATCGGAATAGCTTTTACTCATCCAATCTTATCCATAACTGCTATCTCTACAACAATGCTGTTGTCCTATGCAAAACCAAGAGTGGCATTGGTCATAGAGACTGACAACCATGACTGGCCAGGCATTGGTGAAAGGCCTGACAGGCTGCTGATATTGCTGGTTGGTCTCGTCGTCGTGCACTTCCTGCAAAAAGAACCATATGTTTCTATCGACGCCCTTAGGATAGTCCTAATCATTGTCATTGTCATAACCTTCATAGGCTTCCTGCAGAGGATGGTCTATGCTCGGAAGCTGATCGATAAAGCTGCTAAGACCGGGAAGATATTGCCGTATCTGAGGAAAAAATAAGCCTTCTAGTACTTAACTATCGTTAACTTTATAAATGAGTACTTTCTTTCCCCTATGAAATGGATACTCCACAAGAGATAGAGGTCTGGTATGTCTTGCCTGCCCTAAGGAGGGCTCTCACCTTGTCTATGAAGAAACAAGGCCTGAAGCAGAACGAGATAGCCAAGCGGCTGAACCTCACAGAAGCTGCAGTGAGCCAGTATGTGAGCTCTAAACGGGCTGTGAAGGTAAGCTTCAACAAGAAGATGAAGGAAAAAATAAATGCCGCTGCAAAGAAAATAAAATCTAACAAGGATCGCAATGTGCAAATCCAAAGGCTTCTCAGATTGTCCAGAGAAGAGGGGGTAGTATGCAATCTTCATAAGAAATACTGTGAGTGCGATGGATTAGAAAAATGTGAGGTGTGCTTAGAATGAAAGTCTACCTAGATAATTCTGCAACAACCAAGACCTGCACAGAATGCGTAAGGGCAATGCTCCCTTATTTCTCAAAGATATACGGCAATCCCTCTTCCATACATCACAAAGGCCAGGAAGCTTCGGAAGCTCTAAAACGAGCTCGAGAGAGCTTGGCGAAAATCATCCGAGCAAATCCAGAGGAGATCATATTCACTTCTGGCGGCTCTGAAGCCAACAACATGGCCATAAAAGAGCTCTCTTTCGGACAGAAAGAGAAGAAGCACATCATAACAAGCAAGATAGAGCACCCATCTGTCTTTGAGACCTGCAAATTTCTAGAGAAGATGGGCTTCAAAGTCTCATATATCGACGTCGACAAAGAGGGCATAATCAAGATGGATGAGTTTAAGAAAGCCATAACCAAAGACACCTTCTTAGTTACCATAATGCACGCCAACAACGAGATAGGAACCATACAGCCGATAAAGGAGATAGGTGCATTATGCAAAAAGCACGATATCATATTCCACACAGACGCTGTTCAGAGCTTCACCAAGGTTCTGATAGACGTCAAAGAGATGAACATAGGTTTGGCAAGCTTCTCTTCACACAAGATCCACGGACCCAAAGGCATAGGCATGCTCTACAAGAGAAAAGACATCAAGCTAGGCAAGCTTGTCCACGGAGGACACCAAGAGCACAATATGCGTGCAGGCACAGAGAACGTCGCTGGTGCAGTAGGTTTTGCAGCAGCAGCCCAGAATCTCAAGCAAGAAGACATAGACAATATGAGAAAGTTGAGAGACTGGTTCATTGATGAAGCATTAAAAATCCCAGACACCCTCCTGAATGGTTCAAGAGAGAAGAGATTGTGCAATAATGTCAGCACCACATTCAAGTATATTGAAGGAGAATCTTTGCTTTTGAGACTGGACCAGAGAGGAATATGTGTATCGACCGGAAGCGCTTGTACATCCCAGAGCTTGGAACCGAGCCATGTCTTGATTGCAATAGGCCTGCCGCACGAAGTTGCGCATGGCACAATAAGGTTTTCCTTGTCAAAATACACGACCAAAGAAGAATTGGTTTACACAATAAAGCAGTTGAAGGAGATAGTTCCAGAATTAAGAGAACTAAGTCCGCTTGGAGGAAACTAAGATGGGAATATACAGCGATGAAGTTATGGAACACTTTACCAATCCAAAGAATAAAGGAGTCTTGAAAGACTATGATGCCGTCGGAAAAGTAGGAAATCCTACATGTGGAGACGTCATGGAAGTCTTCATCAAAGTCAAGAACAACAGAATAGATAAGATATCCTTCAGGACCTTCGGCTGTGCAGCTGCAATAGCGACTTCTTCTGTTGTCACAGAGCTGGCCAAAGGCAAGACCCTAGAAGAAGCAGAGAAGATAACCAAAGACGACGTCATAAAAAAGCTTGGCGATTTGCCTGCGATGAAGATACATTGTTCTATTCTTGCGCAGGACGCGCTGAGGGTGGCTATCAAGCATTATAAAGAGAAAAATAAGAAGAAAAAATGATCAAAGCAGTTATCTTCGACATGGATGGGTTGATGATTAATAGCGAAGAGCTACAAGCCAGGTCCGCATTGGTTTTATTCAAACAATTAGGCGTAGATGTTAATCCCTATAAAGACAAGCTCCCTTATGTTCCTGGAACCAGAGAAGTCGACAACTGGCCAAGATTTGTGAAGATATACGACCTTAAACAGGATATTCTTACATTGATGAAGATGCGCAACAAAGTTTATCTTGATATGCTGAGAGATAATCTTGTTCCAATGAAGGGAATCCTTGAACTCATAAATCTCTTGAATGAGAAAAAGATGAGGATGGCGGTCGCTTCTTCTTCAACAATGGAGCAGATAATGTTTGTAGTAGAACATCTCAAGATAAAAAAATATTTCGATGTCATTGTAACTGGCCACGACTTAGAAAAGGGCAAGCCGTTCCCAGATGTTTTCTTAGACACAGCCCAAAAGCTTGACGAGAAACCAGAGAACTGTCTTGTCCTGGAAGACTCGAATCCAGGAGTTGAATCTGCCAAAGCAGCAGGGATGAAAGTCATCGCAATCCCTAATGAACACACAAAAGACCATGATTTCTCCAAAGCAGATATGGTTATGAAGTCTGCGGACGAGCTAGACTGGCAAACCATCTCTTCACTATAATTCTCTTCCAGAAAAAATAGCGAAAAGTATTTAAAACCAAATCCAAGACGTACTCTTAAAAAAGATGGTTGTGAATGAGACTATAGGGTTGGGCATTCAGAAGTATAATGACTTTCTAGGTTATATTCCTGATAAATATCAGCTGTTAGCGACTCTTTTCATCTATGTTATCTTAATAACCATCTATTCCATATTCATATTCAAATTCTACAGGCTCATCTCCAAGAAAGATATAATAAAGATGAACCTTCAGAAATACAACACTGCAAAACATCCAGCAGCAGACAAGTTTTTCGCTTTCTTATTATATGTGGTGGAATACATAATAGTCATGCCTTTGCTGGTATTCTTTTCTTTTTTTGTGCTGGCCTTGTTCCTGCTGCTCTTATCAGGAGGACAGACCTTGCCCCAGGTACTTCTAGTTACAGGCGCAATAATAGGCTCCATAAGGCTAACTTCCTATTTTACAGAGGACCTATCAAGAGACCTTGCTAAGATGTTTCCCTTCACAGTGTTGGCCATCTTCCTGCTCTCTGCAAACCCTATGAGTTTTGTGGGCTTCGCAGAGAGAGTCGTAGAACTCCCAGATTTCTTCAGTCAGATATTGTATTATCTTGGCTTCATAGTGATACTTGAGACTGTGGTGAGATTGTTTTCCTTTGGTGTTCCTAAGAAGAAAGATGTTTCTTCATGAAAACCTTTGTTCACTTCGCTGATGCTGCGTTCTCACAGTTTTCTTTTCAAAGGGTTCTGTCCTAAGTCTCTGGTTTTCCGAAAGATATATTAACTCCAAACAGCACAGAGCTGTTTGGAGGGTGGACATTCGAGGTGTCCACCAATGGAACAAAAAACAAAACTGGTTTATAAAGTTAAGCGTTTGCTACGATGCATAGGCTGTCCAAGATGGCTACACCATTTCGGACCAAAAACATATAAGTTTTATGAACATTTCTGCGCTTTACTCACAAAATACTACTGTAGACTATCCTATAGACGAGTAAAAGAACTCTTCGATTTGCTCGGAATACGATGTCCGAGCAAATCAGCTTTGCAATACACTGCAAAAAAGTTGGGAGCGAAATTCTGGGACAACGCAATAAGAATAACTAGTGGCAAGACCTACTTGGCTGCTCTTGACAGCACAGGCTTGTCAAGAGCAAACCCTAGCTATCATTACCTTAGGCGTATCGACGGTAAAATACCAAAAGTCCCTGTCAAGTTAAGCGTTGCTTTTGACACAAAAAAGAAACGTTTTTGCGCAGCAAAAATTCGTGTCTTGCCAGCACACGACATACGAGACGCAAAACTTCTCTTAGCAAAAGCAAAACCCAAGATTGCAGTTGCAGACAAAGCATACAGTGCAGAGAAACTTTATCGTTTTGCTGAAGAGCAAAACATTCTTTTCATGGCGCCCATGAAGAAGAATGTGAAAAGAGGCAGTGCAAGGAAAAAGATGCATAAAAAGTTCAAGAAAAAGACGTATAATAGGCGACAACTCGTCGAGTCAGGATTCGGAAGCATAAAAAGAAAGTTTGGAGCTTGTGTAAGCTCCAAAACTGTGCGGACAATCCGCACAGAAGTGTACGGAAAGTTAGTTTGTCATAACATTTTCCGATTATTTAAAAGACTTTTAGGACAGAGCC
>JBDRIN010000122.1:0-2495 GCA_043815805.1 archaeon | reverse complement strand
GCAGGAAGGAACATAGAAAGATTTTTAATACCCTG
Organism: archaeon; assembly: GCA_043815805.1. Classification (GTDB taxonomy): domain Archaea; phylum Nanobdellota; class Nanobdellia; order Woesearchaeales; family JBDRIN01; genus JBDRIN01. Next base: position 2,460 of record JBDRIN010000122.1, on the reverse strand, counting down.
TTCCTTTCTTATTCATAATGATAGTTGCTGGGGTGGAAGAAGCTGGAAGAGGACCTGTCATAGGACCCTTGGTCATGGCTATCGCAGCCATCGACGAAAAGATGATTTTCAGGTTAAAAGCTCTCGGAGTCAAAGACAGCAAGCTTTTGACGCCTGCTCGGCGAAGATCTTTGTTTGAAGAAGTCAAGAATCTCTGCGACCACAAGATCATAAAAGTCTCTCCCAAGCAGATCGATAATGAGCTTGCAGATCCTAATTCTAATCTTAACTGGCTGGAGGCCAAGATAGGGGCAAGATTGATAAATGCTGTGCCAGCTGATAAAGTCATTATCGATTGCCCAAGCAATAATCTCGAGGCATACTGCGACTATGTGAAGAAAAGAGTCAAAGTTGATGCTGAAGTGATCTGCGAGCACAAGGCCGACGTCAACCATATCATTGTAGGGGCTGCATCCATACTTGCAAAAGTTGTCAGGGATAATGAGATAGAGAAACTGAAGAAAAAATATGATATCGAATTCGGCTCGGGCTATCCATCAGATCCCAAGACAGTGGCTTTCCTTGATGAGAACTACAAGAAATACGACTTCTTCAGGAAGTCCTGGGACACATGGAAAAACATAAAGATCAGGAAGTCCCAGCGACTATTGATATAGGAAAGCGTAATGTTTATTAACAAGTTCTTTCTCACCTATCATAAAGGGGAGTTTTAGGTGATTTTTATTGTATGATACTGTAATTGTAGGTGCTGGACCGGCAGGTATGTTCGCTGCTTATGAATTGATTATAAAGAATCCTAAACTTAAGATATGTCTCATAGAGAAAGGCAAGAGAGTCAAGGACAGGGCCAAGAAAGAAGTGATGCACGGCGTCGGTGGAGCAGGGACTTATTCTGACGGAAAACTACACTGCACACCGGTCCTGAGCCATGAGAAGATGATGGATATCTATTCTCCAAAAGAATACCAAAAAGTGGTTGACTTCGTGGATTCTGTCTTCACCAAGTTTGGAGTCCCTGAAGATTATTATCCAACAGATATGGCAGAGGTGCAGAAACTTGTGGATAAGTGCAAGAAACACAGCGTCCACCTATATGTCCGGAAGACAAGGCATGTTGGTTCAGACAAGCTGCCGAATGTAATAAAGAACTTTGAGGATTCCCTTGTCAAGAAAGGCGTCGATCTCAAGACAGAGACTGAGGTCATGGATATAATCACAAAAAACGGGAAATGTGTTGGTGTAAAGACAGACAAAGAGGAGATACTGGCCAAGACAGTGCTTTTGGCACCTGGCAGGACCAAGGCCAGATGGCTGCAGGAGATAGCTGTAACAAACAAGCTCAAGACAGAGTATCAAAAAGTGGAAGTAGGAGTCCGGATAGAATTCCCAGAGGGAATCATGAGAAAATACTCTGACCTGATGTACGAGAACATATTCTATGTCCAGACGCCAAGCTTTGATGACCCAATGAGAACCTTCTGTCCATGTCCGAAAGGCCTTGTAGCTATCGAAGATTATGAAGACTTTGTCTGCGTCAACGGCCACAGCAATTCTACCCATCTTTCAGAAAATTCTAACTTTGCCTTTGTCACAGAGATAAAGTTGACAGAGCCTGTCGAAAACACAACATCATATGCCAAGTCCATAGCCATCCTGGCCACAAGATTAGGAGGAGGAAAGCCTCTGATACAGAGGCTAGCAGACCTAAAATCAGGCAGGAGAAGCACATGGGAAAGGATAAACAAGAGTTATGTCACCCCGACCCTAAAAGATGTAACTCCAGGAGATATAGCCATGGCTTTACCGCACAGGATAGTCACTAATATCCTAGAGGGTCTGCAGATGCTTGACAAGGTCATGCCAGGCATCAACTCAGGATCAACCTTATTATATGCTCCAGAAGTCAAGTTCAGAGCTTCAAGGATAAAGACCGATAAATACCTTGAGACAGAACTTCCCAGCATGTTCGTGGCTGGCGACGCAGCAGGGGTCTCAGGTAATATCTTAGGCGCAGGAGCATCAGGAGTTATCGCTGCAAAAGGCATTCTTAAAAAATTGGGCAGTGAATAAGAGAAAACTTTATATACTATCAACTTCCATATTTAGATTTGGGTAGAGGCAGAAATGACACTTATACAGAAAATCCATATGAAGGGCTTCAAGTCTTTTGCTAACAAGACAGAACTCCAATTCGGTGATAAGTTCAATTGCATTCTTGGGCCTAATGGTTCTGGCAAGTCCAATGTAATCGACGCCCTGTGTTTTGTTCTTGGTAAAACCTCTGCAAAAGGTCTCAGGGCTGAAAAATCTGCTAACCTTATCTATAACGGAGGCAAGACCAAGAATCCTGCCAAGGAAGGTGAAGTGGGCATTGTCTTCGACAACTCAAGCAAAATATTTCCTCTAGATACAGATATGGTAAAGATAACCAGGATCATCAAGGATACTGGCCAGTCAAAA
>JBDRIN010000121.1:0-3643 GCA_043815805.1 archaeon | reverse complement strand
TGTCGATAGACAGAGGCGGAAAAGACGGTCTGAACGACAAAGGATACATAATACCTGGACTGGGAGATGCAGGCGACAGGGCCTTCGGAACATACGAATAAAAACAGCAGGTTTCGAATCCGATAACTTTATTAATTACATATTTTCTTTTTTCAATCATGAAAGACGCAATAATAATATCGCTTGGCGGCTCTCTCATCGTTCCTGGAGAGATAGACATCGATTTCTTGAAAAAATTCAAAAAGATGATCCTAAAGCACATCAAGAAAGGAAAGAAATTTTTTCTCATATGCGGCGGCGGAAAGACCTGTAGGAAATACAATGCTGCTGCCAAAGCCCTAGCCAGGCCGACTCATTTAGAGATGGACTGGATGGGCATACAGACCACAAAAGTGAACGCACATCTGGTGAAGATCCTTTTCAAGGATTACGCGTATCCTGAGATCATCGACAATCCAAACAAGAAGATAAAAATATCTAATAAACACAAGATTTTTGTCGCTGGCGGCTGGAAGCCAGGATGCACAACAGACAAAGACGCTGTTCTTATCGCAAAGAACTTCAAGGTGAAGCAAGTCATCAACCTTACAGACCTTCACTATGCATACACAGCAGATCCGAAGCTAGACAAGAACGCAAAAAAACTTGAGAAAGTCTCTTGGAAAGAGTTCAGGAAAATCGTCGGCAACAAATGGATTCCTGGCATAAACAAACCGTTTGATCCTGTCGCGAGCCGGGAAGCACAGAGATTAAAACTTACGGTCATCACGACTCAAGGCAAAGACCTAAAGAACCTAGACAATATAATCTCAGGCAAAAAGAAGTTCAAGGCGACTGTTATTTCTTAGATATAAAACATCATGCCATCAGGTCCAGGATTGACGACCAAGCTATTCCCTATCTTATCTTTCTTGCCTGCATTCTCGTGCAGATGCCCGCAGATGACAAGTTTCGGCTGATGCCTTCTTATGAAAGTAGTGTAGCTGTTGTTGCCGACATGGCCCCTATCTAGCTTGTCAAGGTTTGTTCCATAGGGCGGGCCGTGAAGTATCAAGACAGTGTTTTTTCCCTGCATATGCTTCTTGAACTTGTCTTCCAACTGTTCAAATTCAAGATCGACCATGCTGAAGCCGCCTCCGCCATAGCCAAGAAATACGTTTTCGCCTTTCTTGAAGAAACCCTTATGGATATTCAACAGCTTCTCATGAGGCTTGCAGGCAATTCTCAAAGTATGTTCCTCTTCGTGGTTTCCATGTATCAAGAGGACCTGTGGACCGATGCCGTTCAAGGTCTTGAGATGCTCCAGCAGTCTGTCTTCGAACATAGTCAAATCTCCTGCGCAGATCAAGATGTCTGCTTTCTTGGCCTTCTCTTTCAAAGCAGCGATCTTAGTATTATTACCATGCGTGTCGACGAATGCGAATACTTTCATAGAGTTGAGAATGATATGGTTATTTATAAATCTTATAGTTTAGAGGCTGTCATAATCCTCAAGAATTACCTTGTCTATCTCTGCAAGATCCTTGACCTTGTAGAGTTTTCCATTGCCGATCTCTGTCATCCTTCTAGCAAGCTTCTCTCCTTTGTCGTCCAGGTCAATCCCAATCAAGGAGATAGTAACGCCTTCTTCTCTGGCAATAGAGACAGCATAGAGAGTCTCTTCTTCTGGCTTCTTGCCTTTGGTCGGCATGGCATCAGTCAATATGACAAGGTGCTTGGTGACTTTGGTCTGGGGGAACAGCTCTAGGGATTTCTCTATGGTCTTTGCGATGTCGGTTTCCATAGCTGCCTTTATTATGGTTAGCTCTCGAAGAAGCAAACCAAAGTCCTGCGTCGGCTCAACGACATTCTTGATGTCAGAACCAAAGACTATCAGGCCAACATTGTTCTTCTCTTGGATCGCCTTGAAAGCAAGAGCAATGCCTGCCTTCTTCGCTGTCTTGATCTTGTCGCCGCGCATGCTTCCTGAGCTATCAAGAGCATAGACAATGGATATCTTACCTTTCTTTCTCCGCTGGAATATCTTAAGGTCAGGAATCTCTAGTTTTTCATGTTTCCTGCGAATGGCTGTTTTCACACTCTGCCTTATCGCAATATCTCTGTATCTTGATTTCTTGAAACTATCATAATCTTCCCTATCTCCATAAAGGCTCCTCTTCTTCTCTCTCTTCTCGCCGAAGCCTTTTGGGATAAGATTGTTCAATTCTTCTGTATAAAGGACAAGAGAGCTCAAGGTGATCCCTTTCTCTGTGACAAAACCATCCTTGTCGACATAGCCTTTTTTCTGGAGCTTCCTAATATTCTCTCCAATATTCTTCTCCAATTCTTTCCTGAATTCAGGATCTCTAAGATTTCGCTCGATATATTTAGGATCATAACCAGATATCTCTCTAAGTATGGTTTCTCCGTAGAGATGCTTGGCTATCTTGAAATTAGTCACAAGGTTCTGGAAAATCATTGAAGGTGTGAAGCTGCCAATGCTTTGATTAAAACTTTCGCTGAGAAGTTTACCATCATCTATCGTGTCTTTATCACACTCAAGCACAGAATGCATCAGCTTGTTCTCCTCATCCTGTTTAGAGAGCTTACCGTCAAGCTCTTCTATGGCTTCAGCCTCTTTTATCTCTTTTTGGGAGTCAGGTTGCTCGCTGTCAAAGATAACCACCCTTTTCCTCAAACTCTTCCAACTCCTCCTTGACAAATTCTTCAGGAGACTTCAAATATTTAACAGAAGGCTTTAACCTGATCCTATGACTTAAAACAGAAATAACAGCGTCTTTTATATCGCTCCAGTCGACCTTTTTCTTTCCTTTGAGCATCGCATTGGCTTGCGCTCTTTCATAAAGTCCGATGCTTGCTCTGACACTAGGATGCTTCTCGACATCCTTATGCGTCCTAAAATCTCTTACAAACTGCACAAGCGCAATCAATAATTTTTCAGGAAAATCAAGGATCTTCTGGCCTTTTTCTGTTACTATTTTCATCTCTATCTCGACATTCTCTGGATATGCGCAGTAGATCAGGTCAAACCTGTCCAAAAAGACATCTGATAAAGGCTCTGTGCTGGTATCCTCTGGATTCATGGTGCCGATAAAGATGAAATCAGCTGAAAAATCAACATCATAGCTGCCGATAGTTGCCTTTTTCTCTTCGAGAACCTGCAAAAGCGCATTCTGAAGCTTTTCAGAGCAGCGGTTCACTTCATCAAAGAACAAGATGCCGCCGTTGGCCTTGAAGATCTTTCCAGGCGTGAATGCCTGCGTAGAGAGCGGGCCGAACTTCATAGCTTTTATCGGGTCAATGTCGCCGATTAGGTCTTCTGCTGTCAAATCAGGGCTTCCCTGTACCCTCACAAATATTCCTTGGACTTTCTTGGTCTTGACCTTGCCCTTCTTGTCGATGCATTCAGGACATATCGGGCACTTAGGGTCGCAGTGGAATGGACAGTTATTCACAGTCTTTGTAGGCAATATCTTAGCTACGTTCTTTGCCAAGGTCGTCTTGCCGATTCCAGGAGGACCGACCAACAAGACGTGGCGGTTCATCATCAGAGCGGATCTCAATTCCTGCTTCACTGCTTCCTGGCCAAGGATGTCGTCGAATTTAGCTTTTAAAAATATGTTTTCGGATTTCATAGAAACAA
>JBDRIN010000120.1:0-16619 GCA_043815805.1 archaeon | reverse complement strand
ATTCGTTTTCTCTGCAGCTCTCTGGTCGAAGATTCCGCATTGAGGACCTAGAGCTTCGTAAGGCTCGTAGTCTTTCTTGAATTCTCCGTGCATCTTCTTGCACACAGCAGGGCACGGCTCTCCGCAATGCTTGAACTTCCTCGGCACGATGGTCTCCTCATTGAATTGCTTCAGATAATGGTTGACTATGAACTCAGTATGCACTTTCAATCTTGCCTCATCTTCCAAGTAGACAGACTGCCAGTTGAAAAAGATTATAGATTCTTTCAATCTTGCATAGTTCACTCCGAAAGTGCCGCCTGTGTTGAAAGCAGGGTTATATCTATATTTTTCAGTTGCTTCAATGTCTTCCACCATCATCTTCTTCTTGAAGTTCTTCTCAAAGAACTCGTTTATCTTTCCAAGATCCCTGAAATCGAAGTCGCAGCAATAGTCGCCGCCGTAGATGATGCCTGCAAGGTTGTATCTCTGGAACAATAAGCTTCCAAGTCCTCCTCTGCCAGCCCATGTGTCCACGTTGTTGAATTGCCCGTTTTCTAAAGGTATAGATAGGATAGCTCCTATGATTGTGTGTTTTGCAGCAGGACCCACGCTCAATATCCTGCAGTCCTTGAACTCCTTGCCATATTTGTCATAGATGTATTGCTGCATGGCATAAGTGCCTTTTTTTCCCTTGTAATCCTGCCATATGCGCTCTACGTCGACGACTGGTTCTAGTTTTGTGAGGATCTTGCCGTCTTCATAGTTTATTCTGAGAATTGAGGTCTCTTTGGCTGCTTTTTCCAAAACAAGATAGTTCAGGCTGGTCTTGTGGAATATAAGAGCAGCTCCGCCCATAGTAGAGATATAAAAGTTGCCCCAGACAGGGCTTGGCCCTGTGAAGATGAGCCTTCGAGTGCCTGGAATGATAGAGCCGGCGAGTGCTCCGGTTCCAATGACAAGTTTATCCTTATGCTTGAAACCAAAGTCAACAGGACCGATTATACCTTCATCTTTAATTATCTCAATCCTTTCCCCGTCGTTGCTCAAGTCATAGAATAGAGCCTTTTGTGGAATCAATATGTGCACCCCTGTGACTGATTAAGCTAGGTTTGTTTATAAAGATTTGGGAAAAAGAGAAAGAAAAAAAGAAAAAACTTAGCAGCAGATGCAAAGTCTTACTCCTGAACCTCCATAGTCTTTGCAATCTTCTTCAAGAAGTTCCTCATCAAAGTGAGGGTTTTGAGTAGCATCTAACACCATAGAACACTCTCTCCCATATTCTTCACACGTTACATCACAGCTGGCAGTCGGATATAATTGGTATCTGGCAACACAATTATCGAGCTCCCCAAAAATCTCTCCATAAGTCAGTATTGTTGGTTCTATGTAACAAATTACTTCGTAGGATTTTCTCTCTATAGCACTATCTCCATAATACGGTTCTGCATAGTTAGATGATGCTCCCGGCTCTCTGCAAATCGCAGGATCCTTTATCAAAGTAGAGTCACAAGGCTCCGTATCTGTCTCTTTGTCTATATATTGAATATTATCACATGTTCCATCAGTAGTCTCATAAAAAGTCATTTTGCTTTTTTCTATCGTCATAACACAGCCATCATAGCCTCTTTCCAGGCAAAATTCTGTCCCTGACACCCCAACATCGGTTTCAAACACATATTCTGTCTGAAAATCTATGTTATCTGGCTCTTCCACGCACATTCCGTCTTCACAGCCATACGGGCAATGTTCACACAGAGTGACTTGGTCATGTTCAAAACAATATGAATCTGGAGTGCCTGGGTTGATACATTCAACATATATTGATCCCGTACAGTGCTCATCTCCTAAACAGAAAGACTCAACAGCATACTGCGGGCAACCGCTATCATCATAACACTCTATCGTGTCGCCACCACTACTTCCACCGATGCTGCTGTAGACAGCGCCTGCCTTTGCTGTAAGGTCTGACCTTTCTGGGGCTGACGTGTTAGCCAGGTACATGTTCATCAGTATAAGAGCAAAGACTGCGAATATCGCCACTATTGCCACAAAACCATAGATGATATTGGGATTCTTTTTCTTTTCCTTAGCCATTTATAACACCTCCGAGTGATACGAGGAGGTTCCAGAAATCTCTGATTTCTCAGAACCTCAGTATGATAATACTTTGATTCTAGAAAAGATACTATATAAAATTTACGTTTCTTTCCAAGTCACATCAAGAAAATGCGTGCTGCAGCTGAAACAGGGATCATAAGCACGGATGAGCTTCTCTATCTCCATGACTATCTCTTTTCGCGGCTTACTCAGGATCTTCTTCAGATACTCTTTTATGTCTTCTTCCATGTTCCTGAGGCTTTGGGCTGTGGGAGTGACGATGTTGGCCTTCACCATGTTGCCGTTCTCGTCGAAAGTGTAATCATGGAACAATATTCCACGGGGCGCTTCCACAGCAGCTACCCCTCTGCCTTTCTTGGGCTTCACTTCCAACACAGGCTCTGGCTTGAACTCATACTTTTCAAGGATCCTTATGCCCTGGTCGATCCAATGCAATAACTCAAGGGCCTGCGCCGCATTGTTGTGGAATGGATTATAACTTGGAAATTTTATCCTGGACTGCTTCATGACTTGCTCTGTGTCTCGGCTAAGCAGCTTCAGGTTTGTATTGATCCTTGCCAACGCTCCTGTATAATAGCTCTTGCCTTTCTTGACAGAGAACTTGGCAGAGGAATGCTCCTCTATGTATTCCTTAAGATGATTCAAATAGTCTCTCTGCTCAATGTCCATGCCATTTAGAGATACTACCTTGCCCCTTATCAAAGGGAATTCATCGATCTGCTTCAATGAGACATAGTCTGTCTGCCTCTCAAATTTCGGATACTTGATATTAAGGAATAGATTTGCGGTGATCCTGGCGTCTTCTTTCATCTGCTTGAGCCATTTTAACAGCTTTTCTTGATCTTCTTTCGAAATGATTTTGGTGAAGCCGCCTACTACAGGAGTCACTGGGTGCATCTCTCTTCCGCCGACGATCTCAACAATAGTATTGCCCAACTTGACCAGTTCCAAAGCCCTTGCCACTTCTTTCTTATAGTTAGGAGCCATGGCGATTGCGCTCTCATAGCCGAGGTAATCTGGTAGTGCGAGTAAGTACAGGTGCGTCGCGTGGCTTCTTATGCGCTCGCCTATAGTCAATAAGTCTCTCAAGACCTCGACCTGTTCAGAAACCTTGACTCCAAAAGCATCTTCTACTGCTTTGATGCTGCAGATTGTGTGGGCGCAGCTGCATATGCCGCAGATCCTAGAAGTTATCTCTTTTATCTGGGAGAAATGCTTTCCTTGCACCAGACCTTCAAAATATCTTGCTCCCTCCACCGAACCGAGCTCGCACTTCATGATTTTGCCTTTGTCTATCTCAACATACAAAGATCCATGGCCTTCTACTTTGCATACGTGGTTCAATGTTATTTTTTGAGGCATTTTGCTGTCTTCTCCAGTTCTTTATAGGTTGTTCCTGCATATTTATCCAGTTCTTGCTGGATCTGCTTCATATTGAAGCCTTTTTCTTTGAAAAGCTTGATTCCGGATGCCAGATTGACATCATCTGTGGGTCCATGGCAGCCGGTGCATGGATGGTTCACGCCAGGGCATAATGCTTCGCATCCTCCTCTTGTGAGAGGCCCCATGCAGCTTTTTCCCATCTCCAGGAAGCAGTTGTTCTCTTTGAACACGCATTCCTCGCAGACAGGATGCTGCCAGACTCTTGGTTTGTTGCCTAGAACGATGTCTTTCATGAATCTTAGGATCTCTCCTTTGTATGGCGGACATCCGCTCAATGAATAATCAACTGTTACATGCTTATGGATTGGCGTTGGTGTGACAGACTTTAGGTGCTTTGTTTTTGTGTATGCTTCTTTCTCGACCTCTTGGGCATCCATAAGGTTCTTCATCTGCTGCATGTTGCCGTGTGTTGCGCAGGTACCTAGAGCTACCAAGAACTTGGCTTGCTCTCTCCATTTCTTAAGGTCTTCAAGATCGCTTTCACTGCACACAGAACCTTCTACAAAGATATAATCACATTTTCCTATGTACTCGTTCTCGCCTTTTATCATCCTGGCAGAGACTATCTCTACCTTATCGACCAAGTCCAAGAGAACATCCTCTAAAAAATAGATGTTCAGCTGGCATCCTGCACAGCCGGTTATGCTCTCTATTGCGATTTTTGGTTTTCTTATCATCTTATCTCTAATCGTTCTCAATGCCCTTTACTTCATCATATCTGAAGACAGGACCGTCCTTGCAGACATATTTACCGTGGATCATGCAGTGCCCGCATTTCTTTATGCCGCACTTCATCTTTCTCTCTAGGGAGACATATATCTGGTCGTCCCTGACTTTCTTCTTCTTCAGCAATTGGATCACAAACTTAATCATGATAGGAGGCCCGCAGATTATGAAGACTGATTTTTCAGAGAACTTCTTATCCTCTATGATTGTCGTTATGACACCGACGTTGCCTTTCCAGCTCTCGTCCCCTTTGTCTAAGGTAACGTGGGTCTCGAACTTCTTCTGCCAGTGATCGACATCTTTCTTGAAAAGTATCTCTTCCTGGTTCCTGAATCCCAAAAACACTTTTACTTTGCCATAGCTCTTCCTATTCTGTTCTATATATTCCAGCACAGACCTTGGAGGAGCCACTCCTGTACCTCCTGCAACCACTATGACATCTTTGCCTTTCATCTCTTCCATAGGATATCCTCTTCCATAAGGTCCTCTAATCCATAATGTCTCTTTGGTATTCAAGGCGCAGATGGCGTCTGTGACATTGCCCACTGCTCGTATCAGCAATTGAGATTGTTTTCTCCCGTAGCTGCATGTAGATATAGGGACTTCTCCATAGGGCAAAAGGTTTACTTGTACAAATTCTCCTGGCTCTCCGTGAAGAGGCTTGTTCAGGGTGAATAGGAATGTATAAGGGGCCTGGAACTCTTTGGCTATTATGTTGTACGGCTCTGGCTTGACTGTCTTGGCAGACGACTTCACAGGCTTTATGGCCTGTACCTGCAGCTGCTTTATCACAGCCTTTACTTTTACTGTAGGTATCTTCAGTCTCCTCAAATCCGAAAGTTTGTATCTTTTCATCTTAGTTTGTTGATCGTATCTACAAAGTCTATTTTTCTCGGGCAGATCCTTATGCATCGGCCGCATCCGGTGCACATGAAGTCTCCAAATTCATCCTTGAAATACTGGATCTTGTGGAAAACCCGATGTTTGTATCTGGAGACCCGGCTCTCCCTGAAGACATGTCCTCCTGCGACTTCTGTGAAGTCTTTGAAATGGCAGGAATCCCATAGTCTTTCTACAGAACCGTTCTGTCCGTCTAGCTCTGGCTTGCATTCCACGTCAAAACAGAGGCATGATGGGCAGAGCAAGGTGCATTTTCCGCAGCTCAGGCAGCTGCACTGGTCCTGGGTCCAGTTCGCATCATCAAAATAATTGCTTATGTTTATCTTCTTCATGTGTTTCTTAGTCTTTATCTTGGGCAGCTCTATCTGGTGATCCTTAAACTTGGAGACTAGTTTTCTCCCTTTCTCGCTGCCTACATGGATGTAATAAGAGTCTCCTAAGTCGTAGAACATAAGGTCGTAGAACTGTTTCAACCCCATGTCTTCGCAGAAACAATACTCATCTACTGGTTCTGCGCAGTGGATGCCTATCAATATGGATTTTTCTCTTGCCTGCTGATAGAATAGGTCAGGTATGTCATCCATAAATAGTTTATCCAGTCGCTCTATGGCGTTGAGATCGCAGGCTTTCGCTCCGAATATGATCTGGCTCTCTGCCTTGAACTTCATGACAGGATTCTTCTTCTCTATGCCCATAAGCTTATGCTGCGATGGCATGAAGAATTTCTTTATTGGAAACCAGGGCAGGCCTTCCAGGCAGATATCCTTGACATCATCTATGACCTCGAATCTAAGGATGTCTCTTTTCACAGGAGCTATGAGCTTGCCTTTAGACTTCAGTTTAAGCAAGAATAGGTTAAAATCCTCTTTTTTCAGCAGTTTCCCCATGATAAGAATACAAACCATACCTTTATTTAAAGTTTTCCTTCGTTAGAAGGTAAACTCTGAGAATGGAGTGAACAGAAGTTGTGGTCTTTTAGAACCTGTTTTACTTCTTTCTCAGCTTTCTTCTCGTCATAATCCATAGGAATGGCTATGATCTTGATTTCTTTGAGCATCTCTGCTGCTGCCATGAGCTTCAGGAAGTAGTTCAGGTCAAAGTCGTGTAGAGTGAATAAGGAATGGCTGCCTAGTTTGTCTATGTCGTCGATTATGGTTACTTTATCTATGCCTCTGGCGACGTCCAATATCAGGAAATCTTTGTATTGCATCACGTCGTTTGGGTTTTCAGAGATTTTGAAGTCGAAACCGGGTATTTTCAGCTTCTTGGCCAGCTTTATGGCCAGGTTGTCTGACTCGATGTACGGGTTGCCGAAGCACAATACTGTTTTCATGATGTGTGTAAGATGGAAAATTATATAAATCCTTTTCTTTTAGCCGCCTATATGAACAAGAAAGCCCTGATGCTGGTGCTGTTTACCGCAATAATCTCTGGAGTTTCCATCTTTGTGAATAAGTTTGGAGTTGTAGGCATAGATTCAGGCGTCTTCACGTTCACCAAGAACATAATAGTGGGCTTGCTCTTGCTCGGGATCATTTTAGGATTGAAAGAATACAAGCATCTCAAGGCTTTAAAGAGGAAAGACTGGTCTATATTGCTGTTGATCGGCTTGCTTGGCGGAGCGATTCCGTTTGTGCTCTTTTTTCAGGGCTTGCAGATGACCAGCGGGGCTGGCGGAAGCTTTGTGCATAAGCTTATGTTCATCTTTGTAGCGATTCTTGCAGTGGTATTTCTAAAAGAAAAAATAAGCAAAAAAGTCTGGATTCCAGCAGCAGCCTTGATTGCAGGCAGCTTCCTGCTCTTGCAGCTTACAAGCTTTGAATACAACTGGGGCATAGCGCTGGTGCTCATTGCAACGCTCTTCTGGAGCGTTGAGAATATCATCTCAAAGCGTGTCTTGGAGAGGATAGAGCCGAAAGTCCTTGCTTTCGGAAGATTATTCTTCGGCAGCCTGTTCATAATGGCCTATCTGTTCTCTACAGGCAAGTTTTCTCTTGTTTATGATCTTAGTTGGTCGCAGCTCTCTTGGATATTGGTGACAGTTCCATTCCTATTATTATATGTCCTGACTTGGTATTCTGGATTGAAGCATGTCAAGGTGACTACAGCGACATCAATCTTGTTGCTGGGTGCTCCGATCACTGCAATATTGTCTTTTGTATTCTTGAACAGCCCCTTTACAATAATGCAGGCAGTCGGTTCTCTATTGATCATAGGAGGAGTTATCTCAATGGTTTTATTGCTAGAGAAAAAGCCTCATGAAGTTCCGACTATTTCTACAGCATAGCCATAGTGTATGGTCACGTGATCACCGACCTTGGCTTGAGGCACAAAAGAATTATGGACGTTCCTGTTTTTCATCTTCATATCCTTTCCCAGGTATTCTACAACCAGGACCTTGTCTTTCTTATCTATTATTTTTGCCACTTCCACTCTTGAGAGCTCGTTGAGCATCATGGGCGTCTGGGCATAGATACCTCTTTTCTCATCTATTATTTTGTTGTGGTATCGATGGAAGTAATACCTTATTATATCAAGATTCCATTTGTCTTTGTTTTTCTTCTTCGCGAGCTCTCCGATGTGGTGGAAAGCGTTATGGAATATTTTCTCTAATCTTTCCCTTGAGATTTCCCTGTTGTTTATTGCAGTATCTTCCAACTCATCCAGTTCTTCCTGCGTTATCTCTTTCAACTGCATCAGGATATAGGCACATGGATATGCATATCTTAGAAAATAGTTTTCAATCTTCATTTTGCAATGCTTTTTTCCAGAGCTCTATGGATTCCAATGCCTGCTCTTCAGGCAGTTTGAGAAGTATCAGCTTGTTCTGCACGACTACGTAGTCTCCGACTTTGATGTCCTGGTTTATGAGCTTGGCCTCTCTCTGCTCTCCACCGTAATCGACTGTTGCAGAATCTCCCACAATCTTGGTTATCTTTCCAGGGATTGCCAAGCACATCATTCCACCTCCACATCTTTCAGGATGATGTCTTTACCGTCTAATATTTCTGGCATGGGTGCTTTGCACTTGGGACATTCATATATCGCGTGGTCATGGCCATGCTCAATAATATGTGGCTCTCCTACATAGCCGCAATCGCATTTTATCATGGCTTTCTTTGAAATTGTTTTTATTTCCCAGGGAGTCATCTGTTTGAGAACCGCTGCCATCTCTCCTCTCGGCAAATGAGCCAGGTCTCCGACTTCTACCGTGATAGCTTTCACAGTGCCGTGCTTGGTGGCTTCCTTTATTATTTCCTGAGCAATACCTTGTTCGTGCATAAAAACAGTGAAAGGAGTGGGTTTTATAAGTGTTTTGATACAAAAGTATATAAGGAAGAAGTGCTAAGGAATAGCATGTTTATCCGCGACATAAAGAAATGTGAGAAATTTAAGGCAGGAGATGAATCTACTTTCAGAGAATTATTTAATCCTAGAAAAGATGATCTGAAAGTCTGCTACAGCCTAGGCGAAGCAAGGGTTAAACCTGGGCAGACCACACGGCATCACAAATTGAAGAGCTCTGAAGTCTATTATATACTTCAGGGCAAAGGAGTCATCTTCATTGATTATGATGAAGAACCTGTGAAGAAGGGCCAATCCATTTATATCCCCCCTAACAAGGCCCAGAAGATAAAGAACACAGGGAAAGAAGATCTGGTTTTCTTATGCATCGTGCATCCTGCCTGGAGACCAGATGATGAAGAAGTGGATTAGTTATTTTCTCATATAGACATTCCTGCAGGGGAACGCTATCTCTATCTTTTCTTTGTCATAGCGCTTCTTCAGGTTTTTTATGAACTCATGAACTAGCTTATACTGATTCACAACCTCTTGAACCCTGAGGATAACAGAAAAGTTTATGTTAGAATCGCCAAATTCTCTATATCTAATAAAAGGTTCAAAATCTTGAACAGTGCCTTCTACCTGTTTCATAGTCTGTTTGGCGACATCGATAGTCACCTTCTCGACCTTTTCCAGATCAGAATGATATGCCACACCGACATGAACTTTAACAGACATCTGTTTTTCCGGCTGGTAATAATTTGTTATTACAGAATCTGCAAGCTTCTTGTTAGGGATGATGACAAAGTTGTTGGACAACGTCCTTACTCTTGTGGTCCTCCACTCAATCTTGTCTACGTATCCTTTAAGACCGTTGTCCAGCTCTATGTACTCACCTAATCGGATGGATCTGTCAGTGGATATGTAGATTCCTGCGAAATAGTTGGATAATGTGTCCTGTAATGCCAAGGCAACGGCAAGGCCTGCAATACCCAAGCTTGCAACCAGAGGAGTTATCTCCACGCCCAGATACCTTAGTATGATAATGAGACCGACAGCGATTATGACTATATAGATTATCTTCCTGAGAATGTTCAATCCTGTGGGTTCTATCTTTATCTTCCCGTTCTGAGCAAAGTCTCTGATGTACCAATCCATCAATCCCCTGGTGAGCCTGATCAGAAGAAGGATTCCCCAGGCAGTCCACGCTATCTTGAAGGCAAGATTGAACAGGTCTGCGTGAAGCACAAAATAATGTACACCTCTGAGTATCCAGTAGACACCGACGAGAACAATGGCCCAGTAGATAGGCTGGCCTATAATCTCAACTATGGCATCATCAAGAGTTGTCTTGGTCTTCTTGGCGGCTTTCTTCATATGCCTATGTATGAACATGAAGACGAACCTTACAACAACGAGAATGATTATAAGTATAACTACTGCCCACATAAGATCCTTGTTCTGCAAGATAAAGTCCAACCACATAAAAAGAACGAATAGGTAAGTGTTTAAAAAGTTTGCTGTTACTATTATCTAAAATAAACGCTCTCTTTCACTAATTTTAAGACTTTATCTACATCCTGCTCTGTCACTTTGGCGCTTAGTCGCATCCTGGCAGAAGCTTGGGTGAGCCTTATTATGCCGACGACAAACCTAGGCGTGATGTCTATCAGGAATTTCTCTTCGTCTTTCTTTATGCTCTCTACAAAGTCGACGATTTGGGATTGGAAGGATTTGTCAAACTCAACATTCAAGTGCTCTGCGAAAGCCACGAATTCCTTGACGAATTGGTAATCAGGATGGTGCTTCTTGAACTTTTCAGCAGAGACTATCTTCCTGGCTATCCTGACAAAGGCTTCTGTCGAAGGCCTTCGTATGAAGAAGATTAGGTGGAATCTTGATAATAACGCCGGGTCAAAAGGCATCTGTTTCTTGAGCAAAGAAATGGCTTTTCCGACGAACCTGTCTCCTTCTGGGTTCGCAGTGGCTAAGAGCCTTATCCTTGCATCGAACTGCATGTGTGTCTTGCCCTTGTCATAGGTTATAAAGCCTTTCTCCATGGCGTTGTACAAAGAGCCGCGGTCCTCTTTTTTTAGAAGATTAAGTTCGTCAATGCAGGCAATGCCTTCATCTGCTAGAGGAAGAAGCCCTTTGTGTATCTCGTTGCCTTCCTTGGCCACTGTAAGGCCCACTCCTGTTGTTCCAGAACCCAGACCGTATGTTGAGATGGGTGCCAGTTCATGAACAGCTCTCAGGATCTCCGTCTTGCCAGTGCCAGGATCTCCCAAGAGAAGTATGTGAACAGGATCCAGAGCAAAAAGTTGCAGCAAAGCGCCTTCCTTAGCATCATCAAGGCCGACAATGTTAGGAGCGATAAGAGCTCTTATTTTTTCTTCTGCGACTTTGGCAAACTTCCTGAAAGCAGAATGCTTGGCCTTCTCCTCTATCTTAAGGTTCCAGGCATTGACCAAAACCCGGACTTCATTGTCGTCAGTGGCAAGGTCAATCTGGGGCCAGCTGACCTCAGGAAAGAAATCTCTGGATAATCCCATGTTCTTGAAAGAGACGCCTATCATGCCTTTCTTAAGAAGATACCTGAAGTCCTTGAGCTGGTCCTTATCAAGATAATCCTTGACAAAGCTGAAGCCAGCCTTGTTTTTCTTGCCTAAAGGCTTCATTCTCTTGAATAAGTCGCTGAACTTCCTTTCCATACTAATAAGAATTCAAACAAGGATTATAAAGGTTTTGCTTATTTCTTCTTCTTGTTCGCCTTCACATAGACAACGTGGTACCAAATCAGCAAGATCAGACCGACGACTACCAGTATCCTCTGGAAGATCGCAAGGGCTGTCTCTCCGTACTCGACTCCCCAGACCACTATGTTGAAGAAGATAAAGAAGACGTACAGCACAACGATTATAACGTCCTTGAAATAACTTCTTTTTATAAAGCTGTTCATAGGGCAAATTAGGGACAACTCATATTTAAAGTTATTTGTTTTTAAAAAAGCATTTAAACCCTTGGAGAATACTGACTTCTATGCAACAACCAAAAAAAGCCTACGCTGTAAGGTTCATATTCGGAGAGGAGAAGGGAATCCAGACCCAGATAGAGAGCAAGGGTGTATCTCCTTTGGAAGCCATCGGCCTCTTGGAGATGGCCAAGGACCAGATGATGAACAACCTAAGGAAAGGCACTCAGAACGTCTTCAAGGTTGAGAAGAAGTAAGAGCATTTCTTATTTTTTCGCTTCTAGAATAGAAACCTTTATATATCTAATGTATATACTATAGATATATGGCAACACAAATGATAACTCTAAAGCTGAACGACAAGTTCCTGAAAGAGATAGATGCTGTCGTGAAGAAAGGCAACTATCAGAACAGGACAGAGTTCATACGGAATGCGCTGAGAGCAAAAATCAAGGAAGCAGAACTAGAAGATTTCAGAAGAGAACTGAAAAAGCTTCAGGGCGCGGGAAAAAAAGAGATAACACCTGAACAGTATGAATGGGCAAGGCAAAAAGCATTCGAGCAAATCTCAGAAAAACTTAAATGAAATCCTCTGGCTTATGGGACTCTGCTACGTCTTTTAATCTTCTAAAATGATTATCTCTAGTTATCAAGGTGAATCCGTTGTCTCTTGCCAAAACTGCATGCAAAACATCCCCCCGAGGTAACTGCCTTGCTTCAGCTATTTTTAAAGATGCTTTCTTTTGATGCGTAGAAGAGATGACCTTCTCAATTATCCTTTCAAAAGGTTTCATCATTCCATTAATCTGTTCCATTGAGTAACTGTTTTCTAGCTCTTGGATTAATAAATCTGATATAACAATCTTATGCCCACTGATCCTTATCCAATCAAACAATCTGAAAGCATAATCTCCAAGAGGTTCTCCAGCATAGCCTTCCCGATCATAATACAAATCCATCCAGATGGATGTGTCTATGTAAAAGCGCTTCATTATCAGAAGATAGGTTGATTCTTTATATTGGTACTCGATAGAATTTCGGAAGGATTTCGCTTCTTTCGAAGGAAACATTAGTTCACTTCGCTATGCTCCGTTCTCAAGTTTTCCTTCTGACGAAGGAAACATTTATAAATCTACCTTGATTAAGTATTCTCATGGGAGCGGATATAAAAGAGGTTGAGAACGTTATTTTTAAGAATGTAGCCATAACCATCGGCCTTATCATCCTTCTCGTGGTTGCCGGCACCTATCTCTACAATGTCGAGGTAAGGAATATGCAGGAATCCTTCCAGAAAGCGATATCTTTGGTCATCCATGTGCCCATAGAGCAGAGCGTCAACACGACGTGGTTCTTTGTCATATCCATAATAGGTGGCATACTGAGCATCTATATCATATTCACGATCATATCCTTGTTCTACGGAGGATTATTGAGAAAAAACATGCAAGAGGGGAATAAAATGAGAAAGATCAAGAAAATGAAAAATCACATCATAATCTGCGGAGGCGGAAGGGTAGGAGGAAGCGTCGCCGAAGAGATGAAAAGAGCAAAGAAATCATTTGTCATAATTGAGAAAGATTCATCCATAGTGAACGACTTGGAGAAAAAGAAATACGTTGTTCTAGAGGATAATGCCCTAGAGAAAACGACATTGGACAAGGCAAGCATCAAGGATGCAAGCACAGTCTTGTGCTGTCTAGATTCAGACGGAAACAACTTGTTGCTTGCTATCATCGCCCGAGAAGCAAACAAGAACGCAGAGATAGTCGCCAAAGTGGATGATCCAGCTGTCGTGGAAAACATGAAGACTCTAGGCATCAATAAAGTCATACTTCCTGCCATCATCGGCGGTAAGAAGATGGCAGAGGAAGTGCTGAACGGTCATAAGCCAGAAGTTTAATCCGAATCATCCTCCCAAGGATGCGGTTTCAATAAAAATCTAGTATATTCCTCTCTTTCTGGATGATCAATCAAAAAACTCATATCTTTATAGATCTCAAGGCCTCTGCGCTGCCCATCCAAATAGAATTGTAATCGGTTCACCAGTTGGCTATCTATTCCAAACACTAGTGTTCCATCTACAATTTGCATTGCCATTTCTACAAAATATCTATAAGTGTCTGCTAAAGGCTCATCTATCGATCGTCTTCGCCAGGATATCATGTTATAATCACCCTTCGCTTCATCTTCTTTTACGTCGACAATGTTGTCCAGAATCAAGTCAGTCCCTTCATATCCGCTCATAAATTCCTTGAAAACATTTCCTTGTGCTCTCATCTCAGGCGGGAGATATTCTAAGAACAAAGAAGTGAAGCTTTGGAAATCACAGTTGCCGACTGTTAACATTCTTTTTAGGTCGGCCTCGCCGAATTCTATTTCCCCGTTCATCATGGCGCTTTCTTTCCTGAAAAAAACCTGGCCTTCTTCAAAAGCTTTCATGATCAAGTCAAAAGAAAGACCCATTCTACTAAGCTTATCACCTAGCGCATACCCCATCTGTACAGCCCACACAGTTTCAATTCTGGCCGAGCGGGACATATCAGAATCAATTATACTATCTATAGCCGTGTATGCCTTATCGATTTCTGCCACTAATTTCGCAAACTCTATGCATTTTTCATGAGGCAACCCTATCGCAGAAGCGACTTCATAGTAGAATTTGGCAAACTTAGATGAGCTACCGATATACCCTGCTACAAAGTCTTGCGCAGTAGGCGTGTGATATCTTAGCCAAAAATCTGAGATATCTTTTGATTCATTCAATATCATTTTATCCCCAACTTAATTATCAATAAGTGGTAATAAACATATTTTATATACTTATCTGTAAGATTTTCCTTAAAATAGGGAAATATTTAAATAATATTACCTATTTTGTTCAATATGGAAGGAAAATCAGAGCTGGAATACGGCGAAAAAGTCAAGCTAGACGCAAAAGACAAGAAGATAATAGAGCAACTCCAGAAGAACGCACGACAACCCATAAGCCAGATAGCAAGAAAGACCAATCTGCCCAGAGACGTAGTTAAATATAGAATAAAGAAGCTGGAAGAGAACAAAGTAATAAGGTTCTACCACACTTTATTGAATCCGTCAGCGCTCGGCCACCCGTTGTATGCCTATATTTCCTTTTCTTTATTCAGCATAGAGCCAGAAGAAGAGAAAAAGTTCCTAGGATTCCTCAAGCAGCAGCCCAAAGTCATCTATCTGGCCAAGTTCTCAAGCAAATGGGACTTCATAGTAGGCGTATGCGCAAAGAACTACAAAGACCTAGACGAAGTCATAAGGGGCATAAGGCAGCGCTTCGGAAAGTACATAAAAGACTTTGAAGTCAATCCGGTGATACAGGAATACAAGTATGATTATATGGTAGATTTGATATAAAACCTAAATCTTTAAAAGAGGGCCCTTATTCTCTATTTCTATGATAAAGGGGCAGGTTATAAGCGGCAGGTTCGGAGAGATACTCGTCAGGCAGAAGTCTGACCAAGAGATAGAGCTGGGAGAGCTTCTCATAGCCAAGAACAAGGCCGGCAAGATACTTCTTCAGGTGTATGACTTAGAGTATGGCAGCCAGATAAGTCCCCAGAACCTGGAGCTTATCTCGGGTATGAAGCTTGAAGAAGACGCTGACATGGAGTTCATGGATCCGCATCTAAGGAACTATACGCTTGCAAGGCTGAAGAACTTAATCCTTATCAAAGACAAAGAGAACAAAAGCAAAGCAATATCATCAAAATCATTGCCGGCTTTTTTCTCAGAGCTGAAAGAAGTCACAGCAGAGGACTTAAAATTCCTAGGAAAGCCGCAGAACTCCATCTCCATGGGCTATTTACGAAGCGGAACAAAGAAATTAGATGTCCCTGTACATCTCGATGGCCTAAAGGTTTTCTCACATCATATTCTAATTAGCGGAACAACAGGTAAAGGAAAGTCTGTGTTGATGTCTAACTTGCTTTGGGACAGCATGGACAAGGATTACTGTGCACTATTGGTTCTTGATCCTCATGATGAGTATTACGGCAGGAACAAGATCGGGTTGAAGGACCATCCTAATGCTAAACTCATCTATTATACTTCGAAGAATGCTCCTTCCGGGCAAAGGACACTGAAGATAAACCTGAAGAGCTTGCGTCCTGACCACTTCGACTTCATGAACTTTTCTGGCCCGCAGGGACAGCTAATGTACACCTATTATAAAAAGTTTAAACAGGATTGGGTCGAGAATCTTCTAATCGAAGGAACAGAAAGCGAAATAATCAAAGAAGAATTTCATGAGATGTCATTAGCAGTCGTAAGGAGACAGTTCAAGCTCTTGCTCGACCTTGATGTAAAAGATAAGCAGCTCTTCTGCAACGGAGTCTTTGACCAAAAAGCAGGAGAAGCAACCATCTCTGATATTGCAAAGGAGTTGGAAGAAGGAAACACGGTTGTTGTAGACACAAGCAATTTCTCAGGGCAAGTAGAACTGTTGATCGGCTCGCTCATCACAACAGAGGTCTTCCGGAGATACAAGAATTACAAAGTGAAAGGAGAACTGAAAGACAAGCCCGTAATATCTATAGTGCTTGAAGAAGCACCAAGAGTCTTAGGAAAGCAAGTCCTAGAAAAAGGATCAAATATCTTCTCAACCATTGCAAGGGAAGGAAGAAAGTTCAAAGTAGGCCTTACAGCCATAACACAGCTTCCAAGTTTAATTCCGAGAGAGATACTTGCCAACATGAACACTAAGATTATCCTCGGCACAGAGATGAACTCTGAAAGGCAGGCCATAATTGAGTCTGCAAGCCAGGACTTAAGTAATGACAATCGAAGCATCGCAAGCCTGGACGTAGGCGAAGCCATAGTTACGAGCAATTTTGCGCGGTTTGCGCTTCCAATAAGCATCCCGTACTTCGACGAGGAAGCGAAGAAGCAGATTGAAGCGAAAAAGACTGTGAAGAAGGAGTATTCTGGGGTTGAATTAAGTTGAAGTTCGCACACATAGCAGACTGCCATGTAGGAAGCTGGCGAGACCCGAAATTGAAAGACGTCAGCATAGACGCTTTCATAAAGGCCATAGACTTATGCATAGAAAAACAAGTTGATTTTGTCCTGATATCTGGAGACCTCTTCCACACTGCGCTTCCAGGCATAGACAGCTTGAAGACAGTCGTGAAGAAACTCAAAGGACTTCAGAACAAAGAGATTCCTG
>JBDRIN010000119.1:0-10642 GCA_043815805.1 archaeon | reverse complement strand
GCAGAGCTCTGCAAGAGATGCAACACAAAGAAAGAAGCAAGTAAGATTCAGGAAAAGAAGTTTGAAGAGGATCATGCGGAACAGGAAGCAGAGCAGAAAGCCCATGATAAGGTATTGCATGATGCTGCTGCTAAGGTAGAGGCACCTGCGGAAGGCAAGGCTGAGGAAAAGCCTAAAGAGAAAAAAGAAGATCCTCCAGAAGCTGAGAAAAAGGAATGAACTAATTTTTGGCTATCTTCCACACTAAATTAAAGTAATTCAGGAAACTCTCTGCTACTTTTTCATTTTCTATTACTATGCCTAGTGGGGGGTCTGAGAGGATGATTGCCACTTTGTTCATGTAGATGCAGGTTGTTGTCGGAGCCTCGTAGTTTCTTAGAAAGCGAACATCTCCAAAAGTCTTGGTTGAGACATCTTTTTTTCTATATTTTTCTTCAACAAGAACTCTTGATTTTATTTTTCTTTCTCTTTTTATCTTCTGGAATAACAAGAAAAATGATCCAAGCATCTTTCTCAGGGGCTCTCCTGCGCCTAATACGCAGTATTCTTTAGAGTTAAGGATATCTTCATAGATTTTCTTCACACTCTTTATTCCTTGATATATCTGTGCTTCTGCTTTATCCATTGCAGAGACTTGCAGAGCTTCAAGTTGTGGTAAGATTGTGTTTATTTCTTCTTCTTTTTCCCTTAGAATGTCAAGGAATCTCTTAGGTTCAACTGCCTGGAAATACTTGATCCTTTCTCTTATGATAAACGTGACAAGACCTTGCTCTGTGAGTGAGTTTAATGTGTCGTAAGCGGTTCTTCTGTGCATATTGGCTTTCTCTGCGAGCTTGCTGCCTGTGGAAAGGCCTTCCTTTAAAAGAGCTAAATAGATGTCTATCTCGTTCTTGTTGAGGCCGAATTTCTCTAGTGATGTGGTGTCCATGATGTTTTGAAGTGGGTTTCCTATATAAATGTTTCTTTAGTGGTAAATATTTTACCACAAAAGTTTATATTGTATACTTACTATTAAGTAGTAATAAGAACTCGTAAAAAGGTGAATAAGATGGATTAAGAAACTAAACAAATAACAAAAGACGGCGGCATTGCACTGGCTTATGTGGGTGGAAGCATAGCTATTCCACTCCTTGTCAAGGCACATCTGGAATATGCCCATAGTAAACGCACAGAATTACAGGAGGGGTTTGGCCCGGTAATTTCCACGTTAAATAGTTATACTAGTTCAGCGCAAATAAGAGATGCTGAAGAGTTATACAGTTTAAGACACAAGATTGCTGGTCTGCATGAAGTAGTTTCAGGTCCTAGCCAAATATCTGCAATAGAAGATGCGGTTGTTAGCCTTTCTGGATTGGCGCACGATACTGCACAAGGATTGGCAACTAACTATGAGACAACCACGGCATTAGTAGAAGTCAGGGACCAATTAGGTAGTCTCTGGGGAGAAAGAAATAGTGCTGAAAATTGTGCGCCAATATGCTCCACAATGCTTGGTGCGGTGCTGATGGTTACGTGCTTATCCATGGCCAGGTACAAAGTCAAGGAGATTTATCGAGGTCTACAGAATAAAAGAAAAGGTGATAAAAAATGAAAAGAACATTAATAACAACAATGGTATTATTGTTGGCTGCAGGTGCAGCTTCAGCAGCGCCAAAGATCATGGAGAAATACTCAGGCATCTTCAGTGAAGGAGAAGAGCCGAGGACAAGGATACAATTAGCAGGAGTAGGATTGCCATATAACTTTGACTTTTTTGCTGTTAGAGAAAACTGTGACGACGCCACGTTGGTCAAGTTTAGAGGTCAGATGTTGCCTTTTAGCTTTGGAGATCTAAGCGCAGGAGCAGCAGTCCAACATGTTGAACCGCCGGTTGGCGAGCCAAAAAATGATGCAGGCATAGTTTTGAGATATTCTGCAAGATCTGAAGGAGGAACAAGCCTGAAAGCAGATACAAGATACTTTCCGACCAGCAACACCTTGGATGGAACAGTGCTCTTTGGTTCGGCGTCAATATCAGGAGATGGTATCTGGTCGTACGATCCAGAGAGCCAAACAGCAATGGGGCGAGGCTTTTTAGGCTACAATGTTACAGATAACATATCTGCAGGCCTGGAAATCAAAGCACAAGGAAAAATCAGCGATATGGATGTTCTCTATTGGGGTCCAAGAGTGTCTGTGAGTCTGCCGTGATTTTGTTTTTTTTCTTTTTTCCCCAAAACTTTTATAAACCAATCCCTACTTTTCTCCTTATATGGCAGACTTCAATAAGATAGCCAGGAAATGGCAGAAGCGTTGGGATGAGAAGAAGATATTCGAGCCTAAGGAGAGCTCTAAGAAGAAATTCTACACTCTAGAGATGTATCCCTACCCTTCAAGCCATGGCTTGCATGTGGGTCATGCCAGAAATTACATAATCGGTGATATCTATTCAAGATTCAAGCGCATGAACGGCTTTAATGTGCTCTATCCTATGGGCTATGATAGTTTTGGCTTGCCAGCAGAGAACGCTGCTATCAAGGCCAAGAGCCATCCTAAGATATTCACAGAGGCAGCCATAAAGAACTTCATGAAGCAGCAGAAATACCTGGGCTTGAGCTATGACTGGACAAGAACATTGGCTTCTCACTCTAAAGAGTACTACAAATGGGATCAATGGATATTCCTTAAATTGCTGGAAAAAGGCCTTGCTTATAAGAAGAAATCTCTTGTGAACTGGTGTCCTAAGTGCAACACTGTGCTTGCTAATGAACAAGTGAATCAGGGCAAATGCTGGCGACACACAGATACAGAAGTGGATCCGAAAGAATTAAGCCAATGGTTCATCAAGACAACAGCTTATTCAGAAAAACTCTTGAAAGGCTTGGATAAATTGAAAGACTGGCCTGAAGACGTCAAGACCATGCAGAGAAACTGGATAGGCAAGAGCCATGGCGTGGAGATATTCTTCAAGCTTGAAGGCAGCGGTAAAGTATTGCCTACTTTTACGACAAGAGCAGATACCATCTACAGCGTCACTTTTATCGTGATTGCTCCTGAGAATCCGCTTGCAAAAGAATTGGTTGCGGGGACAAAGCATGAGGCAGAATTCGAGAAAGTCCTGAAAAAAATAAGCAAGCAGTCCATAATCGAGAGGACCACGCCTGAAGGCAAGGACAAACTTGGATGTTTCCTAGGTAAGTATGCCCTAAATCCTGTGAATGGTGAAAAAGTGCCGATTTATATAGCTAACTTTGTACTTCCTGATTATGGTTCTGGGATAGTGATGGCAGATGCCCATGACCAGAGAGACTTTGAGTTTGCAAGGAAGTATAAAATTCCTTTGAAGTTTGTCATATCTGATGATGGCGAACCAATAAATGCTGACAAAGCGACCAGAGCTTTCACAGCCAACGGCATCTTGTTCAATTCAGGAGAATTCTCAGGCATGCACAATATGGATGCGCTTCCAGACATGAACAATTGGCTGGAAAAGAAAGGCATGAGCAAGAAGACAGTGAATTACAAGCTGAAAGATTGGCTGATTTCTCGTCAGAGATACTGGGGTTGTCCTATACCAATCATTTATTGCGATAAGTGCGGGATTGTTCCTGTGCCTGAGAAGGATCTACCCGTCAAATTACCTAAAGACGTGACTTTTGGAGGCAAAGGGAATCCTTTAGAAACTAGTAAATCCTTCCAGAACGTCAAATGTCCGCTTTGTGGGGATCCTGCAAGGCGAGAGACAGACACCATGGACACTTTCATGGACAGTTCATGGTATTTCCTGCGTTATTGCGATGCGAAGAACGACAAAAAGATATTCGATTCTAAAAAAGTCAACTATTGGCTGCCAGTTGATTTGTATATCGGCGGCAAAGAGCACGCAACTATGCATCTTATTTATTTTAGGTTCCTGACCAAGTTTTTCAAAGACATCGGCCTTGTGAACTTTGATGAACCGGCTACAAGGTTGTATAATCAAGGAATGCTTCACAAAGGAGGCTTTGTGATGAGCAAAAGTAGAGGCAACGTCATAACACCAGAAGAGGTCGGAGAGAAATATGGTGTAGATACATTGAGGACTTTCCTGGTCTTTATCGCAGGTCCGGACAAGGACATGGAGTGGAGTGATGAAGGCGTTGCAGGGAGTTTTAGGTTCGTGAACAAGCTCTATAATCTTTATTTTGACAAGATTGCGAGCAAAAACAGCACTAAAGACAAGCAAGTCATGAGCAAACTGAACAAAATGATACAAGATGTGACTGAGAAGACAGAGTCCTTAAGATATAACCTTGCTCTTATTGACATAATGGAATTAGTCAACTATCTGCACAAATACAGGGCCAACATCAGCACGAAAGTATACAAAGAGGCCCTGCAGAAAACCGCTTTGCTCATAGCACCGTATTGCCCGCATGTTGCAGAGGAATTCTGGGAAAAACTTGGGAAGAAAGGCTTTATTTCTCTGGAAAAATGGCCTTCATTTGATTCCAAGAAGATCGATGATAAGGCAGAGTGCGAGGAAGGCTTTACGGATAATGTGAGGAAAGACATCATCTCTGTGTTGAAATTGACTGGAATCTCCAAGCCGAAAAAAATTACATTGTTCGTGGCTGCGAAATGGAAATATTCGTTTATGAAAGAGTTCAAGAAATTGATTTCCTCGACGAGAAATCCTAGTGAAATCATAAAAGCGATGATGAAAGGCGAATTGAAGCAGCATGGAAAAGACGTAGCGAACCTAGTGCCTAAATTAATAAAGGATTCTTCTAAGGTGCCTGGAGTCGTTCTTGAGCAGAAAGCAGAGCTTTCTGTGTTAGAGAATGAGAAAGCGAACCTGGAGAAAGAGTTTGGATGTTCTTTTGAGATTGTGAAGGCAGAAGATTCTTCTGAGAATAAAGCCATGAATGCGATGCCAGGGAAAGCTGCGATATTGGTTGAATGATTGACTCTGCTGCTTGCAAAAGATTTATAAACCTCGTTCTCTATTGTAAAAATCATGATTTCGGTCATTGTCCAGCTTATAATCTTGTTCTTCGTCATATTTGACCCTCCGGCCAGCTTTGCTGTGTTTGTAGCAGGTACCCGTAATATGACTGTTGTGGAAAAGAGGAAAACCGCGGTCTATGCTGTATTGTTTGCGGCTATCTTATCGCTGGTGTTCCTTCTTTTCGGAGAGCAAGTATTGCAGCTCTTCACCACGAACATTAATGAGTTCAAGGTGGCAGGAGGGATAATCCTAGGTATTCTAGGAGTCAAGATGGCTTTAGGTCACACCATAGTAGATACCAAGAGTTCAGATGGTGAAAAAAGAGCTGTGGCGGCGATAATAGCGACTCCATTACTCACGGGTCCCGCAGCTATAACAGCCATCATAATATCTGTCCATGATTTCGGCATGGTCTTAACAGGCGTTGCTGTCGCAGTAGTCCTGATTGCAACTGCACTCATATTCTTCACAGCAGAAAAGATAAACAAGCTTGGCGGCAAGACGACCATCCAGATGGTTTCAACAATTCTTGGTTTGATAACATTGGCCTGGGGAGTCAAGTTTGTCATGGCAGGGCTGCAGGCGATAATGGCTGGTGTTGGATAAAATTATTCATCTAAAAGCTTGTTCAGAAGCTTAATAATGTGTTCGAACTCGAGCTTGTTTTTCTCAACATAATCCTTCTTCACGAAAACTCCGTCATAAGAAGCTCTGTTCCTCACGTCTTTGAGCTGATGCATGATCTTTGTCTCATATTCGTATTTCGGAAAATTATTCTTGAAGAAAGAAATAAGACATTCATGATTATCTGATTTCATGCCATTCTTGAGCAATAACGCAGTCAGCAGTTCTTTTATGATTTCATAGTAATCGGATGCTATCACTGAAGCTCTCTTATCTGTCAGTTTTGTTTCCTTCAGGATTTCAAGCCGCACATCACACATCTCTCGTATGGACTTAATCTTGTCCATATCCTGTTGAACCTTTTTGATGTGTTTTCTGAGGCAAATGTTCCAATCCATTATCTCTTTCATCTTAGCTTTATGTATCCTTGCAACTTTATTCCATTGATGATGTTGTTTAATAGATCTTTTGATAATTTATTGAGATTTTCCCCGAACAAGACGTTAATTTTATGCTTGAGCTTCCGCTCGAATTTGCTCAAATCTAGTTTGGCATCATTTGCCTGCACAAAGAGGTCTATGTCGCTCTTTTCATCATATTCGGCCTTTGCGAATGAGCCAAATAGGATGATGCATTTTGGCCTTGTTTGTTCTTCGACATAGTCTAACAATCCACTTTCAACCAGGGTTTTCATGAATTCTTGCTTCTTGTAGAATCTGTATTTCTCGCTTGTCTCGTTGGCTCTAAAACTAGGGAAGACGCCTTCCTCTTGCTTTACGATGATGTTTTTCTCCAGTAGACTGTGGATGTGATAACTTGCTGTAGTCTTGGGGATATTAAGTTGTCTAGCGATGCCCCTTATGTGAAAATCTTTTGTGGGATTTTCAAAAAACAGTTCGGATATCTGTCCCATTTTATTGTCCATATGTCCTATAAATAAGGACATATATTTAAAGTTTTTGCTTTCAACCATGGAAAACACAGCTTGCTTATATATTTACCAGTAAAGTTTTACGGAGAAATCGAAAATGATTCGAATAAAGAAAAGTTGAGCACGTCCGAGGATGGACTTAATCACAAATCTTCAGTTGACCTTAACCTTTCCTCCGCTCCGCGACCCTTAAAGCACCAACATCTAAACTTAGAGCTGCTTCATTCCTGATCTGACTCAGTTCATAAAAACGTCAGTCAATAAGGACAGAGCATCGACGGTCCGGCTAAGACTAAAAACTCATGCCCAAGCCTCTCCTCGGACTTCGGTCCTGCCATGATGCCGGTTTGCAGCGACAGGAGACGGCAATCCTCCCGACCTAGCTCAAGAGGAGAGAATAAAGGAAGCTTTATAAATATAATGGTTTTATAGGTTTATAGAGGTGATTTGTATGGCAAAAGAAAAAGGCGAAAAAGATTCCTATGTTGGTATAGCAGCTGTCCTCGGAGGGATATTGTTTGTGATAATATTTATGTTCTTGATATTTGCGAAAGAACACCTGATTTATACAGTTAGCATAGCATGGGCGTTTGTTGTATTGGGCGTCTTCCTAGGATTGTTCTCTATGTTGTCAGGGAAGAAAAAGAAATAAAAAAGAAAAATCATCTTTGAACCCAAATATACCGAAAACTTAATATAATAGTCCACTATAATCATACCAGGGGGAAACATGGCAAGCATAATATTCTTAGGAACAGGAGGAGATTCTATCGTAGTAGGCAAGCAAATGCGCGCTTCCGGAGGCATTGTTCTTCAGCTGGAAGGCAACCAGTTCCATCTTGATCCTGGTCCAGGAGCCCTTGTCAGGGCAAAGCAATTTGATATCAATATCCGGGAAACCACAGCTGTCTTTGTATCACATAATCACATAAACCACTGCAATGATGTCAATGCTGTACTGGCAGGGATGACTTATTCTGGATTGGATCCTCGAGGAGTTCTTATTTGTGCAAAATCTTTGCTTGAAGAGACAGATGACAACAAGCCTTACGTCACTCATTATCACAGGGCTCTTGTGGAGAAGTATATTGGTTTGGACGCAGACACTAAGATTGGCATAAACCAGATAAACATATTGACGACATGCACAGAGCATCATGACCCCAAAGCCATCGGCTTCAAGTTCTACGGGCCTAAGTATGTGATCGGCTATACCGGCGACACAGATTACTGCGAAGACCTTATAGAAGACCACAAAGATGCAAGCATTCTTATTGCATGCTGCAAGACGCCTCTAGGCGTGAAAGAGAAAGGGCATCTCAATGTGGAGGACGTGATAAAATTAGCGAAAAAATGCAAGCCAAAGCTCATCATAATAACACACTTCGGCATCAAGATGATAGAGGCAGACCCGATGCAGCAGGCAAGAGAGATACAGAAAGCCACCCAGATACAGACCATAGCTGCAAAAGACGGGTTGGTTGTGAGTCCCACTTCTTACAGTGCTTCTGTTAAACAGAGAAGATTGGATAAGTTCTAGTTCTATTGATTATCTACTAGGTGTTGCGCCCCTTTGCCCCCTAAAAGTGCGCGAAGCATCGACGTCTTCTGCAGGGCTTGTCAGAGGGTATATGTCCATCTTTATGACTTTGGATCCTATTTGGAGAGGTATTCCGCAATAGCCAATGCCCTCTAAAGTTATGTCTCCGTCAAATCCTGCTTGAATCCCGCCAGCGTTTGCATGAAGCTTGTTAAAATGGGTTGGTATTCGTTCTTCTACGAATCCCATAATTGTGTTGTCGAAAACAACACGTTCCATTGTTGATCCAAGATATAAACTATCCGGTGGGTAAAAAAGCTCGCCCATCCTGAAATTACATTCTAAGAAATAAGGTTCACTGGACTTGCCAGATTCCATGATCCCTCCTGTGTAGAACTTCACTTCTGGGCTAAACCTAAGAGCTATCTGTCTGCCGTCTTCACTTATGACCTCTTCCGCAGGCAATAATCTTCCATCTTGATCATAAATCTTTATGTGGCCTTGATCTATTATTCTTTTTAAATCTCTGCCCATGGATTGTCCAGAAGTGCAGTCATCGAAGTAGACTTGAGCGACATCCCCATCTCTTCTAATCTTTGCAAATGCCATGGTCTTCAGACCAAGAGGTATAGGTCCTGAGAAAGGCTTCAAATGGTCAAAAAATTTGCCTTCATGTTCATAATTCTGTGCTCTTACACCACGCCTAGCCCAACCGCTCTTTGAAGTCACGATGACATGAACATCTGATTTTGTAAGGTGCTCATAAGTTTCTCCAATAAAAAATCCTTCAGGATAAATGAGCCAAGACCCATCTTCTAAAGTAAAATACGGGCTTATCATGGTTCTTTTCTGTGTTTCAAAATTTTCGTTTACATCCATATGGGGAAAACCACTATTTCTATATAGTTTAGACATGTCAGCATGATAAATTTCATTTACCCTCAAATCCACAGAAACAGGTCCAATCTTGAGTACATCAGGCTCTATCTTGATCCTTCCTGTTTCCAGAGCTCTCCTTATATCCCTATCAGATAGTATTGCCATACAGAATGGTGTTCTCTGAGCATTTTTAAAGTTATCTCTGGCGGATGGTGATATAGTTAGTTATAACCAAACTTTTATAAGGCAGATCCCCTTTGATCAGATAATCAAGCTGAGAAGGTTTTTCTCAAAGATGCTGTTCGAGAGCATCGATGGCTTCTGTTCTGTGAGAGATGAGAAGTGGCCCGAATTTCTGGCTTCTTTGTAGATATCACACAACAGCCAACATATTCTTGACTCTTACTTCAGAAAGGGATTCTGCGGGTATCCTGTCGCTCACCTGCAGTAGCTCCATGCCTAGCATGTTACCGTCTTTATCCAAGTCTATTATGGTGAAATCATCCAGTTTCTTGTTCTTAGCGAACTTGCCTTTACGAAACTCTATATACAATGCGTCTGCTTCTTTATCATATCTTATTTCCATTTTACATCCAGTATACCGTGATTACCTTTATATGCTTTTCTGTTTTCTCACAACAGACTTCGATAGTTCCTCTTCCCAACTTTTTCTCGAAATATAATCTGTTGTGCTTTTTTATAGTCTTGTCAGGATACTTGATTGCATCAATTACCTCCTGTTTGAGTATCCCTCTAAGTTCTATACGCGCTTCGGCGTGCTTTGTGAATATGATCTGCATCTCGATAAGCAAAGATACTGCTGATTAATAAGTGTAATCAGAGTTTTTTCGGAGTGCTTTCGAGAAAACTGAAGTTTAAGCGATTTGTTTACAACAACAAAACAATAACCCAACCGACCATACAACCCGCAGTCACAAACGGCATTGCCGGATAGAACTTGTCTTTTTTTGCGTAAACAAACAACAGAGTTAAAGCAATCGCTGTTGTTATCACGATGATCAGGCTCTGGGAGAAAGCCATTGATTTGCTCATGCCTTTAAGAATTAAACCCTCCATGACTACGCCCGTGAACAATAATGGGAAAGCTACGTCTCCACCGCCCAGGATCGCATTTGTTATCTCGGGCTTCTTCTTGCCTTTCTTGTCTTTCTCACCGCCGAGCTTGGCTTTTCTGGAGAACTTAGATACTATGTGCTTGCTCACCCTATTATATGGTATCATCAGGCCGGCAAACACCTTTGACTCTGCCTGGAACATAGCCATCTTAACCATATGTTTGGAATGCCACACCGCTATGACATCATAGATAGAGATAGCGATAAGCAACATAATAATCCAGAAGACATTGAATATAGGAACAAGTAAGACTGCGATTCCTGAATACATCAGGACTTCTGTTAGGTTATGTATGATGACATTGGACTTATAAATCTTCAATATAGCTAATGCAAGGGCGACCACCATCGCAATCCATGCAAGCACAATCACCTGCAAAGCAATGCTGATGGTTATCCAGACTGCCAGGAAGAACCAGATTTTCCATACGCCTGGCTTCTTGAACTTGACAAGCAGCAGAACGATGACAGTACCTATCAATATTCCTATCAACAAGAACAGGAAAGAGCCAGCGCCTTCTGTCTCAGGCCTCATCTCCTCTGTCTGGGGGCTGTGCACTAGG
>JBDRIN010000118.1:0-2118 GCA_043815805.1 archaeon | reverse complement strand
GAACAAACTATTCAATCCTGCTTTCTCTATACTTTCAGGCAGGCGGACGTGGGCATTGACTATTGCCGTAGCTCCCCCATTCTGGTATTCTATCTCATCATAAGTGACATAATCTTTAAGCTCTCCTGCCGCCCCCATCTTAAGCGCCTCGCCATATCCTGAAACTTCATATCTCAAGTCCAGTTCATAGTTAGGCTCGAATCGGATAGGTTCCTTGATGAATGGGCCTGTTATGCTCAAAGCACTTGAGAATGGAACTATAAGAACCAAGAATAATATCATTAATAATATTTTACTCATCAAGATACACCAATATGCTTTTTAGGGTAAAGATAATGAAAATAATAAAAAATTAGCGCTCAGTTTTTAGGCTGAGTTGGCTATGAACATAACTCCCATACTGAATGCGGCTTGGGTAGCGTCGTCTGGTATGGTTATGTTGAAGTTCAGTTCTACTTCGTCTTTTGTGTTGGCGAAGGTGTAGTTGTATGTGGCTGCGCTTCCGCATGCGTAGAATGGTGTTCCTGAACCGGACAGTTCTGTCCAGGTTGCTGCGTTTAGCCATCCTTCGACGCAGCTGTCTGCTGTGTCTTGTACGACGGATCCGTTGGGGTTGGCTGCTGTTTGGTCTTTTAGTAGTTGCCAGTATATTTTTGGAGCTGTTCCGCCTATGCTTGTTTCGTTGTCTGTGAAGTTTATCTGCAGGCTGACGTCTGTGTTACCTTGGTTTTCCAGCAAGAGTCCGCTTCCGATTGCTGTTGACCAGCCGCTTAGGCAGCATTGTGCGCTTACTGCTCCTGCTCCTTTGGTTGTCATGGTGCAGTTGTTGCATGTTGAGTTGACGTATCCTGAACCCCATCCTAGGTTTTGCCATCTTAGCACTACCGAGGTCTGGCTTGTCACAGTCAAAGAAACATTACCTATCTGTTGGCTTGTCACGTGGCCCACCAGTGCAGGCTCTGTGAGCCGTCCTACCGACTGCAGGTTTGTCACGACTCCGAATGTCGTTATTATAACGGCGACTACAAGCAGTAAAACCAATGATTTGTTTGATATATCCATTTTTTATCACCTTTTTGTTTTTGATTGTTTGGGTTTATTCTGTTTATTTTTCTTTACTGGAGCGTCTTTTTTCTTTTTTTTCTTCTGTAGATAGAAATATAGGACGTTTCCCAGGATTATAATCACGAGCACGATGGTTATTGTGGTCAGGAGGTTAGTGCTTTTTCCCATAAGCTCTGGTTTCTCGTCCAGTATTGGGGCATCACCATCGATCATCTTGGCTGTGAAAGACTCTGTTTTGGCCTCACCGTCGAAAAGGACTGTGATCTTGGCGTCGTATTCTCCTATTTCATATGATGAAGCATCAAAGTATCCTTCAAGGATGGCGGTCTGCCAGGGTTCAATCCCCATGCTGGCAGGAGGGGTGGCTCCAACCTTGGCGCCCTCGATATACAGCTCTGCATAGACATGTTTTATCTTCTCGTTCCAACCGCTCTCGGTCCAGACTTCGAACTTGTTTATCGCGCCGTATATGAATTCATCTGTATATTGGCTTATCTTCACAGACAATGTGCCTATCTTGAATACCTTTGATGTGGTGCTTTCGTTATCATCCCAGAAGATGATGGCTTCAGCATGATAATTCCCTGCCTTATGTCCTGCTGTGTCCCAGGTGTGCACAAAAGAAGTGCCTGTGCCTGCAGGAAGATCTCTTGTCTCAGTCTCAAAAGTCTTCACCAAGTTATCATCAGAATCATAGATTTTTATGATGCCGTTCACTTTGGAGATGTCAAGCTCTGTAAGGCTTCTCACTGTCAGCATTATATCTGTCGGCTCATCCACATTGGTATTTGCCGGCGTGAGCTTTACACTTACCTTCTTGTAAGGGTAGAGCACCTCGAAGTTGATGACTTTCCGTATCGTGACGCTTGCACCGATCATATTGCTGTCAGTCGATGCTTCTTTGAATACGATGAACAAACTATTCAATCCTGCTTTCTCTATACTTTCAGGCAGGCGGACGTGGGCATTGACTATTGCCGTAGCTCCCCCATTCTGGTATTCTATCTCATCATAAGTGACATAATCTTTAAGCTCTCCTGCCGCCCCCATCTT
>JBDRIN010000117.1:0-11037 GCA_043815805.1 archaeon | reverse complement strand
AAATAATAATATAATATATAGTTCGCAGAATATACCAAATGAAATAAAGAAATGGAAGAAAATGACAAATTGAAAATCTGAATGCTTCAGAAATAAGAGGGGAAACAAAAACATTTTTTCCATATGAAATGAACCCCCCGCAAACCTTTAAACACAACCCCCAACCCCTCCTAACAGTTCCATAGGAAATCAAGGGGTCTCCCTTACAGTTTCCAGTGTGTATTACAGGAAATAGATACTGCCAAATCATAATATTTATAAAACCTTGGTTTCTACTGGAACTCAAGATGGGAAACAACGAGCTGACAGGATTCTTTGAAAAGTTCTTAGACAAAGATACATTGTTCGCAGACAAAAAGGTTCTCCAATCTGCATATATTCCTCATCAAATCAAGCACAGGGATACCCAGATAAATCAAGTTGCCCAAATCATGGCGCCCGTCCTAAGAAACGAGAAACCCTCTAACCTATTCATTTACGGAAAAACAGGCACAGGGAAAACCATGACTGTTAAGCATGTCTCAGACAATCTCATAGAAGTTGCAAAGAACAAAGGCATCCCCATGAAGATATTCTATCTCAACTGCAAATTAAAGAAAGTCGCAGACACAGAATACAGACTGATAGCACAGCTTGCAAGGCTCTTTGGCAAAGCCATACCTGCAACCGGCCTGCCAACAGATGAAGTCTACAACATATTCTTCTCTGTCCTAGATGCAGAGAAACAGATGGTTGTGCTTGTATTAGACGAGATTGATCAACTAGTAAAAAAAGCAGGGGATGAAGCAATATATAACCTTACAAGGATCAACAGCGAATTGAAAAACTCACAGATAAGCATCATAGGAATAAGCAACGATCTTATGTTTGCCAACAATCTAGACCCTAGAGTCAAAAGCTCTCTAAGCGAGGAAGAATTGGTGTTTCCACCATACAATGCACTGCAGATACAAGACATACTCAACAATCGTGCTGAAAAAGCATTCAAGAAAGGGGTTATTGGCGAGGGAGTCATCGCCAAGTGCGCAGCATACGCCGCAAGGGAGCATGGAGATGCCCGGAGAGCCCTGGAACTCCTTAGGGTGGCCGGAGAGATTGCAGAACGCACAGACAAAGAGAAAGTCTCTATAGCGAATATCGACGAAGCAGAAGACAAGATAGAACGAGACAGAATCTTAGAGGTCGTAGAGACCCAGCCGAAACAGTTTCAGGCAACGCTCTATGCTATAATACTTGCTGACGCTTCTCTAAAGGGAAATAACAACAAGGGAATCATCTTCACGGGCGAAGTCTACGAGCTATACAAGAACATATGCGACAGGACAGGCCTAAGGCCTTTGACGCAGCGAAGAGTCTCAGATATACTTGCAGAACAAGACATGCTGGGCATAATAAACGCCAAAGTCATTAGCAAAGGAAGGTTCGGAAGGACAAGAGAGATGAGCCTCGCTGTCCCGCAGAACATAAAACCAAAGATTAAGAAGATCCTTGAGGACACTCTGGATCTTGTAAAATGACAAAAATCGTTTGAGTCAGCGGACAACGATTTTCGAGCATTTGTTCCTCAGTGCAAGACACCGAGGAACAAATAAAGAAACGCCTTCGCATAAAAGCGCGAAGCTTTGGAGGTGAACAAAATAAAGTTTAATGAGGTGTCGGAGTTTCTGTTGGATAAAGGACTCTTGTTGAGTCCTGACATACTTGAAGAAGAGGTAGACCAGCAGATAGTGGATAATCTTCTCGAAAAGACAGATGATGCCATGCTAATCCTAAATAAAGATCTCTATGACTTATTCTTAGAACAAAAAAACATAGCAAAGGCCAATTGGGACGACTTTGAAAAAGCATCCTTCTCAAAAGAAAAGAAACAAGGGAGAAAAGTCTACGACAGCTTTCTCACATTCCTCAAAGACCAGGCAGAAAAAGAGGAACAGGCCAAGAGCCCTGTAAAGATTGTCTTCTCTTACAAGGAAAACCCAAAGAAACGGACCTATCAAGACTTTGTCAGCATGTTCAACGCAAGATTCAAAGAGATCCACACAATGCTGGGAGCAAGGCAAGAACTCCAAGGCCTAACTTCGATAGCTCGGCTCATCCACAAAAAAGACAGGGAAAGTGTATCTGTCGTGGGCATGATAAAAGCGAAAGTCATAACCAAGAACAAGAATATCATAATTACCTTGGAAGACCCGACAGGGGAAATACAAGTAGTGATCAGCAAAGACAAGAAAGAACCGTATGATATAGCAAAAGAATGTGTGGAAGATGAAGTGATAGGAATCGTAGGAACATCCGGCAACAAGGTGATATTTGCTACCAATGTGCTGCTCCCAGATATCCCCCTAAGCAAAGAGCTCAAGAAAGCCCCTAAAGAAGAATACTTAGTCATGCTAGGAGATCCCCATTTTGGATCTAAGCATTTCCTAACAGAAGCCTTCGAACGCTTCTTGACATGGATCAATGGAAAAGCAGGCAGCGACGAGCAAAAAGAGATGGCAAAAAAGATCAAATACCTTGTCCTTACAGGAGACCTTGTTGAAGGCGTGGGAATCTACCCCGGCCAGGAAGAAGACCTTGCCATAAAAGACATCAAAGAGCAGTACGACAAATTCGCAGAGTACCTTAAATGCATTCCCAAACATATCCATCTGATAATATCTCCAGGAAACCACGATGCTGGGAGGATAGCAGAACCCCAACCTCCTCTTTACAAAGACTTTGCAGAAGCGATCTGGCAGCTGCCCAATGCGATCTTTGTCAGCAATCCCGCAACTGTTAACATCGCAAGCACAGAAGATTTTCCAGGCTTCGACATATTGATATATCATGGTTATTCCTTGATATATTATGCCAACCACGTCGAGACGATACGTGCAGCAGGCGGCCAGAAAAGGCCAGACCTCATAATGAAGTACCTATTGCAAAGAAGGCATCTCGCCCCAACACATACATCGACCCAGTACGTGCCTTTAGCAAAAATGGATCCTTTAGTCATCAGCAAGATCCCTGATTTTTTCATAACCGGCCACATCCACAGGATATCTGTAGGCAACTACAGGAACGTAACCTTACTCAACTGTTCATCATGGACAGGAATAACAGAAGACCAGGAAAAAAGAGGCCTTGAACCCCAGCCAGCAAGAGTTCCAATAGTGAATTTAAAAACAAGAGAAGTCAAAGTTATGAACTTCATACGATCATAAAAATCAAAGATTGTTACGATACCAAAAACACTTTGGCATTTTTAAGCAGAAAATGGAAGCCACCAAACATATGCAAAAATACTTTGCGACACTAGAGAAAGATTGCTTGAAAGCTTACAAGCTGGCCGAAGAAGCGAGAAAAAAAGGGTACGACCCCGAAGAAAAAGTTAGTGTCACCCTTACCAAGACCCTTGCAGAGAGAGTCATAGCGCTCATGGCAGTTGTCGCTCCGCAGATACATAATGCTGGTGCAGAAAAACGTATCGCAGAGCTAGAGAAAAAGTACGGTAGACTCGATTGGAGAGTAGCTTTCATAATAGCAGAAGAGATTGCCCAAGAAAAATTCTGCAAGTTCAAGGACCAGAGAGAAGCTATGGAAGTAGGCATAAGAGCTGGCTTCGCATACATTACCTTGGGAGTGGTATCTGCACCGTTAGAAGGATTCACAAGCCTAGAAATAAAAGATAGGAACGACGGCAAAGGGAAATATTTCTGCCTCAATTATTCAGGGCCTGTGAGAAATGCCGGCGGGACGGCCGCAGCTGTCTCTGTCTTGATAGGCGATTACATCAGAAGAAAGTTCGGCTTTGAAACCTATGATCCAACAGAAAAAGAGATCCAGAGATGCCCTGCAGAACTAGAAGATTACCATAACTTTGTCACAAACCTCCAATATTTTCCATCTAAAAAAGAATCAGTCTACCTGATGAATCACATCCCCATCGAAGTCAGCGGAGACCCATCTGAAAAATGGGAGATATCTAATGTCACATTGAAAGACCTTCCAAGAGTCCCGACCAACAGGCTGAGAAGCGGATACTGCCTAGTGAATGCAGAATGTATTCCCTTGAAAGCGCCAAAGCTTTGGAAGCAGCTCTCAAAATGGGGAACCGAATTCCAGATGGACCAATGGAATTTCCTCAAAGAATTCGTCGAGCTCCAGAAAAAGGTCAAGGCAAAAGGAGAAAAGCACGCAGAGAGCGAGAAGATACGGCCGGATTATACTTACATAAAAGACTTGGTTGCCGGCAGACCAGTGCTTGGCCACCCATTAAGATCAGGTGCATTCAGATTAAGGTATGGAAGATCAAGGACCTCAGGATTTTCAGGGCAGTCCATGCATCCAGCCACAATGCAAGTCCTCAATGATTTTGTGGCGACAGCCACCCAGCTGAAAGTAGAACGTCCTGGAAAGGCAACAGCCATCTCTGCATGCGACTCTATAGACGGCCCGATAGTCAAACTAAAAGACGGCTCTGTCAAGTTCTTAGAGACAGAGGCAGAAGCGAAAGAACACAAGAAAGAAGTGGAAGAGATCCTCTACGCCGGAGACATCTTGATAAACTATGGCGATTTCCTAAATAGGGCGCATGCCCTTGTCCCTCCAGGGTATTGCCCGGAAATATGGATACTAGAGCTTGAGAAAAGGTGCATAGACCTCTTTGGCACTGTAGATTACGACAAACTAGGAGAGCTTGTCAATATCCCCTCTGAAAGTATAGAGACTCTTTTCAAGAGACCGCTCAAGACCAAGCTTTCTGCAGGAGCGGCCATAGAGCTTTCAAAAAAGACAGATGTTCCTCTTCACCCAAGATACACGTTCTTTTGGAAGTCTATAACCAAGAAACAGCTGCAGGACTTATTGGTCTGGCTTCAGGAAGCCAAGATTGAGGAGCGAGACAACCAAGCCATCAAGATAATCCTTCCTGTTTCTAACACAAAGCGTGTCTTGGAACTTTTAGGAGTGCCTCACCTGTTTGTCAACAACGAATTTGTTGTGATTGAAAAAGAACATGCGCAGGCTTTTTTGGCAACTCTTAATTCGAAAAACAAAGAGGAATTTGCCAAGGCCTTGAAGACTATAAACAATGAAAAAGGACAAGAACCGCTTCCATTGATTAACCTGCTCTCTCCTTTTACGATTCGGGATAAATCAGGGATTTTCATAGGGACTAGGATGGGACGTCCTGAAAAAGCCAAGATGCGCAAGATGACTGGACAGCCGCATGTCTTGTTTCCTGTGGGAGAAGAAGGAGGCCGGCTGAGAAGCTTCCAGTCAGCCATGGAAAAAAAGAAGATCACTGCCCAGTTTCCATCTTATTTCTGCGAGCATTGCAATAGGGAGACAGTCTTGTCAGTCTGTGAGATATGCGACAAAAAATCAAAAAAGAAAAAATTCTGCAAGACCTGTGGTATAGTAGATGATTGCGCTCATAGCCCGG
Source organism: archaeon (assembly GCA_043815805.1). GTDB lineage: Archaea > Nanobdellota > Nanobdellia > Woesearchaeales > JBDRIN01 > JBDRIN01. The sequence continues at coordinate 5,612 of JBDRIN010000117.1, read as the reverse complement.
AGGATTACCAATATGCTTCTATAGATATAAACCATTACTTCAACTATATGATGAAAAAATTAGGGACTAGGATATATCCTGACCTAATAAAAGGCGTAAGAGGGACGTCTAACAAGGACCACACCGCAGAGCACCTGCTGAAAGGCATACTGAGGGCAAAGCACAAGATAAATGTCAACAAAGACGGCACTATAAGGTATGATTCTTCTGAAGTTGCCTTGACGCACTTCAAGCCGAAAGAAGTGAGGGTAAGTCATGAAAAGCTGAAGGCTCTTGGATACGAAAAAGATATCTATGGAAAAGACCTTGCAGATGACGATCAGGTACTGGAACTCAAGGTCCAGGATGTCATCTTGCCTTCCTGCTTAAGTTCTCCTGATGAGCCTTGCGACGAAGTCATGTTTAGGATAGCAAATTTTGTGGATGAGTTGTTGGTAAAGCTCTACAGCCTCAAGCCTTTCTATAATCTCAAGACTAAAGAGGACCTCGTAGGCCATTATGTCATTGGTCTAGCACCTCACACCTCTGCAGGGATGCTCGGAAGAATAATAGGGTTCTCAAAGACACAGGCTTTTTATGCACATCCATTTTATCATGCGGCCATGCGTAGGGATGCAGATGGAGACGAGAGCTGCTTCTTGTTGCTGTTGGATTCTTTCCTTAATTTTTCCAGGAAGTACCTGCCGGAATCAAGAGGGTCAACAATGGACGCACCACTGGTCCTTACGACAGTCTTGGATCCTGCAGAAGTAGACGACATGGCGTTTGATATTGACATTGCCTGGAAGTATCCTCTAAGTTTTTATGAAGCTGCCAACGAGTACAAGATGCCTTGGGAAACTGAGATAAAGAAAGTCAAGGATGTTCTTGGGACGCCCGGACAATTTGAGGGGATGGGATTCACCCACGGCACAGATGATTTTAATGCAGGAGTGCTTTGCTCTGCTTACAAGTTGCTGCCGAGCATGGAAGAGAAGCTGAGGAGCCAGCTGAATCTTGCAGAGAAGCTCCGTGCTGTCGATGAATCTGATGTCGCAAGGTTGGTTATAGAGAAGCATTTCTTGCGTGATACCAAAGGAAACCTCAGGAAGTTCTCTCAGCAGCAGTTCAGATGCGTAGGATGTAACGAGAAATTTAGGAGGCCGCCATTGAACGGACAATGCTCAAAATGCAAAGGAAAAGTGATATTTACTGTGAGCGAGGGCTCTGTTGTTAAGTACCTGGAGCCGAGCATCAGCATAGCTTCCAAGTATAATGTGCCGGTCTACCTGCAGCAGACTCTTGAGCTTGTGAAGAGATCCATAGAATCTATCTTTGGCAAAGATAAAGAGAAGCAGACAGGACTGGGTGCCTGGTTCAGTAGCGGACCTCAAAATCCTTAAATTCTCTTTGGAAATCTTCTTCTTCAATTTTTATGTCTTCTATGTCTGTATAATAAGGTCCTTCTTTGCACCACTCTAAGAACATATCGACTTCGTCGTCCTTTCCTTCAATGACAATTTCTACCTTGTTGAATTCTACATTCTTTATCCAACCGTCAAGAAAGAGCTCTTTTGCCCGGAGCTTAGCGTAATACCTAAAGCTTACTCCCTGCACATTTCCAGAAATGGTTATATGAAGCCGTTTCATATTTTATATCTTTGAATAAACAGAGTGCTTTGCACCGCATGCCTGGCACTTCACAAAGTAGATATTTCCCTCTTTTTCTAGCTTGGTGTCTGGCTTGCCGCACTCCTTGCAAAGTATGAACAGGTCTGCATACTGCTGAATCTTGTCATTAATCCGCGACGCAGGCATCTTGCTGCCGAAGATCACGACGCCGGTCCTCTTGATTTCCCCTGGGGTGGCGAGTTCTTTCAGCACATACTTAAGCATATGTTTTGGGTCTCTTCCGAGATGCTGTGCTATCTGGAGGAAATTGCTCACAACAGTACGATTTCCCTGGAGATGTCCCTTCACTTTTGGGATCTCGAAGCGCATGTGCTTTACAGTCTTTTCCGGCAAAGCCTTGCGAGCCCTCTTCAGCAGCGTCTCATAATCCAATTTGGTCATATCGGAGAGAAACAGAAGGGGGTTTTTAAAGTTTTGCTATGATTTTTAGAAAATTTTATAAACACTCTCCTCTTGGGTTAAACATGGTTTTAGAGTCTTTGATAAGTCCTTTCAAAGCAGAGGCAGGGCCCAAGCGCATGATGCTGTATGGCTTCATCTATTGTTCTATAGCCATAGCTCTTTCATGGACAATCTTCAAGGCTTATGCGAGCCTGCTTGCGGTCTTCCTTACGACAATGGCATGTGTGCCTTTGATGTACAATACTTTGAAGATGGAAGAGGAGAAAGACCTCACAGACCTCGAGGAGAAGGCCCTGATAAAAGAGCATGCCAAAGCATTGAGATTCTTCATGTACCTTTTTATTGGAATAACCCTAGCGGTTGTGTTGTGGTATGTTGTCTTGCCTGCCAGCACGACTTCCATACTCTTTGATACCCAGCAGAAGACCATCAACGCAATCAACAGTAGGGTCACAGGCTTTGCGACATCTCAAGTAAGCATATTCATCAAGATTTTCCTGAACAACATCAAAGTCATGGTGTTTTGCATCCTTTTCTCGTTCCTTTATGGTGCCGGAGCCATATTTATCCTGACGTGGAACGCTAGTGTCATTGGTACGGCCATAGGCAACTTCATAAGGCAGAACCTAGCGGTAGCTGCGGACAAGATAGGAGCTTCTCAGACAGCGTTCTATTTTCAGATAATCACTTTAGGATTATTCAAGTATTCTATCCATGGCATTCCAGAAATATTAGCATATTTCACAGCCGGCCTAGCCGGAGGCATAATCTCTGTCGCCATCATACGGCATGATTTCGGGACGAGAAAACTGGAACACATACTTCTTGACTCAGCAGACCTAATCCTATTGAGTGTCTTCATATTGTTCATAGCGGGCATCTTAGAAGTTTATGTGACACCAGTCTTATTTTAGGGAAGTCTTATCATTTATCGAATGATTGTTGCTTCAATAATTTTTATCTCTTCTTTAGGTCTGTCGTTTGAATCTGCTTCTGCCTTGCTTATCGCATCAACCACACCCATACCTTCAATGACTTTCCCAAAAACAGGGTGTTTAGGGTCAAGGAAATTGTTGTTTACAGTATTTATGAAGAATTGACTGCCGCCCGTATTAGGACCAGCATTGGCCATCGAGATGGTTCCCCTGTCATTCTTGTTGTGGTCTGTAAATTCATCTTTTATTTTATATCCTGGATCGCCGGTTCCTGTTCCTGTTGGGTCTCCGCTCTGTATCATAAAGTTCTCGATGACTCTATGGAAAATCACGCCATCATAGAAACCTTCTGACACTAATTTTTTGAAGTTTCCTGCTGTGATAGGCATGTCTTCATAAAGCTCTATCTTTATATCCCCCATTGTTGTTTTCAAAAGAACACTGTTTTTTTCTGAATCAGACATTTTACACCCCCCGATAGACATCATCAAAAGAATTGCGCAGGCAATCACCAATGCGTTCATTGACCAAGTCTTTCTTCTCATTTTTTTGTTTGAATGGTGGATTTTTATAAAGTTTATGTTTTGTTTTCTTATTATTCCAAGACCTTCAACTTCCCTGGCTTTATCTCGAAGATCTCTCCTTCTTCCAGAAGGTGCATTATTATGCTTTCTGACTCCTTGAACTTCACTGCCGAAACAACCTCATCGATGTCTGCGCCGTCTCCTTCGTCAAGCTCTGCTATCTTCTTTAGGATTTTTTCAGAATAATTGAACAATGGCTTCTGGGCTTCCTCTTTTTCCTTTTCTTCAGGCTCTTCTTTCTCTTCTTCCTTGAGCTTGCTTCTTCTACCAAGCTCTAGCTTCCTCAACTCGACCCATTTCTTGTCAATGACTTTTTTGACTATTTCCGGCAAAAGGTATATTTGGTTGTTGAACTGTCTTGGTCTGCCTATGATCATGATTATGTCCCCTACGTCGAGGTTTGCTATCTTGGTCCCGTCAAACTCTCTCACAGTCATCTTCTCTGAGCCGTCGTCGACAACGACTTGGTTGATGTTCTCCTTTGACACTACAACAGCAAGGACATTAACTCTGGATATTTTTCCATAGGAGGTGTCTACATAGTTTGGCTTCCATCCTTCCTGCACTATGTATTTCCCGTTACTCAAGTCAGAAATCTTGCATTTTACAGCTGTTTGTCTTTCTATCTCTGCCATTTTACAACTTGGAGACTAGGTCAGGCCTTGGGCTGTAGATGTCCCCGCTTCTTTTGAGTTTGTCTATAGTCTCGTCGACCTTATCTTCATCCACTCCTCTGTTGCCGGCTTCCCTGACAACGTCTGCCAAGGGAACTTCTTTTCCTAGGGCGTTTGTGAGCTCTGTGATAACTTCCCTGACGATAGCGATATGAGAGCGTGTTGATGCGGTTATGCCTGTTGTTATCCTGTCTATGTCAATCTTGCCAGTCTCTGGGTCAAGCCCTATCTGTGTTAGGCAGTGATGGACTAGGTCAATCGCTCTTTTTGCGTCTATTTTTGTTATCTTATTCGACAATCTTACTTTTGCAGAAGCTTCGCTAAGCCTTATCAAAGCTTCAAGTTGTCTTGGGCTTATAGGTATAGTTTGTATGCCTCCAGCCCTTTCTGCAGTATTCCTCATCTGGACATAATAACTCTTTATCTCATTGAGTGCTACTGAAGTAAGCTTAGGGAATACTTTGGTCTTTGCGTAAGCGATGTATTTCTTTATGACTTCTGTGGATATATCCGCTTCCTGCTTCAAGGCATCTTGATGGAGCCGTAGGATAAAATCTGCCATCTTCTCGTCTTTTACAGAGTCTGGAAGGTCTCTCACAGGAAAGATAAGGTCAAATCTATTTATTAAGGTTGATGGTAAATCTATCTGTCTTGCTAGGACTTCATAAGGGTCAAATCTTCCGAACTTTGGATTGGCTGCTGCCAAGACAGTTGTTTCGGCCCTTAATGTTGCCTGGATATTTGCTTTGCTGATAGAGACTGTCTGTTGTTCCAAAGCTTCGTGCATAGCGCTCCTGTCATCTGTTGACATCTTATCAAGCTCGTCTATACAGCACAAGCCTTTATTCGTCAGAACAAGGGCCCCTGCTTCCAAAGCATAGCCTTTTATGAACTCGTCCTTTACGACCGCAGCTGTTAATCCAGCTCCTGTCGCGCCCTTTCCTGAAACGAAGCGTGCTTTCGGAGCGACGTTGCTCATACGTTTAAGTAACTGACTCTTGCCAGATCCCGGATCCCCTATCAATAATACATGAATATCTCCTCTTGTCACCATGCCATCTTTTCTTTTCTTTCTCACCCCACCAGCCATCTGTAATAAAAGGGCTTCTTTTATACGGTCGTGGCCGTAGATGCTTGGTGCCATGGAGTTGATGAGCTTTGGTATGATATTCGGGTCTTCTGAAAGCGCTTTGATCTCTTTCAGCTCTTCTTCATTAATCTCTAGCTGGCTGAAATCTTCTTTCATAGCTTCCACATAATTTGTTTCCAGCATCAGGTCAAATCGAGTTGATTGGGCTCCTGATGTCAGGATGATAGGTATCTCTTTCAAGACACCAGTTGCCTTT
>JBDRIN010000116.1:0-4880 GCA_043815805.1 archaeon | reverse complement strand
TATATATTGTTATACTAAATCCTATACTGATATCCAATAAAATGCCCTAGTTGAGCAAATTAGACCAAAAACCACAGAGGAAGGAAACAATATGGATTATAAGAACCATTTTATGCTTGTAATGTTAGTACTAGTTCTAATCCCAATATTGATAAATGTCCCTTTCTCAGAAGGCTATGACCACGGAGCCAACTACGAAAACGTCACCATCGATACTACTGTCAATGTGACAGATTCAAAGCCAGAAATAATAAATGTGGTGATCCAGGGAGGAGTGGCAAGCATAGACCTGACTCCCGGAAGCAACCTTACCATACTATGCAACGTCACGATAAGAGACTTTAACGGAGGAGACACCCTAAATGAAGTAAATGCAACCTTCTATCACATATACAACTCAACAGATACAGCAGACGACAATAACTGGCATTACACCAACGGAAGCTGTACGCAGAACAGGACAGCATATGGAGTGGGCGGTTATCTTACAGATTACATATGTGCTTATGAAGTGAGATATTATGCCACCAACGGGACGTGGTATTGTAATGCTACTGCCGTAGATGCTTATAACTTCACAGACACAGAATGGAACACGACAGTGATAAATCCGTTGTATGCCCTAAATGTCACACGCCTCATCGACTATGGTGACTTGCCTGTAGAGAACACTTCCACCAATAAGACAGCCAATATAACCAACTTTGGAAACATGGCTATAAACATAACCATGCATGGTTATGGAGCCACTCCTGAAGATGGACTCGCGATGAACTGCACTGTCGGCAACATAACAGTAGACAACCAAAAATGGTCTATCCAGCCAGATGATGATTATGCAGCCAAGACCGCGTTGGTGAGCAGCAAGATTGCACCTTCAGAGCTGGGCACCACAATATCACGAAGGCTGGATGATGCCACACCAGTCACAAATGTGACCTACTGGCAGCTATACATAGCGCCTAACCCCTTCGGTACATGCAATGGAAGCATAGTCTTTACTGCAGAGCTGCCATAAATTAGAGAAATACTTGTTCTTATATACCCAATTATAGTAAGATTTATAAATATTCCTTTCTAGAAATAGACTAAACTATTAAAAGGGGAGATGATGAGGACAAAAAGTCATAAGATAGTAATCTGTATATTTATCCTTCTAATTCTATTTATACTGCCAGATCAGGTAAGTGCAGTCGCTATAGGAGTCAACAAAGCAGTAGTTACCTTCAGTGATGTTCTAAGAGGGGGATACGCCGAACAGACTGTCCTGGTCAATACAGACGCCACTTATACTGTCCCAGTTAGTTATGAGATGGAAGGAGAGATAGCTGATTGGTTTACGATACTTCCCAATGCCACAGACGAGCTGAAGGTTAACAGGACCCGCAAGTTGTTGCTGAAGATGATCTTGAATCCTCCGGCAGATGTAGCCACAGGCAACTATACAGGCAATATGAGGGTGTCTCTGGGTATTTCTGGGGACTTGCCTGGAGCTATCGGAACAAGCATAATAAGCGCTTTCTTGGTCAAAATAAAGGTTGAGATCACAGGGGACGAGATAGTCAAGTGTGTTGCAGGAGGTTTTGAAGTAGTTGACACTGAGATCGATTTTCCCACTGAATTTTTTGCGACAGTAAGGAACCAAGGTAATGTAAGGCTAAGTCCAAGTTTTATCCTAAGAATCTGGGACCAAGATCAGGAAACAGTCATGTTGAGCGAAGAATTCAAAGCCGGCAATAACATATTGCCAACGACAGAGGAAATGATTGTAAAGACTCTTGAGTTTGATTTGCCTATAGGTCAGTATTGGGTTGACATAGAATCAGTCGAATGCGGAAACAATGTTCTGAGGACCTTCAGCATAGTAGAAAGGGGAGGGATCATAGATCAGGGAGAGTTTGTCAGGCTCAAAGCCAAGGGATGGGCAGTGACCGGAGAAGTCGTCCCTATAAATGCTTCTTTCAGGAACCTGGGACCGAGAACAGTGGCTGCAAAATTCAAAGGGACAGCCAGCCTTAACGACCAGGTCATAGAAGTGCTGGAATCAGACGAGCTTAATGTGCGGCCAGGAGAGACCCTCTTGCTGCAGAGCTTTTTCAAGCCAGAGATGGCCGGCAGATATACCCTAAGCGGTCGTATAATATACAATGGCAAGCTCACTTATGAAAGGCAGGCAACCCTTAATGTCAATTTCAAGTCCAGCAACCTGGGGGGAGGTGATGGGTCTGGTGTTTCATGGACTGTCATCATCGGATTGATACTAGTAATAGTCATTATCATCATATTAATCCTGATAAGGACTAAACAAAAAAGCCGACGCAGAGTATTCAGATGATCCACAGAACATCATAAGACATCATAGAGCATCACAAAACATCATAAATCATAGTCACATTTGATATGGGAGCTTCCTCTTGAAGGGGAGGAAGGTGAGGTAATACAAAGTGAATACAAGTAGATTCAAGTGGTTAGTACTAGCTTTAGCTCTGGCCATGGCCTTTTCTATAGCTGTTGTATCCATACAAGCGGATCCTGGTAACTCTACTTCTCCAACCAATGTGACCCAAAGCAATTTCTCGAATATTACCTATGATACCGAATCTCCCAAGATATCTCTGGAGAGTCCTCTTGACCAAGAGCTCATCCAGTCGAATCAGGTCTTTTTCTATTATAATGTGACAGATATCTCTAACATTACAGAATGCTCCCTATATATAGATGGAAACAAGACCTTGACCAACGATTCTGTAGAGAAGAGTGCATCCCAGGTTTTTGTCTATTCTCTGGACGACGGCAACCACACATGGCTTGTTGAATGCATTGATGCATGGAATAATTCTGGGCTTTCGGAGCAGAGAGATCTTTGGGTCTCTGGCTCTGGCCTTATACTTCCTCTGGGAGGAGGTGATTTTCCTCTAGAGCCTTTAGGTGCTGGAACAGCTCCCACTTTCGATGAGATGAACCTTGATACCAACGTGACCCTGAATATAGGCTCCACCAAGACAATCACCTGTACTTTCACAGTCAGCGACGTTGATGGAGCAGACAACATATCAGGTGCCAACGCTACATTTTATCATAATACTGTAGGTTATGATTCTCCGGACAGCAACTCTTCCCATTACACTAACTCAAGCTGCACCAACATCTCCGAAGGAGTCAACAACAAGACCTTCCAGTGCTCTTTTGAAGTCTGGTATTATGCCCTGGACGAGGCATGGACCTGCAGGGCGACTGTATGGGATGACGAGACAAGTGTCAGCGACACTGTCTCGGGTTCTATTGATGCTTTGTTTGCCTTCAACACGACTCCAGAATACATATCCTATGGCGAGCTTAATGCAGGCGAGAACGCATCCTCAGACACGGCCATAGTCCTAGAGAACCTAGGCAACAAAGAGATAGACATAACCCTTGACGGCTACGCACTGTTTGATGGAGATGGAAACGCGATGGCATGCACACAAGGAAATGTCACATTGTCTTATGAGAGGTATTCATTGTCCAGCGACATAGCATACTCTGCCATGACTTCACTAACAGATCTTGCGGTCCAATTGGATTCGTTCAATCTTGCCCCAACCACAGATGCTGCCAAGGCGACCAAGAGTGTCTATTGGAAGATGGGCCTGCCTAAAGGTCTGAAAGGAGATTGTTCAGGATATGTTACCATTGCGCTCGTTTCATCATAAAAACATGGAAAAAGAGAAAAAATCAAGGAAAGAGAAGATAAGCAAATTAAAAGAGAAGATTGAAAGGTGCAATGTTTATAAGATCCGGATAAAGACCCATCTAGAGGATTTAGAGGCAAGTTTTGGTCATGGGGACATGTCTTTGGAGGACTACAATAAAAACAAAAAGCAATATCTCCAAGCCAGGACAGAGCGGGAATGGCAAAGATACTATGATGATATAATAAAAGATTCTGCCGAAGAGATAGATCGTTTGGAGAAAGGACATACACCCCAAAGGAAACGGCTGGCTGTTGAAGCCATGATACTTCTCGCTTTGATCCTAACAATATTCGCTGCTTTCCCTGCCTTCAATATGATGCCCACAGGCCATGTTGTCCTTGAAGAAGCAGGGACGATTGTTGTCGAGCCAGAAGAGAAGATAGAAGTAGATGAAGTAAACCTAAAAGAGGAAGAGATTCAAGAGAACTTTGACCAGATCAATGTCCTGACTGCTTATTCTGTGGATGCAGAAACCATCAAATCTCTTAAAGAGCCGCTCAAGAGGAAAGCAAGCGCAAGAAGCACAGCCCTATGGAAATGTGATGATTGGAATCCAGAGCAAGGGAGATGCGATGCTGCTTGGGAGAAAGTCATGGACCTGTCGTCAGGAAAAGAATACCAGATAGAGCCGGATGAAAAGACAGTCTATATGGAAACTGGTGTGGCAAGCATCAACACAAGGAAATCATTGTATCATCCTGGCGAGACAGCAGAGATGATAATGGTTGTCTTGGACCGACAGGGACATCTTGTGGATAATGCATATGTCAACCTGACTGTAACAGATCCTAATGGAGCGACAATCTTTTTTTCAACGCAAGAAGGTACGATAAGACAGACAAGCGAAGGCATATACGAAGCAGAGTACGACGCTACAGCTCTTGAGGGAAACTACACCCTCTTTGTGCAGGCTAAAGGAAGTAATGTCGATAGTGCCATGTTATCTTATTTCACTGTGAAAGAATTCTATGAATTCGATATCCTGAGAGATACTCCTGTGACGATTGACCCGTGGCTCGGAGCCTTCAATTCCTCAGTCAACCTAGTCTCTTTTGTCAATGTCTCAACTTTTGATTACACAGAAGTCCTTCCAGGCAACTTCGCTGTGACAGATACTGGCGGAGCAGTCGAGATAGATCAGGAAGA
>JBDRIN010000115.1:0-2655 GCA_043815805.1 archaeon | reverse complement strand
TCCGCGTCCCTTCACACACCCACTGACCGCAAGATCAGCAAGATTGTTCTCTATGATAAACCTGTTCTCTTGCCAGCTAGCACTTACGTTGAATGTCCTGGTTTCTTCTTCAAGTTTACTTTCCAATGCTTGGATCTTTTGTCCGTTGATGTTTCCGGCCATCAAAAGTGCCATCAATGCCAGAGCAGATGCGCCTGTCCAGAGGTTTCTTCTCTGTCTCTTTTCAAAGTTGAGATGGTCTACTTTGTCAAAGGCTTTCTTGAGCTCTTTTACAGAGGTGTATCTTGACACTTCGTATGAGCTTAAGCATCTTTTCAAGATGTCTCCATACCGCATCCGTGTAGTAAATGGAAGTTTTTGTATTGCATCATTCAATGCTTCATCATGTTTTCCATGTAGCCACCACCCATCTTCATCGACAAGACTCTCTCCTGTCGCAATAGCTTTTCCTGTGTGTTCGTCAGGATCATACTCGAAGATATGTTCTCCGGTAAGGGCGTAGTACAATTGAGTGCCTAGCTCGTACACTTCAGCCATGTCGTCGTATTTTTTCTTTTTTCCTGCAGGAAATATCAATCTCGGATCCATGATGTGTTTACTTCCGGCAGTGGGATAATATTTTGCGGTCACGTTGTCTTTCCTGCAAACATTTGCCCTGTCTGTAATCTTGACTTCAAGATTGCCTTCTTCACTCTCTCTTATGAGTATCGCCCCAGAGTTCATATCCCTAAAGTAGAAGCCTTGTTTGTAAAGATTGAAGGCGCAATCTATGACTTTAGACATCACTTCTCCTACTTGTCTAGGTGTCAATGGGCCCCTTGCTTCAAGCGCATCAAGATACTCCATCTTCTCACGACCTTTGACCCATTCTCTCAGATTTCTGGAGTTTCGGAAATATTCTTCTTCTGAGATAGCCATTGGGAAATCTCCTTCAGGTGTCTTTAGCAGGAAGATATTATAACCCATGACTCGGGTCAGGCGATGGTCAGGATCTTCGATTTCCAATGATTCTTTGATATCATTTAGGGTGTCGTATCCTCTTCCCACGTGCCGTATGGCCCTCGGGCTGGTAAGATTTCTGGGGAGCTGGTCGACTTTAATCAGGCGTTCTTGTTCTCCTTCTGGTCCGTAACCTCTAAGATAACACACCCTTGTGCCGTTATCCCAAACCCTCTTCAGGGTCTTATATTTTGGCCCTTGGAGAGTCTGTACTAGCCTATCGAAAGCTTCTTCACTATAGAGAAAATCAGTATTTGGGACTTCTACCTTTATGATATCATCTATACTAGTCATACCTCAGCCTCCTCTGCCTCTTTGATGACATCTATGGTGACTTTTATGATGGTTTTAGGTTTTAGCTCATCCTGTAGAAGTTTGGGTATTACTATGATAGCTTGCTTTCCATGCTTGGCTATCTTCTTGGTGATCACGAACTGCTTATTCATTGTAAACACAATTTATGTATAAAATATGTATTTTCTATATAGTAGTAACCTAAAACCATTTATAAAGCTTTCGCTCTTTCTCGTCGAGAAAGGAAATTACGTGACAACAAATCTAGCCCAGATATTCACAACCTATATAAAGCAGTCCGCTTTTCTCTCTTTAGTAGAAAATGTGTGGCATATTTGGTTATATAGGGAACAAGAACTGCGCTCAGCTGCTCGTAGAAGGCCTCTCACGCCTTGAATATAGAGGTTATGATAGCGCCGGAATAACGGTTTCTGACAAAGGATTATGCACAATAAAGACCCAAGGCAAGATCATAGACTTAAAGAGGAAGCTTGCCAATGTAAAGCTCATAGGCCACACAGGCATCGCACACACACGCTGGGCAACTCACGGAGAGCCAAACGACATAAACGCTCATCCGCATTCTTGCTGCAAAGGTGATATCTCCATAGTCCATAACGGCATCATAGAGAACGCCACAACCCTGAAGAAGCTCTTAGAGAGCGAAGGGCACATCTTTGTCACTGAGACAGATTCTGAAGTCCTTGCCCATCTAATAGAGAAGTTCTACGACGGAAAACTAGAAGACGCTGTCAGAGAAGCGCTCCTGATGGTCCAGGGTACATACGGCCTGGCAGTCATCCATAAAGACGAGAACAAGATAGTGGCTGCGAGGAACGGAAGCCCATTGGTGCTTGGTATCGGAAAAGGTGAGATGTTTGTGGCAAGCGATGTCGCTCCCATAATAAAACACACCAAGAGAGTCATACATCTCGATGACAAATTAGTCGCTGTCATAAAAAAAGATTCTTTTTATATCACAGACCTAGAAAACACAAAGATAGACAAAGATGTTGAAGAAGTTTCCTGGAGCCTGGAAGAGATAGAGAAAGCAGGATATGAACACTTTATGCTAAAAGAGATCAACGAGCAGCCAGAATCAATACACAACTGCTTTAGGGGTAGGCTGAATGCTAAAGACGGCAAGATCATGCTTGGAGGTCTTCAATTCAAGAAAGAGTTCCTGGAGAATCTGAAGAAAATAACCATCATCGCCTGCGGGACATCATGGCATGCCGCATTGATAGGAAAAAATCTTCTGGAGCAGTACTGCAGGATTCCAGTCCAAGTAGAATATGCTTCTGAGTTTCGCTATATGAACCCTATCCTGGAAAAAGATGACTTGGTAATAGCCATAAGCCA
>JBDRIN010000114.1:0-3035 GCA_043815805.1 archaeon | reverse complement strand
GTCTGCATTGATCGCTGGCGGAACAGCTTCTGGAAAGACCTCTGCCCTGAACGTTTTTGCTAATTTTTTCCCTCCGAACCAGAGGGTAATATCTATAGAAGATACCCGTGAGATCCAGCTGCCAAAATTCCTGCATTGGGTGCCCATGAATACTCGGCTGCCTAATGCCGAGGGTAAGGGAGAAGTAAGCATGGAACACCTTCTTGTGAACTCGCTGAGGATGAGACCGGATAGAATCATAGTAGGTGAGGTTAGGCGGAAGAAACAGGCAGAGACCCTTTTCGAGGCTATACACACAGGCCATTCTGTCTATGCTACTTTCCACGCGAACAATGCCCGAGAGACTGTGGAGAGGATAACTAACCCTCCTATTGACGTGCCTAAAATCATGCTTCCTGCGATATCATTGATTATCGTCCAGTTCAGGAACCGCCGTACTGGCACACGTCGTACTTTTCAGATTGCAGAGATCCTTTCGGACTCTACACCTAACATCCTGATGCAGTATGATATCAAGAAAGACAAGCTGATCACTGTCAGCAAGTCAAAATCCCTTTTCCCTAACCTGCGGCTTTATACAGGGCTTTCTGATGTGGAAATAAAGAAGAACCTGAAGGAAAAAGAGCTGTTGCTGAATTATCTGGTCAAACAGAGTATCACTTCTGTGGATGCAGTCGGCAGAATTGTCGCTGAGTATTATACCAACAAGGACAACATCATGAAATATGTGAAACAAAACAGGAAGTTTGTATAATGGCAAGGAACACATTGTTTTTCAGGAGGCTGGCAAAGCATTTTCCAGGTCTTGATATAAAATTAGCGCAGGCAAGGATGCCTGACACTCCTGAGTACTATGTAAGAAAGACATTCATGAACTCCCTGCTCATGGCATTTGGACTTGCCCTGGTGGCATGGGCCTTTGTCCCTTCTGGCAAGACCTTGATATTGTTCCCTTTTCTCTGGATAATCGTCTTCCTTTACATGATCCGATTTGTTGATGCCACAATCAGCAAGTTCAAGAAAGGCATAAACATGGAGATAGTGTTTGCAGGAAGATTCTTGCTTATAGAGCTGGAGTCTGGAGTCCCTGTCTATCAGGCCTTCCAGAACATGGTGAAGAACTATGAAGTCATTGGGTTGTATTTCAGCGAAATCATTGATAGAGTCAATCTAGGCACTACCCTGGAGGATGCTATCAACGAAACCATGATCCTGACGCCGTCACCGAACTTAAGAAAGCTGCTATGGCAGATCCTAAACTCATTGAAGACAGGCGCTGACGTAGGAAATGCTTTATCTACTGTTATAAACCAGATAGTGCGTGAGCAGAGGATCGCTGTCAAGGAATATGGAAGAAAATTAAATCCTCTCTCTATGTTTTACATGCTCATAGCTGTCATCGTGCCTTCTCTGGGCATTGCGCTCCTGGTTATATTTTCGACCTTTATCGGATTCAAGCTTGATCTGGCTGTCCTGATGACACTGGCTGGGTTGGTCGGTTTTGTACAGTTCATGTTTTTGGCTTTGATGAGGTCTGCTAGGCCTCCTGTTGAAGTATAAAATGGCAAAAGAAAAGAAGAAGTTGGACAAAGAATTGGTTGAGAACCTTAACAAGAAGTATGAAGAATACAAAAAAAAGATGGCTGCTTCGGATAAAGAGCGCATCGAACCGCCTACAGAGCCTGAGGAGAATCCTCCCAAGCCTTCTGAAGAAATAAAGGAGATCAGCCAGCCAAAACCTAAGAAAACCGGTTTTGGCTTTTTCAAGAGAAAGAAAAAAGATGTGGAGCCCAGTATGCTTTTTGTTGAGACAGAGGCGCTTGGGGAAGAAGCCAAGCCTCTAAAGGTCAAGGAGGAGAAATTCAAGTTCATGAAGAAGCCCCAAGAGAAACCTGCGCCTAAGATAGAGGAAAAGCCGGTTGAAAAAGTTGAGGAGAAAAAGGAAGGAAAACTGATAGAACAGCCGAAAGAAAAAAAGAAAGAAGACAAGACCGGAAAGAAAGGAGAGAAATCCCCTGACAAGCCTAAGGAAGGGAAAAAGAAAAAAGGTTTCTTTGGTTTTGGCCGTAAGAAAGAGGAAAAGGAGGGCGACACTACATCTGTAGAGGAGATGGACTATGCTGCTTACTACCGGATGCATAAGAAGAAGAACAAGAGGATAAGGACTCCTAAGAGGCATCTTCTAGAGTCCTATCTTGAAAGGGCAGGCATGGAGGATGTGGAGCCGGTTGATGTCCGGAAGAAGATAGTCTGGGGTGCAATCATCGCCACGATTATTGCGGCAGCAGGTGGTTTGGTCTACTCTGTGATCAATGGGCTGGCTGTTCCTAGGACCCTTAGCATTGCTGTTAGTAGTGCAGTGGTGATATTTGGGATGGCTATCATCGTCGGCTGGTTGATGATCTATGTGTTCCTGGACCTGAAGATCTTCAGGAGAAAACAGGATGTTGAGAATGTCTTGCCGGATTTCTTGCAGTTGACTTCTGCCAATATAAGCGCTGGTATGCCTATAGACAAGGCTCTCTGGATGGCTATCAGGCCCCAGTTCGGTGTCTTGTCTAAGGAGATACAGGAAGTTGCAAAGGCCACGATGGCAGGCGAGAGCTTGGAGAAGGCCCTGCACACTTTTACTCATAGATATCAATCTCCTATATTGACTCGAGCTATGAATCTCCTGCTAGAGGGATTAGATGCTGGCGGAGAGATGGCGGATCTCCTGAACAAGATTGCCATTGACATCCAAGAAATAAGGTTGATGAGGAAAGAGATGTCAGCTGACGTCATGACTTATGTTCTTTTTATCACTGTTGCTACTGTGTTGGTAGCTCCATTCCTTTTTGGATTGTCTACCCAGCTATTGATAATAGTCCAGAGTATTATCTCTAATCTTGATCTGGGCTCAGGAGCCGCTTCTGGCGGAAGCCTTTTCTCATTCAATCTTTCAGAGGAGACCATAAAGCTGAGCGACTTCAGGATATTCTGCGTCACCATGCTTTCTATCAGCTCATTCTTTGCTGCAATGATCATAAGCATGA
>JBDRIN010000113.1:0-18182 GCA_043815805.1 archaeon | reverse complement strand
TCTCGTCCCATAAACTCAAAAGCTTTAACATCAGCAGCGACCTCTTCAAAACTTCTCACAACAGCTTCTAAGCCAGAATGAGAGGATATATTAAAATGTTTCTCTAAATCAGCAAACTCTCTAAAATGCTGCTCTCTTATCTTACCATGGAATCTCTCATGATAATATCCGCCATTTATAAAGAATTCTTTATCTGTCTGGGCACTAATAAACATGGTACCAGAATCATTTGGCTCTTCAGGAGCAGGAGGAAGATAAGCAAGATCTGTTTTTTTCATCTTAGTTTTAAATTCAGCAACATATTCACAATCATCAACTTGTGGTTCTGGTTCAAAAAACACGATTTTCCCTAAAAGCCTTTTTGAAACTTCTATTTCATTACCTCTCTCAATAGTATCTAAGATTTCAGGATCAGAAAACAACTCCGTGGTCCTAACAGCAGAAGTCACATCAGGAATCATTGATTCCACATTAAAACCCAAACCAGAAACATGCGATGCTTCCATCATCCTGGCGTGGTTCTCTGTGAAGTCTATATATTGCTCTGCACGCTCTGCCTCATTCTCTATGTCAAAAGCGCGACCAAACCCAACAAAATTAGGCATGAGATTATGAGGATTCATCCTCTCAAGGAAAGCGCTGCAGTATGAGGATGGATCCAATCCTTCATATATTTTTGTTTCTGCATCATAGGTTGTCTTGTATGTTAAATCGTCAATCCTGTCAAGGTCCACGCGCCCATGCTTAAGGGTATCCTCGAATCTTTCCTCAACAGGCTCAGATTTTTCATATCTTGACTCGAACATTTCAGCTCTACGGACAAGTATCTCGTCTCTGGCTCTCTGGAAATCAAAAGCAGAATCATATGCAACAGAATCTGCATCCTCTTCTATGTGGGTGTGTTCAAAGGTTGCTCTTCCCTCTTCATGACGCCAATCCTGAGGTTCAACCCCTTGACTTTGGAAACGGCATGACTCTACAGAAAAATCTCCAAAAATCTCCTTTTTCTCTATTTCATAATCTAATGTGGTATAAATCACCATAGGCGGCGAGCCATGCAATGCTTCATAATGACCATTTCCTCCTTTTATGAAAGGATAAAGAGTGCCCATAAGCGCGTTGTAAGAGTCAAGACTTGCTGCAAGTGATTGTGCATCTGAAAAACTTTGACACCAATAAACGCCTTGAGTATGAATAATCCTTTCTATTCTCTCTAGTCTTCTATCTTCTCCTAAAATCTGGTCTTCTAAACCTCTCCTAAACCGGTCATTCACAGTCCTTGGATAGTTGCCTGGCATCTTTTAGTGTCCTCCCAAGTATAGCTCTTCTGCCAACTTGGCTGTTTTCCAAAAGGGTATTCCATGCTTTTCCATCATGGCTATTAGTAATGATTCAAAATTATGAACTACTCCATATTCGTATCGTGAGACTTTTTTAAAGTCAAACGCTCCGGACGTAAACTTTTCAACATTAACTCCGCCTGCTTCTGCCCGCCTCATCATGTCTATGGTTGCCATCCACGGCTTGTTGTATTCCTGAGCAACCAATAGACCGTCTGGCCCTGCGATATCAGAGGGACTGACATTATCTAGGTGAAGAGATTCATGGCCGACAGATTCTCCTTCTTCTTCAAAATTGGATTCATCAAGCTCGCATTCAGTATAATCATCAATACTTCTATCAGAGCCCATCAAAGCCACTAGAGGATCTGTTCCTGGCTCCACCGTTGTTCTAAACACAGTATAATCCTCGTTTCCTGTTCCTATAGCCCCGAACAATTGGTATGCCTTTACTAGCTCAAATTCATTTTCTATGTCGATGCAGCATGCTCTCCGTAAAGGCGGCTCTATATCAAAAGGCTTCTGAGGTACAATACGCACATATCCCTTCGGCCCTTCTGAATAAGGTATGTTGGTTTCTGGATCTATTATCTTTTTGATGTCATCCGTGTGGACCAAAGCATCTTTGCCTACAATCACTATGCCTTCTGCATCTGGAGCTTCATCTTTGGGATTTTTCGGTTTTCTATAAGTAAAAGTAGGAAGTTTTTGATACGCTTCCCACAAATCCCGAACAATACCTTTGTATCTGTGTTCTAAGTCACCTAGGTGTTGTTTCAAGGAAGGCAAAAACCACTCCATGAAGTTGTTAAACTCTCTTTCCATCTCTTCTCTGCCTCTGAAGCGATAATCCGGAGGAATCTCGTCCTGAACACTCCAAGCATCCATAGTTCCATAAAGGTTCTGGTTCCATTTTTCTATGCTAAAGCTCCGCCCATCCAATATTGGTGCCATGTAATTATAGAAAAAGTTTCCAAACGGCGTTGATACAGCCCTATTGTCTGCTGTGACTATAACCTTTCTATTGCGTAACGTGTTTATGAGCTTGTATCTTGTGGTGTGCGTCCCTATATTATCTTCTTCGCACATAGTAAGGAATCTTGGTAAAGAAACACTGCTAAGCTTTTCTCTGACGTGTAAAGCTGAAAACTCGCCTTTAGCAAGTGCTTCTTTTATCTCTTCAAGACCTACACGCCCAGGAACTACCACATACATATACTCTTGAGGTTCAGCTGAAGCAATCTCTTGCTCTCTGCCGATAACTTTCTTAAGGCCTAAAAATTGGGTTCTGCCGACTGAAAATCGAACATTATTAGGAATTTTCAGATCCTTTGGCTTACACTCCTTCAACTGGTCTGTTATGGTTGAGCCATAAAGAAAATCAAATATGTCCCTTGCTTCACCTGCCTTGGCATTCTGCCAGTCAAATGGTGCTGGATTATCAAACTCTTCAGCAACGCGCTCAGGATCCATGCTTTGCAGATGCATTCTCCAGAGCATGTCTGGCTCAACAGTAAATGCCAGGCTTTTGCCTGCTCTACGCTGTGTAAAACTATTTGCAGCATCAATCACAGATAAAAATATTGCTGAACCAGCGATATCGAAATCAGTCGCAGCTATTACCCTTTCCAAATCAAGATGCGCACCTGCCTTCAAGCCATTATAGTCACAGGGCAATCGCCTCTTAGAAAGTATAGAATTCAACAGAAAACTTCTTACTTTGTGTGATTTTAAATATTTTAGGTCTCGATCCTGTATGGCGGGCTCACGGTAAAGTTTAGCCTCCATATCTTTCCAAGATTTGCAGCCAAGAATCTGTTTCGCACCCTCCCACCAACGTTCCTTGAGTTTTAATCTCAGAGGGTTACCGTACGTATCAACAACTATGACTAGTTCTCCGTTTCGTTCAAACACAAAATAGTTTATGTCTTCTGCAACAATAGGGATTCTCTTTTCAGGCAAGGATCCTCTTAGAGTGTAGACTCCGTGGTCTTCTGTTAAGTTATAACTCTTGCGGGATTTGGAGAGTTCGTAGATTATCCTGGCGCATACACTCTCAACAGCGTCTTCAAGAGTCTCTGTACTTTCATCTATATGATCCAGTTGAGAGAAAGCACCATCTTCAAGAGCTGCGCACACATCCCCTATTGTTCCTTCCCTGCCTAAAGAAACCAAAACTTCCAATATCGGCCTCCTAAGATTTTTAAGCAGAGATTCATTGACATTCCTCACCTTTTTCCTGATCCGGCCAGCATCCTTTGAATCATCTGCATCTAGATAACTGGCTTCAAATTCGCAGCCCATGCAGTCTGCCTGGCAAAAGTAGAAATAATTTTTTCTCTTGAGTGCTTTCATACGAACCCTGCAGTCAATCTCGCTTTCATCATCTATTTGAGCTCTGCGCTTTTCAGTTCTTATAGAGATTATATCGCAGTGCTGTACAGAACAATTGCCGTGGTCATCATAAGAATCAGGAGCAAGCACTCTGACTATTGCTTGGGACACACTTCTCTTTTCCGTGATGACTAAAGTTGTTTTCATATGCCCTCCTTGTAAAATTCTACTATCTCTTCTGCCATTTTTCCAAATGATATGAAATCTTCCATAAAACACAAACGGGAAGAGATATACCTAGCTAATCCTAGCTCTTCACGCGTATCATAACCTCCAAGAATCACATTTCCATTGATTATAGACATTGGCCTTTGAAGCACGCCAATATTTTTTGCTGCGTTTTGAAGGCTGAGATACGCATATCTGTCTGAACCATCATTCTTCACGTTCTTGACACCGACCAGGCGTTCATCTGCACATATTATGACTCCTCGGTCATCCATCCTTCTATGAGACCTACCTATAGACTGGGCGAGTTTTCTGAAAGCATCCAGACGGAAAGCCAAGTCTATTCCTAACTGTCGGTTTCCTCTCTGCATGAAAAAATAATTCTCCTTTATCTTGTTTATCCTTGTCTCAGTAGCGGAGCTAGGATACGGAAGCCCTACTGTAATAACCATCTCCATTTGTTTTCTATAATAATCTATACCCTCTGAAAGGCTCGCTCCTTGTGCCCCTAGAAGAATGGCTGTCTGGTTTGGGTCATAACCGAGAAGCTTGAATGAGTTGATGATGTTGGGTGCAGTATAAGACAGACGCACATCTCTGCATTCTTCAGGCACATTCTCTCCTTGTTTTAAAGCCTCTATTCTTGCATGGTATATCTCTCTGAAATCTGCTTCTGCTTTCTTCATCATTTCAGGAGGGACGCTGGCAGGGTTCTTCCCATAGTACGTCAAAAGCATGAAATCCAAGTCCAATCCCCTAAGCAAGTCATATACGCCCATTACCATCCTGTTGCTGTTGCAAAACACGCCTATGTTCCGTCCTTCAGCAGCTGATAAAGCATGGCTGAACATGTCTGTAAGGACCTGCTTTTCTTTTTCAGTAGCATATTCGCCTGTTTCTCTCAACTCTTCTTTTGAGCCAGAGTTCATGCCGACGATAAAGAAAGGCTTGTAATTCTTATCATCAAATATCGGATCTATTTTAGCATGAAGGGCATTTGGAGTGCCCAACAGGTAAGCAACTTCTTCTGGCGGAGAAAGCGTTGCGCTTGTGAATATCCTTGAATGGAATCCTTGTATTGATTGGTCTGCTTGCTTTGATGGGTGTAAGTTGTAGAACTTGAAGTCATCTCCATCAACCAAGAGAAGGAATTCGTATGGATTTTCAAATATCTCTAAAAGACTCTCCACAATTTGATGATAAGAATAAAGCGAAGCTTCTATTTTTCTTTGCATTTCTTCAGAAACGGTTTCTAGCTCGTCTTTAGCTTCAGCCAGCATTGCATCTAAGCTCTTCAGCTTGGGCAAGAAATCTTCGGGCATATCTGAAACCATGGAGAATAAAGTATTTTCTGCAACAAGATACCTATTCGGTGCATCTTCTGCAGACGGTATTTCTGTTTCCTCAGTCAGGTGATCTTTTACAGCTATAGCTACTTCAGCATACACGCTTAAAACATAACCAAAAATGTCTCGTAAGGATTTTCCGTGTATGTCAAAATCTACATCTAGAAATGATGAAAGCTTTCTATCTACTTCTCGGACCATGTCTTCCAAATAATATATGTTGGACTGCCTACTTTCAGGCATGGCTCGGCGTTTTTTACTGGCTCCGTTATCAGCATCTCCGTTTTCTGTATCATCGATTTCAGAATCTTTATCCTCCTTTTCAGGAACATTTCTTCCTAAGACAAGATACGGGTTTGACCCAGCATCTGCAAGGAAATTATGTGCTTCGTCAACAACCAAAACCATATCTTCTGAGTCTCCAAAGTACTTTTTTCTCCAGTAGGAATCATAGACATAGTTGTGCGGCACAACAACTATCCTTGCGCCGTGTGTTGCAGATTCAAAAATTCTTGCAGGACACAGATCAAGGTTATCATCAAGCTCTTTTAAGCCGATCACAGAATGTTCATTGTAATGGAACTTATGTCCCGCAGTGGGTTCATCACTGTTACTAGGAAATCTGTGGGGTTCGTGAGTCGCACACCCAAAATTGCAATGTTCAGGAGTGAGCGGAGGTTCTGGCGGATCCTTTCTTGCTCTTTTTTTATTTTCATCATAAAACTTCGAACCTTTAACATAACATTTTATCGTACCATCATCATCCTTAAGATTGTTCTTGCCTATAAAAAGCGATGCTGTAATGCCTTCGAAAGTTCCGTCTTGCAGCATCTTTTGCAAATCATCTGTGACTGAAACCACTTGTGTTATTGTCCTGGTAGTGTAGATTACTCTCCTATCTGGGTTTGCTATAAGAGAAGGCATGATTGCCGCAATAATTGCACGCGTCTTACCAAGACCAGTCGGCCCTTCAATGACCACATCGCCGCCTGTCTGGACAGCTTCATGACACATAAGCATATATTGCACTTGCTCCTGCCTGAACTCGTTTGTTCTCTCGCTTCCTTCTCCAAAGTTGAAAATATTTTCGTAAATATCCATCAATCCTTCTAAATCTACGTCAGAAACAATGCTTGGAACTTGCATTGGTCTTGCTCTGTCACGCGGCTCTACTTCTGGAATATCCTGGTCTGAGAAAAGTGTCTTTAAGAGTTCTTGGCGTTTTTCTTCGTTTATTTCGTCAAACTCTACTTTCTTTTCTGTCCAAAGAGTGAAGAGGTTCTGAATCGCCTCTCTGACTTTTGGCACTCCCTCTGGTGGCAAAAGATAGGTATTTACATCAGATTGTAACGCTTGATATGATTTAAACATGGTACCTACTTCTTCTTCAGCACAATCTTGAAGTCTTGCCTCTAAATCGCCTGCTTTTTCAGTAAGTTCTTCTAGGTTTTTTCCACTTTTGCTTTTAAGAACTTCAAAACCTCCTTCAGAAAGTTTTCTTCTCGCCACATTCTTTTCTTGGCTAGTTAATGTTGTCGATGCCTTAATTTCTGCCTGAAGATCTCTCAACTTAGACCACTGTTCTCTAGTAGCATCATAAGTTTGTACCTCCTGTAGCAGTTCCTCTATCCGTTCCTGTAAATCCCCCAACATACCAGAATAAAAGCCAAGAACCTTTATAAAAGTTTTCATTAAAAAGTGATGATTTTTCCGGTTTTAGCTTTATAAGCAGTATAAGATGCCCTATGTGCTCAGTTAATCAAAAAACATATATACTGCTAATATTTCTTTCTTCATATGGAAGTCGCTTTGAAGTCAGATCCTCATTGCAGAAATTGCATTCATCTTGTAGAAAAAAAAGGAAAAATGATCTGCAAAGGCCACTGGAACGACGAGATCAACCCAGAGCATGCTGGCCATAAGAAGCAGCAGCTCACAACTTCTATCGCCATCTATGAAGTCACATGTCCCTGGTACTTTCCCACTCATGAAGCCAGAGTCAAGATAGAGACCGCCATAAGGGAGATGGGCAGAGAGATCTACACCCTGAAGCAATACACCGGACACTTGGAGAAAGAGCTTGTCGATCTAAAGAAAGACAGAAAAGAATTGGTCAGGGAAGAAAAAGTAGTGAAGAAGCCAAAGAAGAAGGCAGCGAAGATAGTAGTAAAAAAGAAAACAAAGAAACCTGTTAAGCGACCAAAACAGCGCAAGGCGCTGAAGAAAACAGTGAAGAAGAAAAAATGAAGATATTTCTGATCAGACACGGAGAGACGACAGGTGATATTGAAGACCGCTATGGTGGAGACTATGATGATTATCTCACTGAGAAAGGCCAAGAGCAAGTGAAGGCACTGGCCGAGAAACTGAAAGGCAAGGGCATACAGTTCATTTATCACAGCTCAAGGATCAGAGCTTATGAGACAGCCAGGATACTTGGTGAAGCATTAGATATAGATTTAAGAGAGGTCTCTGATATGCGAGAAAGGAACAATTACGGCGTTGTCACAGGCATGAAGAAGTCAGAGGCCAAAGAGAAACATCCCAAAGAAGTCGAAAAGCTGGAAACGATATGGATGCACCACGGAGTGACCGGTTCTGAAGATTATGAGTCTTTCAAGAAGAGAGTTGTTGCGGCGTTTGAAGGCATTCTTGACAATGATGAACATGATGTTATCGCAATTGTAAGCCACGGCGGGCCCATAAGCTGCATCACAAGAGATATCCTTAAGCTCGGAAAGTTCAAATCTTTTGGTGATTGCGGATTTCTAGAGTTAGAAAAAGATAGTAGTAATCTGAAGCTGGTCTCCCTCGACAACGCTTCTTTAAAAACCAAAATCCTTAAATAAGAGAATATTTTCTGCACGAAAAAGGAGATGATATCATGATTGTAAAAAAAGGAAGCAAAGTTAAGATCGAATATACCGGAACATTAGACGATGGCACTGTCTTCGACAGTTCTGAACGGGTAGGAAAGCCCTTGGAGTTCGAAGCAGGAACCGGAGTGGTCATACCTGGCTTTGACAAGGCCATAATGGGTATGAAGAAAGGCGAAGAGAAAGAGATAGTCCTCAAGCCGGAAGAGGCCTACGGAGACCGTAATCCGGAGCTGATAAAAAAAATACCAAGAGAACAGCTGCCCAAAGAGCAAGAGCCAAAGAAAGGGATGATACTCGGTCTTGGAACACCTGATGGAAGACAGATCCCTGCAATCATAACAGAGGTGACTGATAAAGAGGTCAGCATAGACCTTAATCATCCGTTGGCAGGCAAGACCCTACATTTCAAGGTAAAGGTCTTGGATATCAACTGATTCTTTGCTTATTTTCATTATTTATTTTGAAATTTACTAACTCTGTTCACTTCGTTCTCAGAGTTGTCCTTCTACGAAGAACAACTTTTATAAAGAAACACCTATTTTTCAGCCCTATGTCAGATAAAATAAGTGCCCAGCAGCGCTACAAGCTGAAGCACTTCATAAAGGAACTGGAAAGCCACCGGGGAAGGCACACAGAGCTTGTCTCTGTTTATATCCCCACAGGCTATGATATGAACAAGGTAGTTACACATGTATCCCAGGAACAAGGGACCGCTTCTAATATCAAAAGCAAACAGACCCGTGATAATGTCATAACCGCCCTTGAAAAGATGCTCCAGCACCTTAAATTATATCCAAGGACGCCTCCACATGGTTTGGCAGTCTTCTCAGGCAATGTAACAGAGAAAGAAGGCCAGCAGAACTTCCAGGTGTGGAGCTTGGAACCTCCTATACCCTTACAGACCCGTATCTATCGCTGCGACAAGACTTTTGTGCTAGAACCGCTGCAGGAGATGGTTTCTGAGAAAGCAGTCTACGGCCTTGTGGTGATGGATAAACGAGAAGGCAATGTCGCGCTGTTAAGAGGCAAAACGATCATTCCACTGAAGAATGCCACATCTAATGTGCCGGGAAAAACCCGTGCTGGCGGCCAATCATCAGCCAGATTCGAACGTCTTAGAGACGGCGCTGCAAAAGACTTCATGAAAAAAATAGCAGACATGATGAAGTCCGAATTTCTTGAAAACAAAGACCTCAAAGGCATAATTGTAGGCGGCCCAGGCCATACCAAGAATACATTCGTAGACGGTGGCTTTATAACAAACCAGGTGAAGCAGAAGATCATTGCCATAAAAGACCTTAGCTATACCGGCGAGTTCGGCCTACAGGAGCTCCTGGACAAGAGTGAGGATGTCCTTGCAGAAGAAGACGTGATGGAAGAGAAGAAGACAATGCAGGTATTCTTCAACAAGCTGGCCACAGAGTCGGATAAAGTCGCTTATGGCGAGAAAGAGGTCATGGAAGTCATCAAGATGGGCGCTGCAGACATAATCCTGCTGTCAGAATCCATAGACGAGAAAAAGATAGAGGAATTCGAGCAAGAGGCAGAGAAGATGAATTCAAAAGTCCAGATTATCTCCGGCGAGACAAGAGAAGGCAACCAACTGAAAGATATGGGCGGTTTTGCCGCGATTCTAAGGTATGAAGTGCATAAGTAAAATGAACCTAGCACTCCGCGCATTCAAAGAACTCTTCCCAGATAAGGAAGATTCCAGAGATTATATTCTCAAGTATTCTGCCAAGTTCGGCGATTACAACGGCAATATACGCTACAATAGCCAGAAGGTCGAGTTCAGGCTGAGCAAGAAATGGAAGAATATCAGCCCTGAGATCCAAATAGGCCTTATCCAAAGCTTAATCCTTAAGATGTTGAAGAAGAAAAAGAACACGACCAACATAGATCTCTACAACAAGTTCATCAAGAACATGACCAGGTATGCTAAAGTCACAAAAAGCGACCCTGAACTGGATCAAAGCTTCAACCGCGTCAATGATAAGTACTTCTATGGCATGATCGACAAGCCAAACCTAAAATGGGGCAGCCATAGCCGAGCAAAGCTCGGGAGCTACGAATACGGGTCTGACACAATTACAATCTCGCAGATCATAAGGGAAGAAGAGCTTCTCCTGGATTATGTAATGTATCACGAAATCCTTCATAAGAAGCACAAGTTCTACACAAAGGATGGGCGTTCATACCACCACACTTCTGCCTTCAGAAAAGAAGAGAAAGCATTCGAAGATCCTGACGCAGAAAAGAAACTAAAGCTTTTTCTGGCCAAAAAGCGAATTACAAAGCCAAAAACGCAGAAAAAGACTTGGAAGTGGTGGTGAAGTAGCAAAAGCTTTTTAAAGGGATTAAATCTCCTAAAGAATATCATATTTCGAGGTGGATTTCATGGAAGTCAAGCATAAGAGTGTTGGAAACCTGCAGAAAGGACATTATGTCGTCATCGACAATGTTGCCTGCAGTGTAACTGATACTAAAGTCTCAAGGCCTGGTAAGCATGGCCATGCTAAGGTGAACCTTACGGCTGTGGGTCTTCTTGACGGCAAGAAGAGGAATATCGTCATGCCTGGACATGATAATATCGAAGTGCCGGTCATCGGCAAGAAAAACGCCCAAGTATTAAGCATTACCGGCGACACAGCCAATGTCATGGACACAGAGACATACGAGACCTTTGACCTGAAAATCCCTGAAGAATTAAAAGGCGAGTTAAAAGAGAGCCAGACAGTCGTTTACTGGATCATACTCCATGATAAAGTCATGAAACAAATAAAACCTGATTAAAACCCTCGGAAATATAATTTCCGGGGTGTCAAAAACCCTGGAGGTTTTTAAACATGGTAAAATTCCCAGAAGCAGAAGCAAGAAAATTCCACAACATCTTTGTCTGTAGAAAATGCAAGTCCAAGATAAAGGCTCCTAATCTTAAAGTCCTGGCCGGCAAGGTGAGCTGCCGCAAATGCGGATCGAAAATTTTAAGACCTGTCAGGAAGAAGTAAACAATAATGTCTATAGATCCACAAACATGGTTCGTGATAGGTTTCTATATTGCCATAGTATTATTGATAATAATATTCAGGAGAAAATTCGAGTTCCAGGCTAAGTTCATAGCTCTTCTAAGGACCAAGATTGGCCTTAAGTCCATGGACAAGCTGGCCAAGAAATACCCAAGGACTATCCGCGGCCTAGGCTATGTGGGCATCTGGGTCGGTTACATAGGCATGCTGGTCATCACCTATTTCATATTCTATGGATTATACCAGCTAGTGAAAACGCCTGGAGGGCCTGCAACCTTCGCACCTGTGCTTCCAGGAGTGCATATCCCCGGCAGCCCCATCTTCGTCCCATTCTGGCACGGCATAATAGCCATATTCGTAGTCGCAGCCATACACGAGTTCGCCCATGGAGTCGTGGCAAGAGCCCATGGCATCCCTGTCAAGAATTCCGGCATAGTATTCTTCGGTCCTTTGATAGGAGCTTTTGTGGATCCTGATGATAAGATCCTTGAAAAGCAGAAGCCCATAGTCAAAAATTCCATGTACGCTGCAGGACCCTGGTCCAATATACTCCTGGCAATCGTAGTATTTGTCCTGCTGAGCTTTGTATTCACCCCTGTCCTGAACTCCATGGTGCAGAACAAGGGAGTATACTTCGGCCAGATCCAGGACGGTTTTCCTGCAGAGGCTGCAGGCGTAGAGAGCAATATCACCTATACGTTCATCAACGGTCAGAATATAACCCAAAACACAGAGTTCATAGCAGCCTTAGAAGGCCTGAAGCCCAATGATACAGTCACTATCGGGAACGAGAATAAGACTCTCACCATAACCGCCACCAAGAATCCGGATGCTCCAGAAAAAGGATACATTGGAGTGCTGGGCATCTTTACCCAGGCCAAGCTGAAGAATCCAGATCATCTGATAGGCTACTCTATCATCGACTGGTTCGGCAGGTTATTCCTCTGGATCTTTGTCCTGACAATAGGTATAGGCTTGGCAAACTTACTTCCATTAGGAGCTCTTGATGGAGGCAGGATGTTCAGGCTTGCTCTGTTGAAGAAATTCGAGAAAAAGAAAGCCCTGCATATCTTCAAGATTGTGACTGCTCTTTTCATCGTATTCCTGCTTCTCCTGCTAGTGCCTATCTTCACGGCCATCGGCAAAAGCCTCCTGAACGTGTTAATATGATTTCTGTAATTCTTATAGAACCGGAAGTGGAAGGCAATATCGGCGCTGTCGCAAGAGTAATGGCAAACTTTGGCTTCAAAGACCTTATCCTAATTAATCCCAAAGTCAACCATCTTTCTTTAGAGGCTACAAGCAGGGCCAGCCATGCAAAAGACATCCTGAAGAAAGCGAAAGTCAAAGACAAGAAGTTCCTGAAACGCTTTGATTACCTTGTCGCAACAACAGCCAAGCTGGGCTCTGATTACAATATCCCCCGATGTCCATTAACACCAGAACAGCTTGCAGACAAGCTTGCCAGGATAAAAAACAAGACAAAAATAGGCATTGTATTCGGCAGGGAAAGCTCTGGATTGACAAATGAAGAAATCGCTCTCTGCGATTTCACAGTCACCATCCCTTCCTCCCAGAAATATCCCACTCTCAACATCAGCCATAGCGTAGCTGTCATCCTTTTCTCAATATTCATCAAGGGAAAAGAAGAGAAAACAGGAGAGAATATAGTGCCCATTGCCCTTCGGGAAAAAAAGCAGCTTCTCCTCCTCCTGGATCAAGCTCTCGACAAGATGTCTTTTACGACACAAGAAAAGAAAGAAACCCAGCGTATTCTCTGGAAAAAATTGATAGGAAAAGCCTTCCTCACCAAGAGAGAGGCCTTTGCCCTTATGGGTTTCTTGAAAAAAATCAGATGAAATAAGGCATCAACAAGCCTGCTTTCCAGTAGCACTCGCAAAACATGCACCCGCAGTATATAATCTTAGCGATCAAATATATCACGATGGGTATGAAATAAAGGGCAACCGCTGCCCTGAGCCGACTTATACTATGCACCTTTGAGAATGCTTTCAGCTGAAGTCTGACCAGCCATATGACCATACCCGCCAGTATCACAACGTGAACTATGTTCAAGGTCATGACACCGAAAAAAGAGTTGTTCGTCTGCGCAAGAATGACCCCTATGCTCAAAAGAGATGAAACAGGCAGGAAGAAATATGTGGGCACCAGGGAATAAGAGTAGGCGTTGAAGGTGTCTTTGTACTTCCCTTTAGCCTTTACTGCCATGAAAAACAGGTGTGAGATGCCAGTGGTTATAAAAAGGGCTATTATCAGCCATACAAGCATGAAGACATACAATATCACGATCGACAACACTATGTTGAGGCTTAGCAGCCATGAATAAAACTCGATAGTCTGATAGAGGGAATCCACCTGTATGATTATCCTCATGTAAATGGCCATGAACACGGTTATTACCAGATAAGCATAGAAGTAGAACCTGAAAGCCTCTGAGAAATCTTTTCTCTTGTTCAGCTTCTTGAAAAAAATGTTTGGGTCATATATTACATTCTTGAAGGATTCAATAAATTTCATGCTATTCACCTCTTTATTTTGATTTTGACTTCAACTTGTCAAAGTAAGACTTGACTTTGGAGTTTATTTTGGCCTTTGCCTTCGGACCGAGCACATAGTACCTTTTCTCTGCGTGGCTTCCCCAAGAATAATCTCCTTTCTCTACCTCTACTTTCTCAAGCTTGAACTCTCCTAGCTGCACACCTTTCTTTAGGTGATAATAAACAACCCTAAGGGTTATCCTGGGAAAGATTTGGATATAATGCTTGTAGATATTGTAGCCATGGGCCTTGCCCAGGAAGTACAGTACTTCTACCATGTTCTGCCTTATGCTGCTTCCTATCGGCCGTCCGCGATTCATAATACAGTACATTCAAACAGGTTTAAAAATATTTCGATTTATTTTCTATAGTGAAAAGAAATATGTCCATAAGTTTTATAAAGACAGGAATAATGAGAATATAAACATGAGTATAAACATGAAGCTTGAAAACATATTTTACACGATCGGAGTGTTCATAGCGATAATTGCCATAGTGTATTTTCTATGGGAATACATAGTCAACCTGCCGAACGTGTCCAAGCTTATAATAATGATTGCCTTGTTCGTGCTGTTCTTCTTCCTAGGCAGGGAACTTGAACGGAGGGATAAGTAAGATGTGGCTGCCAATCGTATTTTGGGTCGCACTGTTACCGCTTGTAATAATACTTATAGTCACATTTGTCAAGACAGGCAAGCTGTACGGATTATTCTATGTTCTTTCAGTGTTCACCTATGTTATAGCAATGGCCTTCGCAATAGATGCATATGGCACTAGCAAAACCACAATATTGCTCATCCTTGTGCTTTCAGCAGTCGTGATGATAATGCTAGGCACTTACTTCGCCAAGAGAAAGAAGACTCAAAAAGCAGCACTTCCAAGACCCCAGAAGGTTGTGAAAAAATGAACAAGAACATTCTCATAATCAGCATCTGCGCCATAGTCATAATAGTCTTGCTCATCCTCCACAGCATCCAAATAGGCATGACAGTCAAGATAACCACTCCAACAAGCGTAAGCAGAGACGACTTGGAAGATTATGGAGTATCAAAAAGGATAATCCTCCAGACAATTAACATCGACAACGATTATTTCCTGCCAAGGAACTATGAGCTTCCAAGGACCCGAGTATGTATCTACGACAGTACAACCCTGAATGGACAGGAATTATACAGCAATTACGTATCAGACGGAGGCTTCCAATCATACCCAGACAATATCAACGGAAGGATAGAGGTGGAAGCCCACGGCACAAAGATGGTCACCTTGGAGACAAACAAGGATTCCTACCCCCATGCGGTCCCTATAGAGGAAGGTGGGAAAAGCGGACTCAGCGAATTTGACAAGATACTTCTCGTGCCTGTCCAAGATCCAGGAGCCTCTGGAAACGGGTTCACACCTTACTACGACCAGTATTATGTGAACTGCTACTCTTTGACACAGGAAGATGTCTCTAAGTCTGTGCAAATAGACCTAATTTAAAACAATTTAAAAACACTAACTTTTTTCTCAGAACATGTTATTACTAGAGCTTTCCAAAGAGAATCTTGAACTGAGCAGAGAAGAGGTCGAGGCCATAGCCAAGCAGAAAGGACAGCCACTCCAAAATTTTCTTGTTTTCAAGGAAAATTTTGCATATGAACGCTTAGGTTATACCAAAAGAGCTTTCGAAGTCCTGTTCTCATGCAAAGAAGAAGAACTGGAAGCGACAATAAAGAAGTATGACTTTCCGTTCAAAGGCAGCTTCGCTGTTGAAAAGATAGGAAAATCAAGCTTCGCGCTCAACCAACTTGCAGATCTGGTCTGGAAGCAATTCAAGAATCCAAAAGTAGACCTGAAGAATCCCAAAAATAAGATATTCTTTGTGTTCACTGGCAAAGTTTTCTGCTGCAGGCTCCTCTGGAGCAATAAAGAAAATTTTGAGATGCGGAAGAGCCACAAACGTCCTGAACCTCATCCAACATCGCTGCATCCACGGCTTGCACGGGCCCTCGTCAACCTGGCAGATAGCAGAGAAATATTAGATCCTTTCTGCGGATCAGGAGGAATCCTCATAGAGGCTGGTCTTCTTGGCCTGAAAACAATCGGTTACGACCTGGACCAGATAATGCTTAACAGGGCAAGGATCAACCTGGATCATTATGGAATCAAGAAGTATAAGCTGGAAAAGAAAGATGCTACAAAGATCAAAGGAACAGTCAGTGCCATTGTCACAGACCTGCCTTATGGAAAGAACTCAAAAGCAGGTGACTTAGAAAAACTCTATCTGGATTTCCTGAAAAACGCTGAAAAGATGACCAAGAAGATTATAGTGGTCTTCCCGAGCTTCATCGACAACAAGAAACTTGTCATGAAAACAAGATGGAAAATAAAGAAAGAGTTCAATCATTACCTGCACAAGAGCCTGTCAAAAAAGATACTCTTGTTAGATATTTGAGATAGAGCTGTATATTTCGTTGAGCTTCTCATCATCATCTCTTACTTGATGGAGGGCCTGCTTAATCTCCTCGACTTGCTGCAGTATCACTTCCAACAGCTCCTGCTTGTATTCTTTCACAGATGGCCTATCTTTTATTATGGTGATGGCCGCGTCTATATTGTCTCTTATGGTCTCGAGCTGCTTCCTCTTGTCCTCCAGGAAAAGCTGGTCATTGAGGACAAGGAACTGTTTCTCCTGCATCTCGATATTCTGTATCTTCTCTACATCCACCATAAGAGCATCTGAGGTCTCTCTCAAGAGCATGAAGGCCTCCAAGAGCTCTTCTGCCTCTTCGTGTTTCTCGACCAGCTCGTTCTTCTCTATGATCCTCTTGAAATCCCGAAGATGTCTCTCAAGCGCTGCAAGGACCCTGCCAATCTGCTCGTTTATTTTCTTGTCGTTGATCTCTATGGAGTAGATGCGTGGTTTGTTATTCTTATGGAACAATGGCATGATTAATCACCTCAGGATTATTATTCATCATCATGATTCTTCTTGACATCTGAAAATATATTGTCTTCTTCTGGCTCTTCTGACTCTTTCCCATACTCTTCATACTCTTGGTTATCTTCTGCAGGTTTTTGTCGGAGAGCCATCTCGCCCTCCTCTTCCTCAGAAAACTTCTTTTCTTCAGAAGTCTCCTGTGCAGGCATCTCTTTGTAATCCTCTATCCCTGCCTCTGTCTTAGCCAGCTCCTCTTCAACTTTCTCTACAACCTCTTCCTTATCCTGGTCCAGCTCTTTCTCAAGTTCCGCATATTCGTCCAGCTCTTTTTCTCCTTCTTCTAGCCGGTCCAAGAACTCTAGGTCGTCTTGCAGCGTTCTATCCGGTTCATTAACACCCAAGTCTTCTTGATCAGGATCAGCCGAGGGCTCTGCTTCTGATTCAGACGTCTCTGGAGTATCTTCAATCTCTGCTGTTATCTCCAAAGGCGTCGGCTCTGCTTCTGCTTTGGCCTGTTCTACGATTATCTGGGGCTGCGGCTTGGTCTTTTCAAGGTCGATTATTTTGTTGCAATGGGTCAAGTACACTTTCTCGTTCCGTATGGAGAAGAAACACTTGACTTCTTTTGACAAGAACCCGCTTATCCTTTTTGTCAGGCGAGCGACCTCTATCACGACCTTGTCGTTGACTTTCTGCTGATAACCGGCCTCTTTGAGATAGAGCTGCTCCAGCTCGTAAGTCTCTGGATCCCTGACGATCTTATATTCCTGGAAGTTGACTTTTATGTCGTTTATATCCAATGACTCTCTTGCAACTTCATGGACATCTCCTCTTATTGGAGTATGATAATCCATGAAACCGAAAAAAGTCCTTATCTTCATATCCTCGCTCTCTGATTTTAGGTCTCTGGAATAAGTGACAGCAGAGATATTCGCATTGATCATCTTCTGCACTATTATTGCTGTCTCAACATCATGGCCAAGGTCATTCAGATGCCTGTAGAGCAATGCTTTTGGACTGTAAAGAGACGCCCAGCACTTCTTTATGGCGCTGAAAAAACGATGTTTTCCCCTTACGTTCTGAACTATGCCTTCATTATCCTCCGGATCAATGACATAAGAAGGGCTTCTTATAAGAGTAACAAAAGGTTTTTCCTCTGCAGAGACCATCTTCGAAGCATCAAGGTTCACGTCTATAGAAAGGGTCGAATAGGCTTCGAGAAGCTCTTCTTTGGTCGCTTCGGGAATCTCTGCCTTGTTAAAAAGCTCTTTTATGTTGTCGTGCGCCTCTACCAGCTCTCTATCGCTGTTTATGTCCAATATTTCCATTATCTTCCGTATCTTGACATTGAGGGCGTTCTCTTCCATGAAAGCCTTGAAAGCCTTGAAAGTTATGACAAAAGTGAGCGGGATCGTCAACTTCTTGATGTGAAGTTTTGCAAGGTCAACTGCTTTGAAACCTACCTTATCATAATCTGTCTCGTTCACGTTGTGTAAAGATAAAATGCTTGACATGATTCTTACCCCACCATAGAACATAGTTGTCCTC
>JBDRIN010000112.1:0-2772 GCA_043815805.1 archaeon | reverse complement strand
AACGCTTCTTTGTTGAAATACACTTTTACACAAACATCATTTCTCTTGCTCATTTTGAGGCCTCAAAATATTTATACGAGGCCTCTTTTTAACCCTTTGTTTTTGTTCTTTGCGGGAAGCCACATTACAAGCTAAAGTAATATGGATTTATTTCTCTGAAATATCTGGGAGTGTGACATAGAACGTCTCATTGTCAGAAACAATGGTTCCATCAGATTCATAAAGAACCATCGTCACTTTAATTTGATCTCCTGGTTTTCCCAATTCCGTATAGTTTAAACAATAACTATCAGAACAACCGAATACGAATGTCGGTTCTTCTCTTAATATGCTAAAGGTATATGGAAGTCGATATCCACTTTTTTGTTCATGAGATTCTAAATCACGATCGATCTGAATATTAAATTCAGAACTTGTTCCAGCATATATCTCTTTCTTCTCATTATTTGTGATTTTTTCAGCAATCGTATAGTTAGCTAATAATATCTCTCCACTATGATAAGGAATTGGCCAGTTATTTGTTATGGTAAATCCTATCGTACATGAAGCATAATAAGCAGTAAAACTAAAATTTTTACAATAAACAAATTCATCCGAAGTTGAGAGGGGAGTTCCTAATTCTGTTGGATCAGTGAGTTCTATCATTGTTTTTTGTCCCTGTATGTCTACCATGAATGTTGTTTCATCATTTTTTAGGTCTTCTGGTACTTTAAACAGGATAAATCCTTCTTTTGTTACCCCTGGAAAATAGTGGTCATTGGGGTGCAAGCCATAATAGTCTTGTAGGTCTACTATTTTTGCAGGTGTCGTATTAACACCTCGATACATAAGTAAAAAACTAGTTGGCAATTGCTCTGGAACTGATCCGATGTTTTCAGAAATTCCATATACCCACAAATATTTTACATGCGCTGTCTGTCTGTGGTTCTCCCATCTGTTACTATAGCCCCACATCGTTACTTTAAAGGAAACGTTGTTGGCTTCTATTAACTCATTGACTGAGTATACCGGTTCGTTGTTTGAGACGGCAGTATTGCCAATATTGGAAGATCCATATGTACCTTCGGTATTGCTTCCAATACACCCATATAAAAGAATAGCAAAAATCCCCAAAATAAACAATATTTGTAATCTCATCCCATCACCCTAATCGATATGATAATGAAGCCAGTTCCCATGTTCAGAACTATACTTAAGCATAGAAATCCATATATCAAAAAGTTCATCTATTCGTTTTTCTGGATAGTTCTCATGATCGTTTTTCACATAGTCTAACATACGTTGTTTTGCATCTGCGTTTTCTATCAAGTATAAAATTCTGTTTGTTAACTTCTTTACTTCTTCTGGAGAAAGAGGGTATTTACCAAAAAATGATCTCAAATTTGGGTCTATTTCAAGAAATAAAATGTTTCTGAAGCCTAGAATCATGCCCATTTCAACCGGTATACGGTCGCCGTCTGCATCAAATTCCAGTTCTTCTTTTTTTACCTCTGCGTTCAAGAGTAGTTTTTCTATTTTATCTTTTAGTTCGCTTTGCTTTTCTATTATCTCAGATCTTTTTTCATCTGGCGTATCGTTCCATGATCCATCTAAACGATCTATTTCCTCAAGCAATGGTTTGATTTTTTCAAAAACATCCGGCGGTATAGAAAATATATATGATCCTAAATTAATCACCTTTTTTTGAGTCTTTCGAGTATATTCTTAACATCCCTTTTATTATCCTTTGCCGAATGATCGGCGATGATGAGCTTTGCATCACAATCCTTAACCTTTTCTACAAATTCATATCTTTCTTTGTATGGAAGTTGATTAAAATCATTCGTGACGCTGAGATATGTATGGTTTACGTCTTTGCTTGATTCTGCGTTCCGTAACGATCCCCAACCATCTTCATGCTCTTTTTTCCTCAGCAGGTGGTAGAAATCCTTTTCTTCATAGGACTTGCATTCTATAGCCACTATCTTGCCTTGTGCTATCTTGTCCTCTTTATATGTCTCGTTTCCATTGTCATCTATGCCTTTGTATCTCAGAATGCGTTCTTCCTTTGACCTACCGACGACATCAACGGTTTTTTCTGATTCCGGATTAGGCAGGATTTCTGTCTTCGTTTCAAATCCCTGTGCTCTTAGCCATTGTTCTGTTTTTCTTTCTTCAAGTCTGCTATGTAAACTCGATATCATCTTTCCTTCTTCATAAATATCTCCATAGTCTATAGTTGTAATTAATTTAACTCTATCAATTTCATGTGTTCTAGCAACTAATTCCCTTTCATCTTTATTTATTCTTCCGGCGTTTACATCCGGTTGCAGGTGAGCTTCTTTTGTCTCATACTTCTGCCTCTGGTGCTCGGTTTCTCTCATCTGCCTCATTTCAGTGTCAAATACCTTTATGTAGCGGTCTTCTTCCCGTTTTCTCACGAGACCTGCGATGACCGCGTCTTTGTCCCCTTCCTCAATACCTCTTTTTGCCAGTTCTTTCCCCCGTGATTCTTCCTCTGCTTTTTTGGCATTCTCAGATGTGGCCACCGCAATTTTTTCAGGTTCCTGATCTCCCTTTTTCACAACGACAACCAGTGCTTTTTTCTCCTCGGTTTCAAGCATGGCCTTTTTCCTTCTGCTCTCGTAGTCTGCCCATTTGTTGTCTTTCTTCTCAGGTTTTTTCCTTTCATCAGCTTTTTGCTGTTCTGCAATCCGTTTCTTCATCTCACTTTCCGCCGCTTTCTTTGCAGCTTCTTTCTCCTTATTTTTCTTGTCATCAGATCCGGCCATA
>JBDRIN010000111.1:0-3225 GCA_043815805.1 archaeon | reverse complement strand
TAGTTCTTCTTGGACTCGCCTTTTTGGACAACGAATCTCTCTTTGCACAATCTGCAATGCTTCACAATCTTATATTCAACCATTAAAAATAAAGATAGGAAGGTTCTTTTTAAAACCTCCGGTTTATCTTCCTCTCGGCCGCCTGTTAGAGAATTTTCTTCCAGCTCCCTGACGCGGTCTAGAACCTTGTCTTCCAGAATATCTGCCTCTGCTTTCTCTCGGCTCTGGACTTCTGTCCACACGCATCTTTTTCATCTCTGCGGGCGCCGCGACTTTCGTGATAGACTCTATTCCATATTCATGATGGACCCTACCGAAGTTTTCATAATCCCTTTCACAGATTAAATTAATAGCTTTGCCTTCCTCACCAGCCCTGGCAGTCCTTCCGATTCTATGTATATAATCCTTAGGGCTCTTTGGAATCTCATAATTATAGACATGGGAGACATTATCAATATCCAATCCTCGGGCAGCTACATCTGTACAGACTAAGACCTGTATCTTGCCGTCGTTGAACATGTCCATATTATTGCTTCTTTTGTTCTGTGTGAAGCCGCCATGGATAGCAATAGCTCTTATGCTATTCGCCTTAAGGTTCTTGACAACAAAATCAGTTGTTCTGCGAGTATTGCAAAATACCATGCACAAGCCTGATTTCTCATGCTGCAGCAGATGCGCAAGCAAAGAAAGCTTCATGTTCGTAGACACGTTATAATAGACCTGCTTCAGCTTTGAAGGGTCCACAAGCCTTTGGCCAGCGGCAATGACTGGGTTGTGCATATGTCCATGTGCAAGATCTTTCACTCTGGGCGTTATGGTTGCTGAGAAGAACATGGTCTGTCTCTGTTTAGGACATGTCCTGATGATCTTTTCAACGTCATCTATGAAGCCCATATCAAACATCCTGTCTGCTTCATCAACAACCAATATCTTTATCTTTGAGTTGTCTATGGTTCTTCTTTCAAGATGATCCAGCATCCTGCCAGGTGTCGCAACAACGACATTGGCGATTGTCAAGTCATGTATCTGCTTATCGATGGATACTCCACCGTAGACAGCTATGATCTTCAAAGATCTTTGTCTTGAGAATTGCCTCAAAGCATCTTTTATCTGCTCTGCCAATTCCCTTGTAGGAGTCAATATCAAGGCCTGTATGCCTTTTCCAGGCACAACCTTGTCTATGATGCCGCAGCCAAAAGCCAGGGTCTTTCCGGATCCTGTGGCTGATTCTCCTATCACATCCTTACCTGCCATTATAGACGGTATGGATTTCTCTTGTATCAATGTGGGTTCTTTGAAACCCGAATTCTTTATGGCTGCCAATAATTCAGGGCTCAAGCCAAAATTTTCAAATAAGTTCATTCTTTATACCTCTTGTATATTTTATCAGCACTCACCTAGAAAAAGCGAAATGTCCATAAGGAGCAAGTGCTCTCTCGTATTCAGTTATGTACTGGTCTACAGGCAATGATTGTTGTTTATAAATGTTCTGGTTTTTAGACAAAAAGACAACGTTTATAAACAGAAAGGCCTCCCCGAGGAATAACACATACAAGAGACCATGATATGTTTCTTTTATGTAATTTTGGAGGAAAAAAAATGGAAAGATTCGAGAGAAGCGGCTCAGGTGGCGGCTCAAGAGGCGGTCCAAGAGGCGGCTCAAGAGGTCCATCAGGACCTAGAAGGGATTTCGGCGGCGGACCAGGGAGAGATTTCGGACCGCGAGAGATGCACAAGGCTACATGTGCTGAGTGTGGTTGTGAATGTGAAGTTCCATTCAAACCAACAGAAGGCAAGCCAGTCTATTGCAAGGAATGCTTCAGTAAAAGACGAAGATTCTAATTCTCAAGACGCAGAACTAAACACTGATTTTTTGTTTTTTATGTTTTATTTCTTAAAGCTAGCAATTTTCTATAATGAACCCACTACAATTCAGAAATAACACTTCCCTTCTGGCGTCTCATTGAGGGTCTTTTTCTTCTGATAGTCTGAATCATAGATCTTGGTTATCCTATATTCTCCAGAAGTCGTCTTGGTCCTGGAATCTATGGTCTGGCTCAGCATCTCTACCTCGCCCCAATAGAGCCACTTGCCTTTGATGTTATGGGCAAGAAAGCATCTTGAAGGAGGCATCTGGAATATCCTTTGCCCTTCTTTGCCCTGGAACTTGAAGACCCTGCCTTTGAAGTCCTCTGGAGTGAAAGGCTTCTTAAGATGCTTCTCAAGGACCAATTCAGGAGGAAACCCCTGTTCTGTCGTGATCTGCAAGGTGTCGTTTAGCTCTATGAAACTTCCCATGGAAATAAGAATAAAATAGAGCTTTATAAAATTTATGTCTGAATCAACAATATTTATAAACAAAAGCCCTCCTTGTATAATCTATGGCAGAGCAGAATCTTGCCGAAACAAAGCAATCCTGGGCTGAGTCTTCTCTATGGTCTTTGTTGGCTGCCAACGCCATAACCATCGTCCTGGCCGTTGTTTACGAATGGAGCATATGGACTGTTATGATGATCTATTGGTGGCAGAGCATAATCATAGGTTTCTTCCACTTCTTGAGACTGCTGAAGCTTAAGAATCCATATATTGGACCTGGAAGTAAGGCATATAAGTATCAGCAAGGCAAAGGCTTTGTCCCTGTGAGCGACGCTAAGAAAAACAGTCTTGTCACAGGAATGAAAGTCTTCACAGCTGTTTTCTTCCTCATGCATTACGGCGGTTTTCACCTGGGCTATCTTTTCTTCCTCACCATCTTCTCTTATATCAAAGGAGGAGGGATTTTTTCCGGAGACACCGTCGCTATCGCC
Source organism: archaeon (assembly GCA_043815805.1). Lineage (GTDB taxonomy): Archaea > Nanobdellota > Nanobdellia > Woesearchaeales > JBDRIN01 > JBDRIN01. Next base: position 418 of record JBDRIN010000111.1, on the reverse strand, counting down.
CTAGCCGTGGCAATCTTCTTCATAAACCACCTGTTCTCCTTTAGGAAGAACCTGGAAAGAGATGCAAAGAAGACGCAAAGCATAGGCAAGATGATGTTCTTACCATATGCAAGGATCATACCAATGCACCTCACCATAATCTTCGCCTTCTTCTTCCTGGACAGCATAGCAGGGCTTGTCTTCTTCCTAGTGTTGAAGACCATAGCAGACGTGATTATGCATAGGATTGAGCATCGATAGTAATAAACTATATAAACCCTTAATATTTCTTTTATTCTATGAGATACCTCGACCTGGCCCAGATCTATGAAAAGCTGGAATCCACTTCTAAAAGACTAGAAAAGACTTATTATATCTCTAAATTGCTCAAGAAAACAACTGATGATGACATCCAACATATAGTCCTCCTACTCCAGGG
>JBDRIN010000110.1:0-17738 GCA_043815805.1 archaeon | reverse complement strand
ATATTATTGAAGGAAAAGAAGGAGTCGTATTGGGAGGACAACCATATGGAGGAATATGGAATCATACCTGGCTTGATAGGCAGGTTAAGTTAATTGGTCGTGTTCCTGTAGGAGATGAGATATACGAAGTGGAATTCGATGCTTTAATACCTGAAAGAGCAATCCATAGTTGCCACAAAGATGTGGACGCGATGAAGGTTCCAGACGCATTTAAGCATGAGCTCTTCAAAGCAGTCATGGGATATGATAGTAAACAAGCTTTCGTTGCCGAACTAAGAGAACTAGGTCTAAGCGAAAATGACTTACAGGTAGGAAGCTGGTATTTCGTACCTAGAACAGGTCCATTGTTATTAGCAGAGAAAAAAATTGTCAGTTACGGACACGATGATAGAGGCCCTACCTTTTGTGGTGTAACAGCTGGCTTAGCATCAAGCATAGACACAAGAACCTTCCCTGCAATAGTTTATGGCTGTAACAGGGAAGAGATTGGCAGTACAGGCGGCGATGGGGCATTATCTCCTTTCATTGACATGGCAGTAGACACCTTATTGAAGCTTGAAGGAGTGCCTGAAAGAGATATCTCAGCCGCGTTACAGAGAAGAGTTTACTGGAATTCTGTAATGTTCTCCGGAGATGTTGATATAGCAATAACAACTAGCGACGAACCATACCAAGACGAAAACTACGGCGCACATATGAATCGCGGAGTAGTTGTGGTCAAAAGCAATGGCAGCGCAACTCAAAGCATGGGACATAGAGCATCTGACATGATGGCGAGATTCACTACTGATTTGCTCAATGACGCGGGAGTGATGTATCAAATGGCAGAATTGCCAAGCAAACCGCAACAAGGTGGAGGCGGAACCATAGCAAGGCATTTCGGAGAGAGAGGTATAGATACTATTGACATTGGTCCACCAGTTGGAAACATGCATGGACAGGAGCCATATCTCCATATAGGAGACCTAGCGATGGCTGAAGAAGCCGATGCTGCGCTTATAAACAGAAAAAAATAATTCTTTTTTATTTTATTTTTTATTTAGAAACACTCCAAAGAATATCAAAATACGTCCTGAAGCTTTCTGCCACAAACTTGTTGTTGATTACTATTGACATCGGCGTCTTGTGTTTCATGGCTATGGCCACTGTATCCCCATAGATCTCTATCCAAGCATGGGTCTTGCCTCTCTTGGGGAGATACCTGACTTTTGTATAGTGCTGCTTCTTTCTTCTCTCGCCGTATTTCCTTGCGTCTTGATTATAGATTATCTTTGCTTCTATCTTCCTCTTTATTCTCCTCTTGTTCCAGTCATCCCAGTAGCCAAGAACGTGTGAATGGCCTGATGTCGGGTTGCCGAAGTAGTAGATTGTGTCACCAACACTCATTTTCTGGAGGGCTATCTCTCTAACGTTCCTTATGCCTTCCATGCCTTCAAAGACCTCCGCCTCCTTCATAATCTCTTTCTGGCCTATGAAACTCTCGAAAAAAGGAATGCTCTTTTCAAATGAATCTTTCTGTCTCTTTATCTCTTGCTCCTTCTCATCAAGATACCCCATTATCCTTTCTGGTGGCGCTGCCCTGTAATGGCCGACGTTGTTCTTCTTGTAATGGGAGACTATACCTTTTCGTGAGAGTTTCTCTAATATCTCGTACAGCTTTGATCTTGAGACCGCTGCTTCTTTGGCTATAGGTCCTGTCGTTGAAGATCCTAGCTTCAGGAGTGCCTTATAGACTTTTTCTTCTCCTTGCGTGAAACCGAGCTCTGTCAAGTGGCGTTCCATGATAGGGATAATTCATCAAAATATATAAATATTGTGTTTTGTAACCCCTGAAGGGGGCAATAATATTTATAATCATACATAGCGTATAAACAACATGATAGATTACATAATGCATGGATATGAACAGACAGACATTGGAGGAATAGATCGCCTCTTCTACCAGCCGCCAGGCTATCAACTAGAGACAGATGCAATCGAAATCTCCCCTGAAGCCAAGGTTTTCATGCAAAAGATGGCTGTTACTGGCAGCATAAAGGCATTATCCTTCGGCATAGGCATGGGCCTGATGGAAGTGACTAAACTTGAATATACAATCTCTGAAATGCTGCGTTCAAGAATCACCATAGCAGCAACCGATTTCTTGTATACTTGGGGATATGTGAATCTTATGAGGTGGGGACACAAAGAAATAAATACAGAAAACTTGCCCAAACTACTAAAATATGCAGCAGACTGGACCATAAACTACATAGCCATGTGTGCTGTGCTGGTTCCAGCGTATGCAGTGATACTTAAGGTATCTAAGCCAGATGTCTCTGGTGAAGTAATACTCGAAGGAATAAAGAATCTTTTTATCATATTGGCAGCTACATCCGAGGTATTCAAAAGATACTTATTGACTCCTTGGGAAAGATTCTGGTATAGAAGACTGAATATTGACAAAGACTAACCCTTAGTACACTTGCACGCCTTGTACTTGTTCTTTATGGCTTCTCTGCGGGAATCAAAGAACACTTTGTTGGCAGCTTTGACCTGCTTGGCATACCTGCAGGCTGGGATATGGAATGTACCCGTGGCTGTGTTGCCTATGAACTTGATAGGTGATTCGTCTTCAAAGTCCTCTTCTATTATTATTCCTGGCTCTTCAATGTCAGGGAGCTCTCTCTCAAGCTCTTTTTCCTTGCTGAAATAATGCCTTGAAGAGGTCATCTTCCTAAACCATCGCATCTCAAGAAAGGCAAACTCCAAGCCAGCGATGTTGATCACAAGCAATAATGCTCCTGAAAGGTTCTTTGCCAACGCCCAAAAGACAATGCTGTTGATTATCGCAAGTATAAAAAAGATAGTTAGGCTGAGATTGCTCCAGGATCTCCTCATAAAATGTCCTATGAAGAAAGCGGCAGCAGCTATGAACATCAATATGAAGATCAGAGTATACCAGGCTATAGGTCCGTATGCTCCTGTGGTAACTACTGCTGTAAACAATAGATTAACCAAAATCAAGACCAACATAACAAAGTATAAGTATCTGCCACCCATAAGAGAAGGTTAAGCGTTCTCATATTTAAATCTTTTGCTTTTGTCTAAATTATACAATAGTAACACTTTAGAATTCGTCTGTCTCTTCGAGCTGCTTCAGATGCCCCTGTTTCTTCAGCCAATGCACTTGTGTAGGCCTATACTTGAAGATGATGTCTCCTTTCTCATCGCCGCCGAACTCCCAAGGTTCCACAAGCACAACATCATTCTCTCTGACCCATAATCTTCTTTTGAGCCGGCCAGGGATCCTACAATTCCTTGTCTTACCATCCAAGCAACGGACAAGACATCTAGAAGCTCCTAATCTCTTCTCAAGAATACCAAGAGTCTGATTACCCCTCGGCATCTTGACTCTTCGGATCTCTTCGGCAATCTGATCTTGCCTTTCTTTTTCAGCTTTCTCTGCGCTGCCCATAAGTCCTAGAACAAGATAAGTCTTTATAAGTGTTTTGGAAAAAACTTTATATATGGGCGGGCTTTCCCATTCTCTGAGAGGTGAGATTTCACTCCAAGATTTCTTGGAGCGGAGGTATAAAATGCCAGTAACAGGTGGGAAACTTGACTGTGTGGGGTTTGCATATGAGCCTAATAGGAAACATTATCAAGGGTAGAAGAAGCATCTCTGAGTTTGAAAACAGAGAACTACCTAGAAAGACCATCGATGAACTTGTAGAGATGGCTAGTTGGGCGCCTTCCACCACCAACACACAGCCTTGGTTTTTCTTAGTATTTGATACAGAAGAATCCAAAGAAAGACTGAATTGGTACATAGACGAAGGCTATAAGAAAAAATATGCGAGCCTTAAAGATATCCAGCCAATACTCGGAAGAGCTTATGAGACCATGCTAAGATTTTTCCACAGATACGGCAAGTTTGATGAAGCACCAGTCTATATGCTAGTTTTTGCAAAACCCTACGACAAGCCGGGCATCTCTCAAGCAGTAAGGCTGACCAAAGACCCGCAACTCACAGAACTAGTCTCTCAAAGCGTCAAGACCAGTGTTGCCATGGCCATGCAGAACCTTTTATTAGAGGCATACGCCCGCTGCATAGGCACACGAGTAAAAGACGGCATAAAGATCTTTCCTAGCTTCTCCGAGCTCAAACAACAATTCTATGCTGAGTTTGACATAGATCCAGCCTATGAACTGGTATCAGGCATACAGCTCGGTTATCCTACACAAAAATCCTTGAGAAGAAAACCTGACAAAAGACGGCCTTTGGAAGAGATAAGAAGGTATGTGTGATTTCTAAAAAATACCTTTCTTTATCAGATCAGGAATAGTCTGCTCAGCAGTAATATATATTATAGGATATTTCTTGCTTTCAAAGTCTTCCCTACTAACCCAGAAGACTTCGTGCCTGGCACCAGGCTTTACTTCACCGCTTATCTCTGCGAGATACATCCTATTCTTGGTCAGAACATCATCATGATACGGAGACTTTCCAATATACTCTCCGAAAAACTCTGCTGAAACCAATTCCACGCCAATCTCTTCATCTAATTCCCGTTTCAATGCATCAAGGTCTGATTCTCCTTTTTCAAGCTTGCCGCCAGGGGTCCAGATGTCAGGATATCCTTCTACGCGGACCATCAACATCTTTCCATCCTTTATTATTATAGCCGCAGCCCTGATTCTCAGTTCCATGATGATAAAACAAATGCCTGATTAATAAATTTTGCGCCAAAAACCTAAAAATATATAAACGCACCACTCTTTTATCGTGATTAATGGCAAAAAAGAAGAAACCTGAGCCAGAAAAAAAGAGGCACAGTCATTGGTGGGTCGTTTTTATCATCATAGTGGTCCTTCTATTGTTCTTCATGGGCTGCTCTGTCATGATCATGAGCGTTGGCAGCGGTTCAGAGTACACCAAATCACAAGGTAATGTGGCATTGATACAGATAAGTGGAGTCCTAAGGACAGGTTCGAGTTCTGATTTTTTTGCGCCAGAGTATGCTTCATCAACAAAGATCATCCAGAAGATAAGGGACGCAGAGAATGATGCTAGTGTCAAAGCCATTGTTTTAGAGATAAACAGCCCTGGAGGCGGAGCTGTGGCAAGCTATGAGGTGGTCAATGAATTGAAGAAGAGCAAGAAGCCGACTGTCTCCTGGATACGGGAAGTCGGAGCTTCAGGAGCTTATTGGATAGCGACATCGACAGACTATATCATAGCGAATCCTATGGCAGTCACAGGAAGCATCGGAGTCATCGGATCCTATCTAGAGTTCGGGGGCCTGCTAGAGCGATACAACGTCACTTACACAAGACTAGTATCTGGAAAATACAAAGACATAGGGACCCCTTACAAAGAGCTTGTCCCTGATGAAGAGGCTATCCTACAGCAGAAGCTTGACATTATCTACAATTTCTTTGTGAAAGATGTCGCAGCCAACAGAAACATGGAAAAAGATAAAGTCGAAGAATTAGCCACAGGCCTTTTCTATCTGGGTGTAGAAGCAAAAGATCTTGGCCTGATCGACCAACTCGGCGGCGAAGACGAAGTGAAAGAATATTTGAAGCAAGAAATCGGCCTTGAGAGCGTAAAATTTAAAAAGTATTATGACAAAAGAACTATCTGGGACGTCTTAGGCAGCGTACTTCAAGGTGCAAGCTTCAATGTCGGAAGAGGTATGGCGTCTTATCTCTCACAGGACAGCTTTACCCTTCGAACTTAATGCTCATGACCACATTGAAAGAAGTTAAGAAAGAAGCTAATGCTTTAGAACAAAGACCAGAAAAGAAATGCATGGTTTGTGGCAGCAAAGCTGTGTTCTGCATGCGCGGCCTGCCAAAAAACTCTTATTGCAAAGACTGTGCAGAGGACCATTTCAAGTTCTTGAACTATCTTGAGAAGCTTAAATGAACGGTATATCTTCATCTGATTTTATCCCATAGACAAAGACGTATTTCCAGAATATCCCTTTCCTTCTCTCAACTTTGACAGAAAATCCTGCATCGTTGAAGACTTTCTTTATCTGTTCATCCTTGGAAAGCCATGGCACGTTGGGAATGAACCAGAAGAAATCAACGTACTCTACAAAACATATCTTTCCATGCTCCGGAAGAATGTCCCTGATATCTTTGAGTATGCTCTTCACATCCTGCATATATCCAAGCATTCCGACAGAGAAAACATAATCGACCATGTGTACGTCTGGATGCACACGATTGATTTGGTGCTGATCATGGATGACTTCGACATGGAAATGTCCCTCATACTTCAACCTCTTCTTTAGTATCATGATGTTCTTAGGGCTGAGCTCTGTGGCATAGACCTTGCCTTTTGGCCCAACAGCTTCTGCAAGGTGCAAAGTCATGGTGCCAATGCCTGCTCCGTAATCAAGGACAGACTTGCCTCTGAGATCCTTGAAAATAGCAAGTATCTCTTTCCTGACACTGATTGGCAGCAGAAAGTTCTCCATCCACAACGCCACATATGCAAACCAGCTGTTGACCTTTATGATAGCATCAGGATCATAATAGAACATCAGTAAGAGATAGATCGGGATGCCCAACAATACAAAAGAGATTATGACCTTGAAAAGAGACAGGGCGCCTGTCTCAGTCGCCAACCAGGAGATTATTATTCCCAAATAGAACAGGGATATTATGATTGGCCCGATCTTGCCGAAAGGGGCCTTGAAGAACCTCTTCTTGTCAGGATTCTTGAACCTCAATATGGTTACAGCAAGCAAGACAGAGATATACATGAACAATGCTAGAGGCACGAGCATACTCAACAATATCTTATAATTACCAAACCCAATGATGACAACTAGAATAGTTATGACAGCCTGGAAGATTATGGCCTTATAAGGTGTCCTATGCTTGGGATGGACCTCTGAAAGCTGCTGTATGAAAAGCTTGTCCCTGGCAAGAGCCATCAAGAGCCTTGGAGAAGACACTACGCCTCCTGCAGCAGAACCAATCAAGGCCAGTATGATGCCTACACTGAGCGCAGAAGCAAACACAGGATTGAAAGACAAGAAAGACGATAAGGTGTTGACAGGAGCTGTAGAACTCACAAGAGTTCCTAGAGGCAGGACTCCAAGCATCATTGCAGCCATGCCGACGCCCAATATAGCCACGATGATAGTAGTGATAAGAAGAGATTTGGGAATGACTCGTTCAGCATCCTTTGTCTCTTCTGCAAGGAAGGTGGCGCTTTCCCATCCGAAAAAAGTCTCCATGATGAAGAAGAGGCTGACAAAAACTAATATCGGACCTGCTGTTATGAACGGCGTGAAGTTGGATGCTTGGATATGGAACGCTCCTGGAATCAGAACAGCCAAGATGACGCCGACTGTTATAAAAGCAAAGAAAATAAGGATGCCCCCGCTTGCCTCGATGCCCCTAAAGGCCACGATATTCAATATGATGACTATGATGATCGCTATAAAGAGCTGAAGAAGCCCTGGTGTCAAGAAGGGAAGATAAGAATCCGCCCAGCTGAAGAATAGGGTAAAGACCGGCATCTGAGAAAAATAACTCATAGAAGCCACTATCAAGACAGCTGTGGTGATGTTGCCTACGAGCCAGGTTATCCAGCCGATGATAAAAGAGGCGAACTTGCCATATGCATGCTTTGCAAAAGCATAGACCCCTCCTGCAGTGGGGTACATGCTGACCAGCTCTCCAAAGCAAAGAGAGACATATATGGTGATGACAGCCAAGATGCCCCAGGATAAGAGAGAAGTGACTCCAGAATACTTGGCAGCCACAGCAGGGCCGATAAACATACCTGTTCCGATCATAGCCGTCAATGATAAAGCTATTATGGTCGGATAACCCAGTGCTCTCTTTAACTCTGCCATAGACTGATAAACAAAGCTTGTAGTATATAAAGAATTCGCTTCATGAAAGAGTGGTTAAAGAATCAAATGTAAAAAAAGAAAAAAATGCTGACACATTGCATGCCAGCAAGTGTAAATACTTACTTCTTTTTCTTAGGTTTCTTTACAGTTGTTTTCTTTTTAGTTGCTTTCTTAGCTTTTTTCTTTTTTGCTGGCATGATATATCACCTCACTCATTTGAAAAAACCAGTTAATTGTATTTTTGGGAAAACAAGTTTATAAATGTTTTGTTTTTTTCGGAAAAAAATTTATTTTTTGGAAAGAAAAAAATGTTTTTTGGAAAAAAATCAAGAAAAAATAGAAATATCCGCCAGTAACAAATTTTTTCTTTGACAAAATTGGAAGAAAAAATAGCGGGAGAAAGATTTGAACTTTCGACCTCAGGGTTTCTTAACAAAGATGTTATGAGCCCTGCGGGCACTCCTGACTGCCCCATCCCGCTATAACTGTATTGAAAAATCTGGTTCATTTATAAAATTAACGTAAAAACAGGATTAAAAGACAAGAAACGCTCAGGGTGAGATTTGAACTCACGATTCCCGAAGGAACAGGATTAGCAATCCTGCGCAATACCAGGCTATGCGACCTGAGCAGGTTCATAGGAGAAATATTGCCTTTTATAAATATTTACTTTAGAATAAAGAAATATTGAGAACGCTAGTGAACTAATATTTAGTTTGATAACATTTAAATATGAGTGTTTTCAGAGAGGGATATATGAAGAAATGCATATTATATATAGTGATGGCTTTTGTCCTCTCTAGCTTTGTCTTTGCTGCCTTGGAGCCTCTTGATTACGATTATCTGCAGCTAAGGACAGATATAACTGGTGCGGTAGAGATCATCCCTACTTCAGGGGATTATTATGTGAACACAGCCGTAGTGAATCTGACATGGGTGCCTGACGTGACCTATAGGCAGGAGATCATGCATCTTGAGACAGATCCTAAAGCCACGGTCGGTGATAAGATAAACTTTTTCTGGGAAAGCCCAAAGAGCAATGAGCTTAATTTCAAGGTAATCATCGGCACCAAGGACTATAATGAGTTCAGGAAGGTATTTGAAAAGATAGATTTCCCATTGAATGATATCAGCGGGGAGTATTATGATTATCTCACACCGAGCGAAATAAGCGACGTGACCCCCAAGATAAGGGATCTTGCCGCCAACCTGGTGCAGGGAGAAGACGACCTTTATGGAGCAGTATTCAACCTGGCTGTCTGGGTCGAGGAGAACATAGAGTATGACCTTTCCAGCATAACTGTGGAAGCCTCCCAGAAATCATCATGGGTCCTTGAGAACAGGAGAGGAGTATGTGACGAACTGACAAGCCTTTTCATCTCTATGTGCCGGTCAGTGGGAGTGCCTGCTAAGTTCGTCTCTGGGATATCATATACCAACATAAATCCTGAGGAAGAAGAATGGGGGCCGCATGGATGGGCAGAGGTCTATTTTCCTGATGTGGGATGGGTGCCTTTTGACGTCACCTACAAAGAGCTCGGCTATCTGGATGCGACGCACATAAAACTTGAGGAGTCTGTGGATGCACAAGGAGCTTCTATGCATTTCTCTGCCAACGGCAAGAACATAAACATCGAATCAAGAGGCTTAGACACAGAGACTTCCATTATAGGGAAAGGAAACGTCCTCAAGTCTGTAATAAGCCTTGAGCCCGAGATCTTCAAGAGCAAAGTCGGGTTCGGATCCTATAATCTCTTGACTGTTAGCGCCACCAATAAGAAGAACCATTATGTCCCTATCATGCTGAAGCTGGGAACTCCTGAAGAGATTAGCGTCGTGGGGAACGATGAAAAATCACTGTTACTCTTACCTTTTGAAAAAAAGAAAGCATATTTTATCTTGAAGGTGGCTGGTTCTCTAAAAGAGGGATTCAAATACACTTTCCCCGTGATAATAGAGGAGAGGAGGAAAGGGCATGCAGAGATAAGCTTCGAGGCAGACGCCAACACAGGCATATACAATCTGGAATATATCCAAGCTCTGATATCGTCAGAAAAAGACATCAAAAGCAAGCCTTATTCTGCAAATGTAAGCCTCAACTGCACTCCAAGCAAGGACAAGATCTATCTTGGAGAGACCGTGACAGTGGACTGCGTAGTCTATAACAAAGCAGGCACCATCCTTCCTTACACCTCAATATGCTACAATGGGAAATGTCAAAACACAAGAGTCGAGGCTTTTGGCAACACAAGCGCTAATTTCACAAAAGGCTTTGCCACAATAGGAGTAAAGAACCTCGCTTTCAAGGCAGAGAACAAGGAGTTCATAAAGACAACCTATATATTAGTGAATGTCATGGACAAGCCCACTTTGAACATAACCAATGTGACTTATCCGGAAGAGCTTGGCTTCGGAGAGCTGGGAACCTTGAGCTTCACCTTGCATAGAGAATCTGCTTTCCCTCCAGACAAGGCAGTCGTGACAGTGACCCATGACTTGTTTGAGAAAGTATGGGTAATTGACAACATCAAGAAGGATAACCTCTTCAACCTGGAGTTCCAGGGCAAGAACCTGAAGTATAAAGATAACATCTTTAATATCCGTGTGGAATATGAAGACAGGCAAGGGAACTTATATCATGATGAAGAGACAGTCGAGGTGAATGTGGTCACAGACAGCTTTTGGCAGCAGATACTTCTTCTCTTGAATACCTGGGAGATGACGCTGGAAGGATTGTTCAGCTAATGTTACGCTCCGTTCGATTCTTTATTATCTTATGTTGACTATTCTTCATGATTCGCTTATGCTTTCTTAGACTTCGCTAGGCAACATTAGCTTTGAATACACTGGTTCAGTTAGCTTTAAAAAGGGCTAGATATTTCTTGGCTATATGAAAGAAAAAGCCAAAAAGATAATACCGGATACTTCTATCATAATAGAAGGTCTGCTGTCCAAGAAGATCGAGAAGAAAGAGCTGAAGCCAGAATTTGTCATTGTACATGAAGCGGTTGTTGCTGAGTTAGAGGCGCAGGCCAACAGGAACCGTGAAGTCGGTTATCTTGGATTGGAAGAGCTCAAGAAGCTCAGGGAACTCTCTAAGAAGAATAAGTTTGTCTTGGAATTCAAAGGCTCTCGGCCTGATGATTTCGAGATAAAGCATGCAAAGGCAGGAGAGATAGATTCTATCATCAGGAGACTGGCCCAGGAAGAGAAAGGCACCTTGATGACAGGCGATAAGGTACAAGCGTTAGTTGCGGAGTCAAAAGGCATAGACGTCATACTCATAGAGTTCGAGGTAGAGCAGAAACCGCTTGCCCTTGAGAAATATTTTGACAAGGATACCATGAGCGTGCACATCAAAGAGAACTGCATCCCCAAGGCAAAGAAAGGTGTCCCTGGGAATTGGCGCTATGTGGCGATAAGCAAGAAACCTATTGATGCAGAAGAAATCCGGGGTTTGGCAAAGGGAATAATAGAAGAGACTAAGATACGCAAAGATGGATTCATGGAGCTTGAGAGAAGAGGGTCTTCTATCATCCAGCTGTCTAATTATAGGATTGTCATCACAAGGCCTCCGTTTTCAGACGGATATGAAATAACTGCAGTCCGCCCTATAAAAAAGCTGTCTCTGGGTGATTATAAGATTTCTGAGAAGCTCAAAGAGAGGATCTCCCAACAGGCAGAAGGCATCCTTATAGCCGGGGCTCCTGGCCATGGAAAGACCACTTTTGCTCAAAGTTTGGCAGAGTACTATGCCAAGCAAGACAAGGTCGTGAAGACAGTCGAGGCTCCTAGAGATCTGGTGTTGCCTGATGAGATCACACAGTATTCCATAAGCCATGGGAGCTCACAGGAGATCCATGATATATTATTGTTGAGCAGGCCTGATTACACTATCTTTGACGAGATGAGAAATACTGATGACTTCCGGTTGTTCTCTGACCTGAGGCTTTCTGGTGTCGGCATGATCGGCGTGATCCACGCGACAAAACCTATCGACGCTATCCAGAGATTCATCGGCAGGATTGAACTTGGCGTTATCCCCCACATTGTGGATACTGTCATCTTCATCAAGAACGGACAAGTGGATAGGGTGTTTTCTCTAGACATGGAAGTCAAGATGCCCTCTGGAATGACAGAAGCTGACCTTGCAAGACCAGTGGTTGTCGTGTATGACTTCGAGACCGGCAAACTTGAGTTCGAAATCTACACTTATGGAGAAGAGACCGTTGTGATACCTGTGAAGATAGAGCAGAGAAGCCCTGCCATGCATCTGGCAGAACAGCAAATAAAACAGGAATTCATGAAATACTCTGATAATCCCAAAGTAGAGATGGTTAATGCGAATAAGTGCATAGTCTATGTGCGGAAGCATCAGAAGAGCAGCATAATCGGCAGGAACGGAAGCAATATCGAGAAGATTGAGAGACACCTTGGTGTGAGTATAGATGTCCGGGAGATCGATGAGAGGACAAGAGAGATCGACGACCAGATAAAAATGGTTCGCGAAGACAAGAAACAGGTGAATTACGATGTGTCGATCCACAAGTCCAATATAACGTTTGCTCTGAGCCAGAGCTATGTCAATTCTGACGTCGACATCTATCTGGACGGTGATTATTTGTTGACGGCAAGGACCAGCAAGAAAAGCATAATCAAGATTGCGAAGAACAACAAGATAGGACGGATGATTGTGAGCGCTGTCAACAGAGGCGAGAAGCTGGGATTATTTGTATGATTCCCAAGCTTCTAACTGTTGTAGAACTTCTTCTGGAACAGAACTAATTCTTGGACATTGCGAGCTGTACATAATATGATCAAGAATAGGTAATTGGCAATGGCCTTGCACCAATTGATCATGCAAAGGATCCATTATGTTACTAAAAACCGTTGAAGGAGAGTGATAGGAACTATGAGACATTTCATAGCATCTTCTATCCTGGAGAGTCCCATCAACAGCAGCATGGATGTCTAGAACAACATATGCATGACCATTGGTTCTGACTGCCTTCAAGCCCATAACTGCTTTTGTTGTTCTTTCTGGACCCGGCACTCTACAACAAGGACTCTCAGCATTAAACCTCGCTATAGCTTCATCAATAGAATCAGTGCTCCCATCAGTTGCTGTTCCAGCGACACTATCAGTTAAAACTACGTGCGTATTAATTCGCCTCCACTGTATCTGCGCTCACTGCAGTTAACAGGATATAAATACTGGTATTCCCTGTTTTTATAGTTTTCGCTTGTTTTAAGCAAAATCTTTATATATTACCAAGAAAATAGTATATTATATAGCTATTATAGTAAAAGAGGTGTAATATGGCGGGTATAAATGGGATAGTATTGTTCATCATAGGAGGAGTCATGGCTGTATATGCCAGATTCGTGGCGAGCAAGACAGACAATGCCCTCATGAGCGTCTTTTTCTGGGTAGGCATGGTAATAGCAATCATCGGAGTGCTCAAAATACTTGTCGGTTCCAAGAAAAAGAATAAGGAACAGACTCCTAAAGGGCATCCACAGCACGGAATCAGCCACGAGGAGATGAAAAGACGAGCTTCGAAGCATAACAAAAAAAAGGGCAAACATAATCCTCGGCTTCAGCAGCATTTTCAGCCGACGTATCAGCAGCACCCCCAATATCCTCAACAGATCCAGAGAGCCCAACAGCCTGCCCATATGAGCATAATTATGTGCCGTGGCTGCGGCACAAGGCATTATCCTAACGCAAATTACTGCCAAGCATGCGGAGCAAGGCTCAAGTAAACGTAACATTTATTAAACTAGAGTGTCAAAGGGTTAATATGGACGCATTAGAATGCATAAGGACCAGGAGAAGCATACGAAAATACCTAGATGCTCCTGTAGAGTTCGACAAGATAGCTGCCATGATAGAGGCTGGGGCAAGGGCTCCGAGCGCAGGAGACCTCCAGAACTGGCGGTTCATCATAGTAACTAATGAATCTCTCATAAAGAGCTTGTATAATGTCTGCCTGCAGCAGCCATGCGTCTATAATGCCAAAGTGGTCATAGTCATATGCTCTCTTCCTGAAGAAGGAGAGAAGTTCTATGGAGTAAGAGGCAAGCGGCTGTATGCTGTCCAGAACTGTGCAGCTGCAGCAGAGAACATGCTTTTGACAGCCCATGCTCTTGGTCTAGGCGCAAACTGGGTCGGTGCCTTTGACGAGGACAAAGTGGCTGAGATCTTTGACATACCAAAAGAGGCAAGACCACAGGTCATAATAACCCTTGGTTATCCGGATGAACATCCTAAAGCCAAGCTGGTCAAGGAGCTAGCTTTCATCACCTTCTTCAACAGGTATGGCAACAAGACAGAGCACATGCATCTTGTGTTAAGAGATTGGAGCCAGGAATGGCCCAGATACAAGAGGATAATTGAAGACGGGGCTGGGAGACGGCTTAAACAAGTCGGAAAAGCCATCAAGAATCACGCCCAGAAAGCGCGCGAAAAGCGCGAAGATAAAAAGAAATAACTTTATATAAACCCCCTCGTTCTCTTTTTTATGAGTCCATACAGAAGCTTGTTGTTTCCCCATGACAAAGTTCGGGAGATACAGGATCAACTGATATTGAAGGTTTCTGATGTAGTTGATAAAGGACAGAACCTGATAGTGCATGCCCCTACAGGACTTGGAAAGACAGCTGCAACATTAGCGCCTGCCCTGAAGCATTCTTTGGACAAGAAAAAGACTGTGTTTTTTTTAACTTCCAGGCATACCCAGCACAAGATCGCCATTGATACTCTACTGGAGATAAAGGAAAAGCACGAAGTGAAGTTCAATGCTGTCGATATCATCGGCAAGAAATGGCTCTGCCTGCAGCCAGGGGTCACTATCTCCAGGAGCATGGAATTCGCAGAGTATTGCAGGGCCCTGAAAGAGGACAAGGCCTGCGACTTCTACGAGAACCTGAAGAAAAAAGATTCTTTTTCTGCTGCCAGCAAGAGAGTATTGGAAAAATTGCATGCTTATAATCCAGTCACCACAGAGAAGATCATGGAGCTATGCGAGCAGGAGAAGGTCTGCCCTTATGAGATCTCCCTTGCTCTTGCAAAAGACTCTAATGTGATCGTGACAGATTATTATTACATCTTTTCTCCGCAGATACGGGATATATTCCTAAAGAAGACCAATAAGAGCCTTCAGGACGCTATTGTAATAGTAGATGAAGCCCATAACCTGCCGGCCAGGATAAAAGACCTTGCGACTGCAAGGATGTCTACATTGACCATTAATAGAGCCATAAGCGAGGCAAGCAAGTACAAGCATGATGACCTGGTGCCGATCCTTGAAAAGATAAGAGGAATACTCATAAATTACTCCACAGAGGTCGACAACACGACGCTGAAAGAATTTGCAAGCGCAGATGCTGTCAAAAGCGGAGAGATACGGTATGAGAATGAGATCTATGTCAAGAAAGAAGACTTTGTCAATAAAATAAAAAAGATAAAGGATTATGAGGAATTAGTATCAGAGCTCTCTTTGATAGGAGACAAGATAAGGGAAGAGCAGAAATATTCATATATAGGTGCAGTAGCAGTGTTCCTAGAGGCATGGCAAGGCTCAGAATTAGGCTTTACAAGGATATTGGGGGCTCGTGAAGGTCTTAAGGAGAAAGTCATCACGTTGAGCTATAGGTGCCTGGATCCTAGCATAGTGGCCAAGGAAGTCATCGACAATGCA
Source organism: archaeon (assembly GCA_043815805.1). GTDB lineage: Archaea > Nanobdellota > Nanobdellia > Woesearchaeales > JBDRIN01 > JBDRIN01. The sequence continues at coordinate 2,170 of JBDRIN010000110.1, read as the reverse complement.
TATTCTGTCATATTGATGAGCGGGACATTGACACCTACCAACATGTTCAGGGAACTTATGGGTTTTGTAGATGCTGAAGAAGCAGAATACAAGAGCCCGTTCCCAGAGAAGAACAAACTGAATATCATAATACCCCGTACTTCCACCAAGTATACCGCCCGGAGCGAATCACAGTATAAGCAGATCGCTGAATACTGCGCCAAGGCCATAAATGCCATACCAGGAAATAGTATCGTGTTTTTCCCAAGCTATAAACTGCGTGATGATATCTTCAAGTATCTCAATGATCTCTGCGAGAAGACAATGCTGCTGGAAAGAAGAAATATGACCAAGAAAGATAAAGAAGATGTCTTAGAACGCTTCAAAGAGTATCAAAAGACAGGCGCAGTGCTCTTGGGTGTTATCAGCGGTAACTTTGGAGAAGGGATTGATCTGCCTGGCGATGAACTGAAAGGCGTTGTTGTGGTTGGTTTGCCATTGCAGAAACCGGATTTAGAGACCAAGGCGCTCATTGATTATTACGACAAGAAGTTCGGCAAAGGCTGGGACTATGGTTACCTGTTCCCTGCTTTCAACAAGGCATTGCAGAGCGCTGGCAGATGTATCAGGAGCGAGACTGATAAAGGCGTGATGATATTCTTGGACGAAAGATATACCTGGAAGAATTACTTTAGGTTATTTCCACCGCACTGGAACATGAAGATAACTATCTTGTTTGAGCATATGATAAAGGATTTTTTCGGAGGGGAAGATAGCCATTAAATAGAAAAATGCCAAAAAAGAAAAATATTAGTACTAAAGAATTCTTTAGGGAATATATCTGGAATTTTGGTTTTATTCAGGGAATTTGGCTTGCCGCAGGTATAAATCCAGAATCAATACTTTTTGAAGCTTTCCAACCTCTACTTCCTACGGCAATATTAGTCATTTTTCTTATAATTTTGCCATTCGTTCTCTTCATTATGACTTTTTTCGCCATAAAGGAAGATTTTGGAAAGATAGGATTACTTTGTGTGTTTTTGGGACTTTTTGCAGGATATATTGTGCTGACCAATTTCGCTGTTTGGGGCACCATAATTCTTATTATTGCATATGTGATGTTTATATTTAGAAAGAAGTAAATAACTTACACTAATTCCCATGCAATCCGTAATGAGCTACTCCAAATATCTCCTCTAAATTCTTTATGTCATTGTTATACTTGTCTTCATCTTTGTGGTGTATATGATAACCTAGTTTAGGCCATCTTCCGTGTTTCTTCTTCCAGACCCATCTATGAATAAGCCAATTCGTATTATATTTTTCTAGAGGAACGTCTTTGTGAAAAAAGCATTTATATCCCCCTAAATAAGGATTAATAATAACTAATCTATTATTGGCCTGCGGGTCTGGGAATGGCTTAATCTGATTCCACTGTTGTTTAATCTCTTGCTCCACCCTTTCTTTCTCTAAACTTAAATTTTTTATTACTTTAGTTTTATGCGCTTCTTCTTTTTTTAATTCATTAATCTGTTTCTTTATTGCTTCCAAAACATTTTCTTTAGCTTCTATTTTTTCTGCTATTCTTTTTTGAGTTTTTTCATTTCTGAATTTCCAAAAGAAAAACCAGGCCACAGCAAGCCCTATAGCTACTGCAGCAATAGCTAACATTATATTCCTAAATATTCTGGCTTTAACATACTGAGGGATTGTTTTACTACATACACCATAGGTACAGGCATCACACATACACTGCCCAGAAGATGAGCAATAAGAGCCATTCTGGAGCTTGCAGACACCTTCTAGACCTATGCCTGACGTGCATTCCCAAACGCAAGAATATGCGTCTCCTGCGTCTTTGATTGAGGGTTTAAGACAGCTTTGATTATGGCAGTTTAGCTTTCCCTCAGGACAAAAGGGACAAACTAATGTCTTGTTATCAGCACAGACTCTGACTGGTTGACAGCAAAGACCTGAACCGCAACGATTATTTCTAGAACATTCTTCTCCATCATCAATACAAATACCCCCATTACACTGCTTACAAACTGTGCGGCTTTTTGTGATTTTCTGATATTTCACTTCAATATCTGGCTGATTAAACTCCCATTTAATATCTCCAAGAGAATTATCAATTAGTTTCCCCATCAGCTCTCCGGATTGATTAGGCTGTATGTATCCAGAAACCATC
>JBDRIN010000109.1:0-2082 GCA_043815805.1 archaeon | reverse complement strand
CATCGCGGATAAATCAGGGTCGATTGGTAATTCTGCATATTCATATAGGTGATTCTTTAGTTGTTTGGCAAGGTCTTCTGGGTCTTGCTCGCAAAAGGCTTTTACAGCCTTTGCGTCTTGATGTTGGATCATGACTGATTTTTCCATTCCAGCTGTTTCATGAATAGGAGACGGAACCCAGGTTGAGCCTAGGTCACCCTGAACAACTAACTCTGGATCTTCTTCGTGGTATCTTCTTAAGTGCTCTTCTAATTTAGTGAAGGCTCTATATCTTTCACTAGGAAGATAAGCAAAAGCGTTCATCATAATGCTGAATAATTTTGCGTCAGGGCCTTTGGGACTAATTTTTTTGGTGCTGGCTGGTCGATCAGCATCAGCTTTAGCCATGGCTTGAGAAATTATGTCTTGAATAGGCGTGTCTACTCTTCTTAATGAATCAACTAGGTCGATGTATGGAGTGCCGGGGATAACATCACAAGCAAATGCTCGGTAAGAGGCTAAATCATTAATCTGAACAGGGAGTCGGTTTGTCTTCATTAGGTACAAGATAACACCAAGGGCATAGATGTCGTTTTGGACTAGCCACTCTCGTCTGATGGCTCTGCCAGCTTCTCCTTCTAGCAATCCCTTCCCTTCTAAATGGCTGAAAAGTGAGTATTCTGGGGCTAGATATTCGTGAGTGCCCAGCCAAGCTCCTTCTCCTTGAAAAAGGATCGTGGCCTTGGTGCCGGCCTGGATTGTGCCTCGAGTGTGGAGGCCATCTGTTGAAATAACCTTGGAGAGACCAAAATCGCCTAGCTTTACTTCGAGCTCTTCAATCTCTTCTCCTGAATGGTCATCTACACGTTTTGTTGTGGCAAGAAAGATGTTGGCAGGTTTAATATCTCTATGATGAATACCTTTGGCCAATAGATTTTTTAAACCAGCAATGATCTGGAGGGAAATGTTAATTATTTCGTCATCTTTGAGGTCGCGGGCAAGAATCCTTTGCTCAAGATTGCTTTCGATATATTCAAGAACTAAGATTGGCTGATCTGTTTCTGGAACTTTGGCTTTGCCAAAGATGGTCATGACGTGGCGCTCTCCCCGTGCCTCTTGCATGATAGCTCCCTCACGAGTTGATCTCTCTGTAATGTTTCTATTGGTTGTTCCGTGTTTTGGATGGTCGTGATCCATGAATTCTTCTTTAAGGATTTTTAGCGCAAAGACTCGGCCATTGGTGTGAGCTTTATAAACCTCGCTATAGCTGCCAGTTCCTGGTTTCTTTGCTACTTTACAAGTTAATCTAGCATGGTCTTTATCTTTGGAGAGGGCTTCGATTTGAGCTTTGCTCATATCTTCAAACCCTTCTTCGGTCTCAACTACAAAATCAAGGGGTTGAGATTGGCTGCCTTGCTTCAAAGAACAGTTAATCTCAAAACGGATATGGTGTTTTATTTCAAGCTGTCTAAGTTTATTCTGGATATGAGCCTGCACGTCACGGGCAGCGTAACTTCTATCAGTCAGGTTGGTGAATTTTTCAAGGTCTTTTCTAGCGGTGGCAACATCATAGAGGGAATTCTCGCGATATGTGTTTAACTCAATCTGGTTGACATAGCTTTCAACCTGAACAATGGCACCATCAATCTCTGTTGACCTGTCTTCATTGTTAATGCTTTTAAGTGTAGCAGTGTCTGTCAAGGCTTTGTATAAACCATCAGGGGTGTTTTCGTAGTTACCTTGATTGACAGAACGCTCTATAGCTTCTTGGCAGATGCTGTGAACAATGCCTGGGATTGTTAGTTCCATTAGTGTCTCTATTTCAGCTATTTCTTCTGGGGTTTGATCTGCTATTTCGTTTAGTTCAGTTAACCTTCTTTTGGCCTCAGTTAACCCTTTATAAGTGTTTTCATAGCTATGGTTGCTTTCGCCATTATTGTGATTGGATTTATTAGCTCTGTTGGCTAAAATAGCCTTTACGCCAAGATAAGCTCCTCCGCCTATAAGACCAAGTGCGGTGCCAAGGGCAAATAGACTAATGAGAAAGCTGGTAGAGCCAACGGTAAAGCCAGTGATTGCAGTAACAACTGCCCCATAGGTCTG
>JBDRIN010000108.1:0-4347 GCA_043815805.1 archaeon | reverse complement strand
TTTCTATTATAGTTTTTGCATTTGACACGCTTGTTTCTGCTACTTCTGCAAGCTTATCTACATCCTTTGGTATATCTAATACTGTCACTATTCCTTTTTTTATCAGTGTCTGTGTTATCTTTTTTTTCATATTCATTACAGGGCTGTGGGACAAAAATAGAATCTAATCCTTGCAGATAATCACATACGCACGTTTTCCTATATGCTTTTTTTGAGCATCAACTTTTGCACCGTTGCCATAAGATGTAACTTTTTTCTCATAAATTTCTTCAATTTCATCTTTCAGAATTATTTTTCCACCTGTAATTCCTTTTATTTCTCTTGCCATAATAGTATTTACATGTACATACTTAAAAACCTTTCTGTTCTAATATGTCCATGGCAATAACCTACAAGGATGTCGCAGAAAAGCTAAAGGATATTGACGAATTTCTATTGGAAGATTACAGGAAAAAACATCCAGAAGGAAAGAGAGACTGGAGAACTTACGAGGAACAATATGCCTTAAGGATAAAAGAAGCGATGAAACAGCTTAGGCCATTAGTAAATGAAGCTGTTGATTCAATTCAAATAGCGTCTGCACCTGGCAGACCTCATGAACTTACGCTAAAACAAAGAGTTCTTCTCTTGCTTTTGCATAGATTATTCGGAGAAAGCAACAGGATGATGGCATCTATGCTTGCAATTTTTTCTGTTTTGAGCGATATTGATGTCAGCTACAAGACAATAGAAAGATTATATTCAGATGAAGAAGTGGATATGGCCCTTCATAATCTGCATATCCTTATTCTGAAAAAGAAAGGGGTAAAGGACATTGATGCCGCAGGAGACGGCACCGGATATTCTCTCACAATTTCAAAACATTATGCAACAGAAACACAAAAAAGAGGAGAGAGAATGAAAGATGCTGAAACTCAGCAACCTGAAAACAAAGAAGGAAAAAAGGTGCAGGCATTTGTCTACTCATTCAAACTTATCGACATTAAAACAAGAATGTATGTTGCCTATGGAACAAGTAGGAAAAGTGAGAAAGAAGCCTATGAAAAAGCAATGAAGATGACTGCGTCTACTGAGATAAAATTGAACAGTATTCGGCTTGACAGATATTATAGTTGTGCTTACTATTTTGATGGATTTAGTAAAAACACCAAAATATATGTGATCCCAAAAAAGAAAACACGAATGAGAGGAAACTGGAACTGGAAAAGAACACTGATTGATTTTGTCAAGAATACGGATTCTTATCTTGAGCAGTATTATCTCAGAGAAACCTCTGAGAATGGTTGGTCTGTTGACAAAAGAAGATTTGGCTGGGACATTGCACAGAGAAGAAATGATAGGATTGATACTGCTGATTTTTGTACAACCCTCTGGCATAATCTATTTGAGATAGGTGGGACTTAATTCTGTCCCACAGCCCCGGGATACCACACAATATTTATAGTACATATAGATATATAATCTTCATGAAATTCCTTGTCATAGGCTGTGGTTCAATCGGCCGAAGGCACATGAAAGTGCTTGAGAATTATGCAGATATGGGCTAAAAATAATGAACGGTATAAATATTAATTTTGGGTGATAATGAACATGCTTAAAGTAAGGATTATCCCGTCTTTGTTGCTGAAAGAAGGCCGTTGCGTGAAAGGCGTAAGGTTCACCAGCTTTCGGGACACTGGCAACCCGGTAACAGCTGCAAGGATTTATGATGCACAAGGTGCAGACGAGCTTCTCTTTATAGATATACTTGCATCTAAGGAAAACCGGAAAACCCTATTTGATATCATATCGCGCACCGCAGAAGAATGTTTCATGCCGCTTTGCGTCGGCGGCGGAATAAAAGATACTGATGACATAAGAAAACTTCTTCTTGCGGGTGCTGATAAAGTCTCGATAAACACTGCGGCAATAGAGAATCCGAAATTCATCAATGATGCTGCGGAAATATTCGGTAATCAGTGCATAGTGGTCGCCATAGATGTCAAACGAAATGATAGCAATGAAGACAAATACGGGGTTTTCAGCCATTGCGGAACCAAACAAACCGGACTTGATCCAGTCGAGTGGGCGAAGCAGGCTGTAGAGCAAGGAGCCGGTGAAATCCTTCTGACTTCAATAGACCAGGAAGGTACCAGGACAGGTTATGATCTTGATTTGATCAAATCAGTTGCAGATGCGGTCGAAGTTCCGGTCATCGCATCGGGTGGTGTCGGGTCTTTGCAGGATTTTGCCGATGGTATCCAGAAGGGTCACGCCTCAGCAGTTTCAGCAGGCAGCATATTCCATTTCACTGACCAGAGTATAATCAAGGCGCGAACCTATCTTGCCGAAGCAGGCATAAATGTGCGGTCTCGTGAACTTAGGTAACCGCTATAAATATGTATTCCTGATTTCTATGTGATAAGTTAGCGAGTGGGCTTATGGGCATATCTATATCTACAAAAGAAGTTGTAAAAGGCACTATCTGGAGCCTTGCAGGAAGCATCACTATCAAACTTGTATCCTTCTTTTATCTTGTCTTCCTTACAGGCGTTGCATTAAAGGAAGACATAGGTACATTTTATCTTGCTTTAAGTCTTCTTACATTTGCAACACTTTTTGTCGATATCATATCCTCTTCATTTACCCGCTTTATTCCATTTTTTAGGGTACGCGGCGAAGGAAAAAAGATACTAAGATTACTTGAGGTTGGTTATTGTGCGACAGTAGTGATAGCTCTCATAATCTCTCTTTTCGTATATTTCATGTCCAAGAGCATTGCTGATTTCTATTCTAATTCAGATCTTACTATAGTACTCCAGATTCTTTCAATCTATCTGTTCCTTTCTACAGTTTTCAATCTTTCAAGTATAGTCCTCCGAAGCATGAAACGTATAAAAGACCAGGCAATCCTCCTCAACGTTCAGAATTTCTCCAAACTCGTTCTTCTTGTATTTTTTTCTTTTGGTGTTGGGGTAAATCTATTCACAATTGTCTTATCGTTTTTGCTGTCTTATGTAATCTCAGTTTTTGTTTCAATTTTATATGTGCGTTCAGTGCTAAATCAACTATCACACGAGTCATCCGGGGCCGATATCAGTTATCTTGATTTGCTTGCTGAAGTCGTTCCATTTGGTCTTATGCTCACTGCGACATCATCCCTCTGGACTATCATAAGTTCTACAGATCGGTCTATGTTAGGATTCTATGCAACTTCATCAGATGTTGCCATCTACACTGTTGCTACAAGCCTTTCCATTCTGATTTTGATATTTCCTTCTGCCATCGGTTCTATCTTCTTCCCACTTGTCTCTCAACTTTATGGACAAAAGAAGATCGATGAGATAGGCAAGATATGTGAGATATCAATGAGATGGTTGCTTTTTGCCACGATACCATTTGCAACAGTATTTATCGTATTCTCTTCTGATCTGCTCAGTCTCTTTTATGGGGAAGACTATCGTGCTGGCGCCATTGCAATGGCGTTGTTTACCTTTGGTCTACTCATTCGTACCTTATCTGACATTCCTGGATCTGTGTTAGCTAGCATGAGATTAGTACATATTGAACTTTTGATTGCTTTTTTTGTGCTGGTAATAAATTTTGTTCTAAACCTCCTTCTCATTCCACAATGGGGCATAGACGGGGCGGCGTTTGCTTCTTTGATCTCATTTACCATTGCCACTCTTCTCACATTTCATTATTCAAGAAAATTTTTTGACTTTAAGCTTTCTGTAAGCATGCTTAAACTTCTTGTAGCAGGAATGATCTCATTTTTACTGATATCTGTTCTTCATCCATACATACTATCAGTTACCCTGCATATCTCTAATCTTGCTAGCGGAGATTTAGCATTTTATATCGGGAAATTATTAAAACTTGCAATTTTGGCTATTTTCTTCTCATTGTGCTTGCTTGTTTTTAGTATATTTGCAATACTCCTGAAGTCATTCAAATCAGAAGACCTTGATATTCTTGAGGCTGCACTAAAACGGGCCCGGGTAATCCCGGAACCTACAATTGCTTTTATTATCGCTACATTATCATTCGGCCTTCATAAAGAGGAGAAATAGGCTGAAATTTAAATCCTTCTTTATAGAGAGTGTTTATGGACATTTCAGCTGTTCTTAAGGAGCATTCTAATATCGTTTCTTCCATGCCTGTGCTGGTTCCTGACATTGAAAAGGTCGTTTCCATGATCTGCGATTCGCTTGGAAAAAGAAGCACGCTTCTCATATGCGGAAACGGCGGAAGCGCGGCAGATGCCCAGCATTTTGCTGCCGAGTTGGTTGGAAGATACAAAAAAGAACGTAAAGCATTACCTGCAATTGCCCTCACTACAGACACTTCCGTTATTACTGCAATTTC
>JBDRIN010000107.1:0-6360 GCA_043815805.1 archaeon | reverse complement strand
AATGGGCCTGCCCGGACTCGAACCGGGGACCTCTGCCATGTCGAGGCAACGTCATCTGTGGACCAAATGGTTAGCCACTAGACTACAGGCCCTAGAATTATTTCTCCTCCTTCAAAGTCGTCTCCAGCATCGCTCCGAATGCCGGTCTTGCTATGAAGACTCCTGCTGAAACTCCAATTAACGTGGTAATCGCGAAGCCTTTCAACAATCCTACTCCTGCCCACATAAGAGGCAGCATTGCAACAAAGGTTGTCAAGTAGGCTGCCATGATTATGAAAAACGCGTTCCTCATCTTGTCTTTCCATCTCAGGAATACGGTAGTCTCTTTCTTCAGGGTCTCGTCTGTGATCACGATCTGATGGTCCACACCCGTACCCACTGCTATTATTATACCTGCGATAGCAGCTAAATCTATATTCCATCGGATAGCTGATGCTACTCCCAGTATGATTATGACTTCGGATATCATGGTTATGACCATGGGGACAGCTATGCCCAGTCTCCTGTACCTAATGAAGACCACAACAACGACGCCGATTATAGCGAACAGCGCGACAAACAGTATGTTCCTCAGGAATTCCTCTCCAAGCACAGGAGAAATCTGGTCTGTCTTCTCTATCTCCAGCTTGACAGGCAAACTACCTGTTATCAGTATGGTCTGCAGTCTTTTCATGTTGTCGTAGGTGTTCTCTACTGCCTCTTCCCGTGTATTGCCTACTCCAGAACCGCTTATCTGGATGTCTGTAGTTGCCTTGCCTTTCAACTCCGCGCCTATACGTAGCACATCAACCTGTTCGTTGTCAAGGAATAAGGACAGGGATTTAGTCAGGTACTGCTGGTTGTTCTCTGTGATGATGTCAAGATCCTTTGTAAGGGCTGCTTGCCTGTCGGCAGCTTCCTGGCTCAGACTGATGCTAAACCTGAACCTGCAGCCCCAGACACCGCCTGTCTCTCCGCATCCTGCCTGGGGGTCTATTCCAGAACAGTCGGGTGATCTGCAGACAAAGGTGATGTCTTGTCCGCCAGTAAACACGGTCTCGTTGCCTATTTTTGCCTCGAACTTTCCTTGTTTTGACAACAGATCCCGGACTTCTTCTTTCGAAGCGCCTGGGATCTCTACGAGTATGAAGTATTCTCCGCTCAGGTCTCTTGCTGGCCGCACGATGATATCACTCAATCCAAAGACGTTAAGCCTTTGCTTTATGTTCTCTATTATCAGGTCTAGGTCCTCCGAGGAGACTTCTTCTTCCGGCCTTAGTAATACTCTTGTACCGCCGCTAAGGTCAAGGCCGAACCTGATGTTGGATGTCGGTGCTTCAGTCACAAGAAGACCAATCGGTTCCACGCCTATTAGCTCTTTTTCAGTCTTGTATCTTGTCTTGATAACTGTCTTGTTGACAGTCATGTTCAAGGTTTCGTTGAAGTATGGCTCTATGACTTCATATGCCTCTGTCTCGTTCAGAACAGTCACATTATATAACGGCTTGGTCGTCACCTTGTAGAGTTGCTTGTTGGTCTTCAGAATGAAGGTCCGGTTCAGCTCTAAGGTGTTCACGAATTCGTAATACTCTGAGATCTCGTTTATAGGTACATTGTTAAGAGTCTCAATCTTTTCCTTGAACATCGGAGGCGTTCCTGCCGCAGGCCCTTCGATGCCTGACAGGCTGGCGCTAGAATTCCTTATGACACCGTTCACGATTATTCCGGCATTGTTTGGATTGGGATAGATGGCTAAGAGACAAAGCAGCACAACAACTATAAGGATCCATATTCTCGGTCTTTTGAAAAGCTGTTTCATACTAGACATTTTCTTTCTTTGCCTTTTTTTCTATATACCATCTCAGTATGCCTGCATTTTGTAACCAAGTATTCATGATATCTGCCAGTAATCCTATGATAAGTATGATCATGATCTGTTTGATGATTTCGGACTGTGAGAAGATTAATGCTATTGTCAAGGCGACAAGGGTTGTGGTGCTCATGGTGATTCCTGTCTTGAACGCAGTTATGACGCGGTCAAGTACAGTGCCTTGCTTCACTTTCAATACTTTGGTGCTAAGCAGGATGTTGGTGTCTACTGCGTAACCTATTATCATCAGAAAGGCTGCGACGCCTGCAGTACTTAATCTGAAACCGAAAAGGTTGAAGATGGCCAATGCGATTATGATGTCTGATAAGGCTGCGAGAACGACTGCCAGTGAAGGTATGAGAGATTTGTAATAGAAGAAAACAACTACTGCCATGAAGATGAAAGCGATGATGACCGCATTTATTGTCTGCCTGAAAAAGGTTGCTCCTAATGCGGATCCTATGGCTTCGATGCTGAACTCGTCTTTATCTATGCCTGTCTGTCTCTCTATAGAGTCAATGACTGCATTGATGCTTTCTTGGTTGCCTACGTCTACGCCCACTTCTATGGTGACTCCTATCTGCGAGCCTGCTTCTGCCAGGCTACGCACTGCTATCTCCAGATCCGGATATTCTCCCTGAAGCTGGCTTTGCAGGAGAGTCACATCTATGTCTTGTCCTGTCAATAATGTTACGCTCAGTCCTCCTCTCAAAGAGATTCCTCGGTTGACAAAGTCTCCTGTAGTCGCGACTTGGACACCGATAAGGATTATGGCTAGGAGGAGGATTGCGAACGGGATGATGAGCATCTTCTTGTAATGCTCAGAATACCAAGATGGGACTTTGCTCTGGGTGGCCCTTCTGGTCTCTGGTCTGTGCTCTACTGTCTTTTTCTCTTGAACAGCAGGTTCTTTAGAAATCTCTCTTTGCTCTAACCTTTTCTCTCTTCTCAGGCGCTTGAGCTCTCGAAGCTTCCTCTCCTTTTTGGACTTCTTCCCCATGGTTTAAAAAGAGTTAATTAGTCCTTAATAAAGTTTTTGCTTGTTCTAAGCGAAAACTTGAGAATGTTAGTGACCCTAGTTTTCGTGTTGTTTATGCACACAATCTTCTTTATATGTAGTTTCTTTGCAGTGATAACAATCGAAAGCTTTATATATGACCTGTTTCCTGAAAATATTATGATAGAAAACGAAGAAGATTTACCTTCACATCTCAATCCGGACCATCCGGATTTTGAAGAGCCGGAAGAGATGGACAGGGAACATGAACATAAAATCCACATATTCACTGCAGAAGCATTGCGACAACAGACTAACCTACGCCCATATTCCACAATTGTTGGGGGCAGGGCTCCGACCCAGCCTTACACGCCCCAGGTGGGGAGAAAAGTCGGGGTTGCTTTGAGAGAATTCTTAGGTGTGACTCCTATAAAAATGAAGATAGAAGATCAAAAACCCGGAGAGGAAGAAGAAAAGAAAGAGATAAAACCTTTCAACAGAGGATCTATCCTCACTGGAGGATCTCCGGGTGTTGGTGTTGATGTGTACGCGGGAATAGCAAACTATTGTCGTAAATGTGGAGACATAGATAGGTTCTTTATTTTAGTACCTGAAACGTATGATTATGGATGTCATGAATCTCGCATTGCAGACTATAAGGTCATAGCGTCCCTTTTACCAAGAGGAGAATTACATGATTTTCATGCAGGCAAGGATCCCTTGGAAAGAGACAAGATTCTCGGAGAGATATCAGATGTCATGATAGCAGTAAATGGGTCAGAGGGCACTATGGAAGAAGTTCTTGTGGCTTTGCAGAATGGAAACCCAGTCATTACGCTGCCGTATACAGGCGGAGTAGCGTATCTTCTTGCAGAAGCGGGCCAAGGAAGGATCCCTGATGAAGGCGAATTGATTTTTGATACAGGAGACATGCTTGAAAAAGCAAGGCCTCAGCTTGAACAGATTTTGGAAAGTACAGATTACAGGAATCTATTACATGTCGCTGATAGCACAGAAGAAATGATAAAGAAATTGGAAGGCCTTTACGGAAACCTGGTCTTGCAGGTAAAAAGAGACGAAGAGAATCTTAGGATAAGCAGAAGAACGCAGGAACCGACATATGTTGAGTAGCCTTAGCCAAACAAAAAATTTATATAAGTCTACAGAATGCCTTTCTTTATGAAAACCATAATCTCAACCAACCCTGCCAAGGATTACGAGAAGCTTGGCGAAGTCGAATTCACTTCTTTTGATCACATCAAGAAAAAAGTCGAAGCTGCCAACAAGGCAAAGCTTGCCTGGAAAGAGTTCGGCATAAACAAGAGGATAGAGCTCTTGAAGCCGCTCATCGACAAACTCGAGGCAAGGAAAGACGAGATAATGTCTCTCCTAACTAAAGAGATGGGAAAAACAGTTGTCGAAAGCATGGACGAGTTTGATGGTGAAGTGAGCTTTCTCAAGGATTTTCTCAAGAACGCTCCTGAATTTCTGAAAGACGAGATAACATATGAAGATAAAAATGAGCATCACAGAGTTATCTATGAACCCTGGGGAGTCGCAGTATCCATCGTGCCCTGGAATTTCCCAATGGAGAATTTCCTGTTGAGCACCATACCAAACTTAATTGCAGGCAATGTAGTCATATTCAAGCATTCTGAAGAATGTCCATTATGCGGAAAAATTTTCGAAGAGATAATGGAAAGCCTGGACTTGCCCGAAGGAGTCTTCTCAGAAGTCTACGGAGACGGCAAGGTCGGAGATTTCCTCACAGACCAGGACATCAACCTGATCTATTTCATCGGCAGCTCAAAAGTCGGGAATCTGCTGGCTGAAAAAGCAGGAAAAAAATTCATCAAGGCTGTCATGGAGATGGGAGGTTCAAATCCAGGAGTGGTCTTTGAAGACGTAGAACTGGACGATGACTTCATCAAGGGGCTTGCCATGTCACGGTTCTGGATAGCGGGCCAGGTATGCGTCTCCATGAAAAGATTGATTGTCCATGAATCTATTTTTGATGAAGTTGTAGAGAAACTAAAAGTCTTTGTGGAAAAGATGAAAGTCGGAGATCCTGAAGATGAATCTACTGTCATGGGCAGCCTTGTCGCCAAGAGACAGCTAGATCTTTTAGAAGAACAGGTCAAGGATGCTGTTGACAAAGGCGCTAAGATAGTCGCTGGCGGAAAAAGACCTGAAAAACTCAAAGGAGCGTATTATCTTCCTACTATACTTACCGACATCAAAAAGGACATGCGGGTCTGGAAAGAAGAAGTGTTCGGACCTGTCCTTCCTGTAGTTCCTTTCAAGACAGAAGAAGAAGCCATCGAGCTTGCCAATGATACAATCTACGGCCTTGGAGCAAAGGTCTTTTCTAAAGATGTAGAGAGAGCTGTAAGGGTCGCTGAAAAGATCGACACTGGCAGCATCTGCATAAACAAGGGCAACAGCTGGAAATACTACAACCCGTTCGGCGGATACAAGAAGTCTGGCATGGGAAGGGAGAACGGCAAATACGGTTTCAGGGAGCTGTGCCAGTTGAAGCTTATCTCTAAGGCATAGTCTTAAAGAGCAAATTTTATAAACATAGACCTTCTATATTTAATAAATTATAAAAAGAGGTGTACTATCTTGAAGACTAAAGGACAGACAGCCATGGAGTATATGCTGATAGTGGCTTTTGCTCTTGTCGTCATCATACCCGCTACCTTCCTTTTCTATAATTATTCAAAAGGGTCCAATGACGAGTTGGTCGGGAGCCAGATGAGCTCTATAGGATTGGAGATATTGGATTCCTCTGAGAGGATGTTCATCGGCGGAGAGCATCAATGGGAGACCTTGAAATTCAACCTGCCGGACCAGTTCAAGGAGATGTACATCCTTGATTATTCAGAGCTGGTCATAGAATATTATACTCAGACAGGCACCAGCCAGGCTGTCTTTTTCAGCGATATAGAGATACGCACAGAGAACTGCACAGTCCCATCATTATGCACATTTTCGTTTAATCCAGGTTATATCCGAGTTAGGGTTGAGTCAAAGGGTGATTATGTATTGTTAAAAATAAGCTAGGGCAGACCAGTACAGAATTTGTCTTGTTGATATCTTTTGTGTTCTTAGTAGCTATAGTGTTCGTCTACGCTTTGCAGTACAGGCTTGCAGCTGCTCATGAGGATAATTTTGAAGAGAAGCTTGATCAGGTGGCAAGTCTGATAACCAACGAGATACAGGTCGCTGCAGGCGTAGAAGACGGTTATTCCAGAATATTCACCCTTCCACGGACCATCGGAGGCATCAATTACTCTGTCGAGATAATAGGCAGCGACGAGCTCGTCATACATTACATGAACAGGGAGAAAGTCACATTCTTGGATGAAGATGTCATAGGAGGTGTCGGCGTAGGCACTAACCTCATAGAGAAGATTGATGGTCTTATCTATCTGACTCCTCTTGTCCAGTTCATCGATGATGCTCCGCCTAGCATAGCGGCTGTCTCTGCCATCAACGCTACAGCTGTGAG
>JBDRIN010000106.1:0-4838 GCA_043815805.1 archaeon | reverse complement strand
AAGGAGAAAGAGCTCAGCCTGAAGATGATCACTGTGAGCAACCGCAAGATATATCCTTTTGGAGACAAGATCAAGATAAACTGGCTATGGGCATATATCATCCTTTCTATGATCCTAAGCACTGTCTATAGGAAGATATTTGATGTTGTTTAAAGAAAAACTTAGTTCACTGCGTTCTCAAATGTTACCTTCCTTGAAGAAAACATTTATAAATGGTCACTAATTCTCGTCGTCTATGCCAAGCGGAAAACATAAATCAAGAAGCCTAAGACGCGTCCAGATAAGGATGCCTGGTGGAAATACTGTGCAGAAGTATAGACAAAGGGCTCCTGGAAAAGCAATATGTGCTGGCTGTGGAGCGCAATTGCATGGAATTCCAAGAACCAAGCCTAGCAAGGCGAAGCACGTGCCCAAAACCAAGAAGACCAATGCAAGACCTTTTGGCGGTAATCTATGCAGCAAATGCACTAGGGCAAAGATCAAATCTCAGATTCAAAAAGCAAAATAATGCTTTCCAAGGTGTGGTTGGCGACAAGCACCATTCTCTAGGGAAGGTGGAGGCAAGAAAATGATGGAAATAGGTAGACTTTGTGTGAAGATAGCCGGCAGAGATGCTGGCATGAAATGCGTGATAGTTGATAAGATAGATGACACTTTCGTGTTGATAGATGGTGAGACCAGACGTAGGAAGTGCAATGTGAAGCACTTGGAGCCTTTAGGTACTGTTATGAAGCTTGAAAAAGGAGCTTCAACAACCCATGTCAAGGTCGCGTTCAAGAAACTAAAGCTTGAAGTCCGCGAGACCAAGCCTAAGAAAACAGCAGACAGGCCTTTGAAAGTCCGGAAGGGCAAAGCCAAGGATGAGAAGACCAAATCTGTTCGGGTGACTGCTGAGACCAAGGATAAAGTGAAAAAAGAAGCAAAGGTAGAGAAGACAGAGAAGAAAGAAGCGAAGACAGAAGAAAAGAAAGAGAAAGCAGAGAAGAAAGAAGCCAAGAAAATAGAAAAGAAAGCGGTCAAGGCAGCTAAAGCTGAGAAGAAGTGATTATATTTCTTATTTTTTATTTTTTTCCATCACTTTCAACAATTCTGTAAGATTAAGCTCAAAAGTAGCCACAGGCATCTTCAGGTCAAAGTTGTCCAGGATCTCCGGGTGTATCTCTCCCATGTAAGCAACGTATTGCTTGTTGACAGATATTCTGCCGACTCTTCCTGCGATGAAAGAAGGATGGTCTGTATCATTTATTTCATATTCTAGGTCTAAAGCGCCCATCAAGGAGTCGAAGATCTGCTTTATCTTGGTGTAGTCTGCCTCTGGATTGCACAATGTGACAGCGACCCTGACGTCTTCTAGAACCCCAGTATCCTGCTGAGGCTTCACTTTGAAGATATGACCCACTTCAAATATATCATGGGGGTATTCGTGGTGTTTGTATTCTTGTAGGATATGGATCAGCCCTGGTATGAGCCATGCTCTCATGACATCATATTCTTTAGAGAGAGGATTCTTTATCCGGACAAGTGTAAGGTTAGTGTTCATCTTGTCTTTCTGAATCTTGCTGTCTGTCAGGCAGTAATTCTTGACTTCTATGAGGCCGTGACCTACTAAGATTTCCCTTACTTTGTTTGCGAAGATGTAAAGAGGGTCTTCCCAGCCGATGCTGGCTACGCAAGGAATCTCTTCCTTAAAGTTTTCGTAACCGTAAGATATGGCAATATCCTCTGCTAAGTCTACTTGATGAAGTATGTCTGTCCTGTATGCAGGGATGAGGACTTGTTTTTTCTCATATCCATAACCCATCTTTTCTAGGCATCTCCTCGCTTGGGCTTCACTTAGGTCAAGACCGAGCCTCTTGTTTATGTAATCAATATCCAGCTTCATCTTTTTTGGGTTGAGATCTGGGGTGG
The DNA here is from genome assembly GCA_043815805.1 of archaeon. Lineage (GTDB taxonomy): Archaea > Nanobdellota > Nanobdellia > Woesearchaeales > JBDRIN01 > JBDRIN01. Next base: position 2,930 of record JBDRIN010000106.1, on the reverse strand, counting down.
TGCATTTCTTGTTTCCGCAGGCAACTTCCATAGAATAGATTTTCCCACCCATGTCTGCTAGAGTTGTTACGATCATGTTCAGGCATTCTTCAAGGATGCGGAAGTCAAAGCCAGAACATTCTATGAACACTTCTTTGGTTCTAGAAGTTATTCTCCCTGTCTTGTGAGAGTTGATGATCGGAGGCATGCTCAAGATGTCTCCTTTAGCGTCGACAAAAATAGGATATTTGGAGTGGCCATCAAGCAGATGTGCATATTCTCTTCCAGCAGGATGGTCTCTTAGAATCTGTCTTCCGTCCATCTCCTTGTTGGATTCTAAAGGCACGAATTTGATCTTTTTAGGTTCCAGAGCTTGATAGGTTATGGGCATCTTGATGTGCTCTAAAGGATAGATTCCTATGGCACATCTTTTCCTGTTCCTTCCGAAGCTCACATGAAGCTTTTCCTGTATCTGTATGATCTCTTTTATCTTTTGATTGTCAAACTTAAGGTTTTTTACGATGGCACAGGCTGTGAATGGTCGGACTGTGTTGACAGAAGGATGGACTATAACTTTATGGCCGGAATTCTTCACTTCGTATTTTCTCAGGCCGGTCTTCCTGCCTAAGAAGGATGCCAATGCTCTTCCAAGGCCTTGCTCTGATAGCATGTCTGGCCTGTTCGGGAATATCTCTATTATGATCTCGTTGCCTTTCATCTCTTCAAGGTCTGTTCCGAGCATCGCAAGGCGTTCTTTCAGCTGCGCATCTGTCAGTTTCTTGCCGACGATGTCGAGCAATGCTTTTTTGTTAATGGTTATGGTTGGCATTTTTATTTACTTCCTATTCCTGACGAGCTGGGCACATTGCTTTCTTCCACTAATTTATCGCAATAGCTTTTGGCTTCTTCTGTGCGTAAACTCGTACAAGCATAAGGCAGTTCTCCGATAAACTCAGGATACTGCGGATCTAAGTACTTATTTGTGAATTTAAAATAACACAAGTCTATCAATTCATCCGAGACAGATAAATCTGCCAAGAGTTGACAATCTTGAATACTTTTGACTGCCTCTACTTGGCAATATCCTTTAGGTGTTACTTCTGCACAAAATTTATATGGGTTTGTTTCAATTTGAATTCTTTCTGTGCCTTGCCGCATTCCATAGCACCAACGATAAGTTTCTTCTGGTCTGTAATGCAAACCTGCCAAGTTATTATTTACAGAGTTGCAGATATCAAAATTATTTGTTTGGGTTGCAACAGCCGTGTAACAATCTTCTTTTTCATAAATATCTTTTGCATATTCGCAGTACTCTAGTTCTTTAAGCGTGTAAGCATAATTTACTACACAACTCTTCTGGCACGTCGCATTCTCAATAGTGAAACACAAAGACACGTTCTCTTCTTTAGTTGCTAGATTATTGATCTCCCAGTACGGTTGGCAGGGAGACACATAACCTTCGTCTGGTATGAGTTTAGGTCTGCATGCACTAACCACAATCATAAGACCAATTACAAGCCCGATTAACAGTATCTTCTTCACAGTTTCACCCATTTCTTCATCTCTCTTAATTGTTTAAGTCCGTTATCGTAGAGATTCCTTATGTCTGTTATCTCGTAATAACCTGCTATGATTCTGTCGAGTCCTTGTCCCCAAGCTAGAACTGGTACGTCTATGCCCAGCAATGGCTTGACTACTTCTGGCCTGAATATGCCTGCTCCGCCCAGCTCTACCCATTGTTTTTTTATTGGGTGGAAGGCTTCTACTTCCATGCTTGGTTCTGTGTATGGGAAATGCGCAGGCCGCATCCTGACGTCTGTGTAGCCCATCTTTTTGTAGAATTCTTTCAGATAGCCTTTCAGGTGTTTCAGGTTGGCGTCTGGATCTATGACTATACCATCAATCTGGTAGAACTCGAACAGATGTGACCATCCAAGAGCTTCGTTCCTGAAGACTTTGCCTACTGAAAAGAACTTTGCTGGCAGGTCTTCTTTCTTGAGTTTGGATATTGTTTGAGCGGATAATACTGTTGTGTGTGTTCGTAATAGGAGTTGCCTTGTGCTTGACATTGAGAAGGGCAATCTCCAGCCGAGGCTTCCTGTGTCACCCCCATTTTCATGGACAAGCTTTATCTTTTTCGCTAGGGCTTCTGGTATTTTTCCTTTCACAGGATATCTTATGTAGAATGTGTCCTGCATCTCTCTTGCAGGATGGTCCTGCGGCACGAACAATGCGTCCAGGTCCCAGAAACTTGTCTGGACCATGGTGCCTGTCATCTCCCTGAAGCCCATCTCCAACCAGATTTTTCGAATGTAATCGATGGCTTCATTCACGAAGTGTTTCTTGCCGTAGTATTTCTTTGGAACATTTATCTTGATGTCATAGGCCCTGAACTTCTTCTTTTTCCATTCTCCACTTTTCAGCAGCTGAGGGGTTATGGCATCTACGATTTTCTCATCCTTGAAGCCTTTTGTGAGTATGTCTTTGCCCAGGTCTGTTAGGGTTGCTGTCTTAGTCTTGACTACGAGAGTCTTTATTATGTTCTTTCTTCTTGACAAAGCACTGTAGGCGAATCGTTCTTCGTCCACTAATGAATCTTTGTTGAGCGGAAAGTCTTTTTTCAAGAACTGTTCTTCAAGGGAGTCGTTTGCTATGAGGCGCTCTCCTTGCGGCGTTATCATAAAAGAAAGTTCTACGCCCTGCACCATGTCTATGGCTGCCTTGCTCTTCAAAGTGCCTATGCAGATCTTGATCTCCTGGTCGGTGAGTCCAGTCTTCTTCATGAGTTGGCTGAGCCTCAGGGGCTTTTCTTTTATAGCCAGTAAGAATCTAGTCTCCGGAAGCCCTTGTTTCCTGTATATTAGGCCGTTCTCGTCCAGATCTATGAGCTCTTTTTGAGACGCCTCTAGCTTGATTAAGTCCTTGTTCGAGAGCCACTGAAGGGCTCTCAT
>JBDRIN010000105.1:0-5282 GCA_043815805.1 archaeon | reverse complement strand
AATGATGCTGTCTTCCTGAAGATCGGCCTTCTGAGATTCAATTGCTTTATCATGCCGCCAGCATCCAAATGGAAGTGCTTGTCGACCAACTTGTACAGGACGTCTCTTGGCACTTTCTCTGTTCCAAAGGTATCTATCATTATAGACAACGGCTTTGGACCGCCAATGACATAGGCCAATTGGATCTCACACTTATCTGCGAGTCCTGCAGCGACGATGTTTTTAGCGATATAACGGGCCATGTAAGCACCTGTTCGGTCCACTTTGGTCGGGTCTTTACCTGAGAAAGCTCCACCACCGTGGTTTCCGACTCCGCCATAGGTGTCGCATATGATTTTCCTTCCTGTCATGCCTGCATCAGCCACTGGTCCGCCGATTACAAAACGACCTGTGTGGTTGATGTAGACCTTGGTCTTCTTGTCCATCCACTTCTTGCAGACAGGCAATACGACTTTCTTAGTCACTTCTGCCCTCAGCTTCGCAAGGTTGACTGGATCGTGCTGTATAGCCACTACGACAGCTTCAATCCTTTTTGGCTTGCCGTCTTTGTACTCGATTGTGACTTGGGTCTTTCCGTCAGGCCTTAGATATGGTATGATCTTCCTTCTTCGGACTTCAGAAAGCTGTTTTGCTAATCGCTGTGCTAGCATTATAGGCATAGGCATGAACTCTTTGGTCTCTGTGCAGGCGAAACCGCTCATCATGCCCTGGTCTCCTGCCCCAATAGCGTGCTTCTTGCCTTCGTCTACTCCCATAGCGATATCTGCTGACTGTTCGTGTATTGATACCAGGACTCCCAAGGTGTCTGCGTCAAACCCATAATCTGGCTTATCATAGCCGATGTCCTTGATGACCCCCCTAACTATCTTCTGGACGTCAGCAAAGCCCTTTGTGGTGATCTCTCCAGTCACTAAAGCGAAACCCATACCGACCATGGTCTCGCAAGCCACTCTTGAATTAGGATCCTGCCTTATCAATTCGTCTAGAATAGCATCACTTATCTGATCGCACACTTTATCTGGATGACCCTCGGTCATCGCCTCTGATGTGAATAAAAAGTCTCCGTGTCGCATTTTATATCCCCTCCGAATAATATAGAAATAGGGAAAAACCACCACTTATAAAGTTAACGCATATATTTAAAAAGGAAGTTTATACCTACTACTATTCCTTTTAAGGTCACAGCTTTTTAATCAATATCGTGGACATACTTCCTTCTCTAGGGATTTTTTAGAGGATTACGTCTACACAACCGAAATATTTATAAATACTGTAGACGTACAGATATTGTGGCTTATACAGAAACCAAGAGAAGGAATGGGAAAACATATCATTATAGGGCCAAATCGGTCAGAAAAGGCAAGAAAGTAGAAAAAGAAAGAGTCTATCTTGGAGCAAACCTGACAAAAAAAGAGCTGACAAAAAAAGAGGAAAAGGCCGATAAAGAGATGATGCTCCTAAGCACTTTGCTCACTGAAAAAGAGAAAAAAGAGCTTGGAAAAATAAAAAAAGATTACTTGAAACAACCTAAAGAAAACCAAGAGAACAGATATGAAGCCTTCTGCTCCCTTTTTACGTACAACTCGACAGCCATAGAAGGCAACACTCTGACCTTGCAGGAGACAGCTCAGTTATTGTTCGAAAAGAGGACTCCTTCAGCAAAATCTTTAAGGGAAATCAACGAATCCCTTAATCATAAAGAAGCTTTTGATTTCATCCTGAAGACTAAGGAAGATATATCCAAAGCCCTAATACTGAAATTACACGAGATAGTCGTCAAAAACACACTAAAAACAGAGCTGAAGGACCAGATAGGCGCATATAGAGACGTGCAGGTTTTCATAAGGGGTGTCGAGTTCCTGCCGTCAAAACCCAAAGATGTGCCGAAAGAGATGCGAAAACTCCTTCTATGGCACTCTAATAACAAGAAAAAGCTGCATCCGTTGATATTGGCAGCGTATTCCCATGTCGTGTTTGAATCTATCCACCCGTTTGTGGACGGAAACGGCAGAGTGGGCAGGTTGCTGATGAATTACATACTTCACAAGAACAAGTATCCTATGATCAACATACCGAACTCAAAGAAGCTTAGGTATTACAACACGCTAGAAGCTGCCCAGTTGAAAGCGAATCTTCGGCCATTCCTTGAATTCTTGATAAAATTACTGAAAGAGGAGAAAATACGTTTTTGATACGTCTACACAAAATAAATTTCTTCACTAGGTGTGGACGTAAAACCTAAAGTTTCCTGATCTTTGCAATAAAAAACCCTTCTGTATCCGTCTTATGCGGCCAGAATCTTCTGCACTTCTTGATATCTGGATTCAACTTCTCTCCGAACACTTCAACAAGGCCTTCATCTCCAAGTTTGAGTCCTGTCTCTTCGAGGCTTAGGTTGTCAAACTTGCCCAGGAGCCAATTGATGTTCATCTCATTCTCTTCTGGCTCTAGAGAACACGTAGAATAGACGAGAATTCCGCCTTTCTTCAAGACTTTGATTGCAGCTTTAAGCATCTCTCTCTGCACTTTAGCATTATCCTTTATGTCAGCAAGCTTTCTTTTATCGAAAAACTCTTTCTCTATGGCAAAATTGCCTGAGCAGGGAGCATCGAGCAATATCTTGTCGAACTCCATCTTGAAGTCTGTTGCAAAGCGAGCGTCTTTCTTGTAAAGAACGCAATTAATGACACCACAGCGCTCTAGATTATTCCTAAGCGAAGCCAATCTTCGTGTGTCATTGTCTAAGGCAACAATCTTCCCCTTATTCTTCATATATTGTGCTATTTGCGTTGTTTTACTGCCTGGCGACGCAGCCATGTCCAGGATCAAATCACCAGGTTTTGGCTGGAGAACCTGGACAGGTAATTGAGAAGCAGCTTCTTGAAGATAATAATATCCCTGCAAGTATTCAGGAGTCGCTCCTAGAGAGAACTCTGAGTCATAATAATAACCATAGTCCAAGAAAGGCACCTTGATGAGGTAGATATTCTCCTTGTTCAGCCTTTTGACTATGGCTTTCTCATCAATCTTAAGAGTGTTTGCCCGTAAAGACCTCTTTATCTCGATATCTTCGGGGTCGAAGTCTTCTCCAAGTTCTTTGTATCGCTCTAAAAGCTCGCTCATGGAAGAGAAGAGAAGAGTTGCTTATATAAAGTTTTTCACCAATGGCCCATCTGCCTGTAACCTTCTATAGACTTATAAATCAGGAAGGCAGTCAAGGCTATCATGAACCATGTCCATTCAAAGAAGCCAAGAAGTATTATCACAAAGACTGTCAAGGCGCCGCCGAAGATGAAATAAGTCAATATGGGCTTCTTGATGGTGAAAACTACGACAGCAGCGACAGCAATCGGGATGATGAAGAACCACATGTTGATGCTGTGCATCACGATAAGCACTATAAAGCTCATCAGCATAAGTCCGGCGGCTGTAGCAGTGCCTTTGCCGCCCTTGAACTGGAGATAGATCGGCCACATATGACCTACGATGGCTACAAAACCAGCTGCGAAAACCCAGAATATAGAGAAGCCGAAGCTCTGCATCAAAAGATACGCGAGCCAGAAGGCCAACACTCCCTTTATCATGTCAAAGAGGGCTGTGAAGATGCCTGCGAACTTTCCTATCTGCTGAAAGGCGTTAGTGGCGCCGACATTCTTTGTTCCTAAAGTACGTATATCTTTCTTCTTGATGAGCTTTCCGAGTATGAAAGCCATAGGGATGCTTCCTAGAAGATACGCTATCAACAAAGCTAGCCAGATCATAGTGTTAGTAGGAATATGCGAGTTTATTAATGTTTTCAAAAAACATATAAACAACAAGCATATTACCAAACCATGCTCAAACCTTGGAGAAAACTGTGGCGGATGGGAGGCCTATTGTTCCCTATACTCTATTTCTTCCAGCCAAGAGGATTCATGCTGATATTTACAGCTGTATTCATCGTGTTCTTCTTGATTCTTGAGATAATAAGGTTCACGAACCCAGAGATAAACAAGACTGTCTTCCAAAGGCTGAAGATGGTGCTAAAAGAGAAAGAGAAGAAGAAACTGACGACGACAACTCTTTTCTTGATAGGCGCCTTCATCAGCATACTTTTCTTCCCCCAGCCTATAGCAATACTTGCATTGTTCTACCTGATCTTTGGAGATTCACTGGCAGAGATCGTTGGGATAACAGCAGGCAAGATAAAGATCTTCGAGAAGACATTAGAAGGAAGCGCAGCCTGCCTTCTTGTCTGTATAATCATAGGAGTGATCTTCCACTACACAATGGGCATCGGCCTGTTAGCAGTAGTTCTCGGAGCAATAGCAGCCACCATAACAGAACTGATCCCTGCAAGGATAGACGACAACTTGACCATACCCCTAGTTGCCGGGTTGGTCATGGTTTTGGCTTCGATATAATCAGATTCTTAAGGCCAAATAGTAAGATTAAGTTTCTATTATCCACCCAATATTTATAGATTATAAACTTTTTGTGAATAATAAGAATAAAAAAAGAAAAAATAACTTATTTTCTGAACAGCGTGTTTATGATGTTCTTCTTGGGCGTGGTTTTCTTCCCTAGATGGCACGTGTTATCAACCCATACGTACTCATTAGAGTCGTCTCCGCAGCAGCTCCAACCATCATATGACCATTCATACTCCCCAACACCAGCATCTGTGATATTAGTCCAAGTATAATTAGCCATCTCGCAGATCTCCATGCCAGGAAGAGGTGTTGGTCCTGCTTCTCCGCCAGTATCCAAGTCCCACCAGCCAAAGCCGACGCACATGGCTTCATGCTTCGTATACTCATCAGGAGCGTCGATATTCAACACTGCAGTCCCATCGCCAAGATAACAATTGCCGTTCCACACGCAATAGTTCGGTCCGGGGCAATAAGCTCTTTCATTGACCAAGTCAGAACAGCCGTACTGGTTGCATGTTCCGCCGCCAGTCACATTGTCATAGCTCACATTGTTTGTATCCCTGTACTCTACGAAGAAATCAATCGCAGTATCTAGATAATCACACGCATCATCAACACCATCACCATCTATATCCCCTTGCAGAGGATTGTAATCATAGACGCAGCCATCACAATCATTTCCAAGTCCGTCCTGGTCAGCATCGAATTGGTCAGGATTATATAATCCTAGACAATTATCACAGGCATCTCCTGCACCATCTTCATCTTCATCGCCTTGGTCTATATTGTAGTGCAGAGGACAGTTGTCATTGGAATCAGGCAAGCTATCTTCGTCAAGGTCAGAGAATCCACATTCTGGATCGTCATAAT
>JBDRIN010000104.1:0-3872 GCA_043815805.1 archaeon | reverse complement strand
TAGAACTGGAGATGGCGGACTCCTGCATTATGGGGCCCGTCGATGCTTTCTCCAGCCTTATCAAGGCGTTGTAAACCCTTATTTCCCCTTCTGTAAACCCTATTTTCCTGAGTATTTCAGTATCCATAGAGGAGAAATAAGCGTTCTAGTATTTAAATATTACTACGCACTTAGGGGGAGAGAAGATTTATATACTATAACTATTAATTAGTAGTAACTAAAAAGGTGATAATCATGACAAAAACATTAGCAACACTGGCCGCAGTAACAATACTTGCTGCAACAGCATCGAGTGCATTAGCAGACACAAACATAGGTTTCATCCAATCATTAGAAGGAGGCAAAGACTATGCCAAAGTAAGTGCACCTTACCCTTTGCCTGGTGGCATAAATGGATTCAGTTTTTTAGAACTGTACGAAAACCACGGTGGCTTTTTCGGCAAGACAGTTCTAGACAGACCAGTAGCTGGAGGCGTCGGCCCAAGAGTTAGAGGCATACACGCAAATGAACCCCTTTCAAGTCTTGGAATCGGCGTAAGCACACAAGTACCGCTCTTGCCAGACAACATCTCAGCAACAGTGGCGTACCTTCCAGTTTGGTTCAACGAAGACGGGGTCTTAGAAGATGTCTCCCTGGCAGAATATCTCATCACCGCAGAACTGCCTTGGGGAATCAACCTGAAAAGTTTCGGAGACTGGAAGCTTGGAGTAGAAGACGCTCCGCAATGGGGCTACGGAGAAATAATTGTCAGCATAGACTTCGAACCATTCACGCTGAGCTATGCCCCTGCTTTGAGAAACGACGGAGACGCAATTCCCACAATAGAACACAGAGTAGGTATCTCTATGCTGCTGCCAAAATTTGGTGATTAATATGGGACATTTCGACTACTCACACCAAGCAAAACGCTGGATGGGTGATGATCCCAAGCACTTGAGTGATTTTTTGGTAAGGACTATGGTTCTGGACTTGTTTAAACAGGGCGCACCTTACAGAGTCGCAGTGGATTTGGGCGGAGGAGAAGGATACTTTTCCCGAAAGATGCTTCCTTTTGCAAGAAAGATCATCAGTGTAGAGCTAGACAAGGAAATGATTCGGGCAGCGCTGGCACAAGAGAAAGACTGGCCGTTCGGAATAGAATATCATCACGGCGACGTAAGGCACATGCCATTTATACCTGACGGCTCCGTCGATGCGGCTGTGGGAAACTGCGTGACCAACTACCTGTCACCGGACGAACTTCCCCAGTTCTACTCAGAAGTGCATAGGATTCTAGTGTCAAACGGAAGAGTTCTACTTTCAATGCCACATCCGAGAAATATCTACACAAACGAGTTTGGAGAAGCAACCATTGTAGAAAATGAAGGCTTTGACTATGAAGAAAGCAGAGGTCGGTGGTTCGACGCTAAAGTAAAGACTGTCCAAGGAAAAACTTTGGAGGTTGCACTCTGCCATTCGAGGATTGAAGACCACTTAGCAGCGATCAAAGGGTCTGGTTTGAAGTTGGATGGCCTTTTTGAACCGGCAGTGCCTAAATGGCTTGCAGATAGATATGGCATATTCAACGGCCTTGAAGGAAAACAGCCATATTTGATATTGGAAGGGCATAAAAGATAGTGTCAGTTTTTTTCATACGCTTTTTTTATCCTTTTTATCCCACCAAACTTCTTTATCAACTTAGAGCCATCCTTTCCTGTCCATTGTTCCCAAGGTTCATCCTTAGAAATCGCATCTCGTATCTTTGTCGAGGAGATGTGTGCTAGTTTTCCTGTGCGCTCCAGCTTCTCTACTTTCACCTTGCACTCTAACCTTTTGATGAACTCTTCATCGTGCGTGAACAAGATATCAAAGTCGCAGTGCTCAAAAAGGTTCTTTATGGCAGAATCATAGTCTGTCTTGTCAGGCAGTAAAAGTATTTTGATCTTGCTCATGTCGACGCCTTCTTCTTTCAGATAAGCTTCCAGCATCTCTTTGCGTTCTTTTCCAGAAAAAGGATTCTCTTTAGTATCTTGGAGATTAGAGCTGCCTATGCCAATTATCAACTTATCAACCTCAGAAAGGATGTTCTTGATGACATTGATGTGGCCTTTATGCACTGGATTGAAACGTCCTGTGAAAGCGCCTGTTTTTAGTTTCATAGAGATAGAAGAATCTGTAGGTATAAAAGGTTTTTGGCGAAAAGTTTATATTACTACTCCCATTCCTAATATAAGATTCTTAAGAGGTGGGGGAGACAAAAATGCCAATTCAACGTGGAAAATTAGCAACCATTGTTCCTTTGTTCTCGAAGATAGCGGATGCTGCCTGGATCATTGCTTCTAGAAGAATGGATAAAGAACTGAAAAACTTGACAATCACCACATCGGATTCTTGTCTGTATAGAGTGGAAGACGGAGAACCCGTTCTTTATCTGGGCGGACCAGAAACAAACCTTGTCTTCGCGAACATTGCAGAAGCCGCAAACCAATTAGGCACCCAAGGAAACTATTATCCCCCCATAGAACAGGCCAAAGAAGTCATTGCACAGCTTGAAAGAAGCAGAAGAATAACAAGAGTTGCGCTTCATGCATTAGAACTCATACCAAGCAAAACAAGGCCTGGAGAGTACGGACATTTCATAGTTGAACCAGCAAAACCAAATGGTTTGAATCCCGCACAGACCGATGTTGCAATAAGAGTCTATGGTGGTGACAGATTAGACAAAGGTTTTGGAGAAACAATGGGCTACTTCATGGGAGGTGGCATAGAGCAAACAGCAATTACTGTTTTGCTTCCAGAAAACGTCGAAAGATTAGTGTCTAATGAAGAAGATTCGATTGCGCGCCTTTGCTTCATCGGAGATGCAGTATCTAAATATCCTCACTCTTTCACAGCGTGTGGTCGGCATCCAGACGACGAACATAGACTCTATGGAGTATTGGAAGACAAAGGGTGAGAATAATCTTACTCCACAGTCACTGACTTCGCCAAATTCCTAGGTTTGTCAGGATCGTAGCCTTTAAGAATAGCAGTATAATACGCTAGAAGTTGCAGAGGCACAGTGTTCAGGATCGGCTCTAATGGTTTTATGGTCTTTGGAACGTAAATGACATGGTCAGCAAGATTCTTTATCTCTTTGTCGCCTTCTGTGGCGACGACGATGATCTTGCCTTTTCTTGCTTTGACTTCCTGCATGTTGCTTAGTGTTTTTTCATAGGCAATCCCGTTCTTGTTCGCTATAAAAACTACAGGCATGTTATCATCGATAAGAGCTATAGGGCCGTGTTTCATCTCTGCTGCAGGATATCCTTCTGCATGGATGTAAGATATCTCTTTCAATTTCAAGGCACCTTCCAAAGCTGTAGGGAAATTTATTCCTCTCCCAAGGAACAGGAAGTTTTGCTTTGACGCATATTTGTCTGCAAGCTTCTTTATCTCTTTGTTTTTCTTCAGTATCTTGCGGACTTTGTCAGGGATCTTTTCTAACTCTTTGCCTAGGAATATGGCTTTCTCTTGGTCCAGTTTGCCTTTTATCTTGGAGAGTACCATAGTAAAGAGGAATAAAGCTGTGACTTGGCTTGTGAATGCTTTTGTAGAAGCCACTCCAATCTCAGGCCCTGCGTGGACATATATTCCGCAATCTGTCTCTCTTGCTAGGGTGCTGCCTACGACGTTGACTATTCCATAGGTCTTTGCGCCCTTTTTCTTGGCTTCTTTCAGAGCGCATAGGGTATCTAAGGTCTCTCCTGACTGGCTTATGGCTATTACCAAGTCATCTTTTTCCAGGATAGGGTTCATATAGCGAAACTCAGAAGCATATTCTACTTGGACTGGAATCCTGCAGTACTGCTCCAGAAGATTTTTTCCTATCAATGCGGCATGCCATGATGTC
>JBDRIN010000103.1:0-42488 GCA_043815805.1 archaeon | reverse complement strand
TTGGCTTAGAAGCGAAGTATTCTGAAGACGGACTCCATTACATACACCAAGACGTACTCGGCAGCGCTAGAGCCACAACCGATACAGCAGGGGTTCTTGTCGAAGAGAACACATTTCTTCCTTATGGAGACGCCTTAGGAGCAAGCTCAGAAAGGTTTGGTTTTACTGGCAAAGAAGATGAAGGAAAACTCATGTATTACGGGGCAAGATATTATGATGCAGATACTGGAAGGTTTACCCAAGCAGACCTAATCAAGGATGGGAGGAATTGGTATGGGTATGCTTACAACAACCCGTTGATATATGTTGATCCAACAGGTCTGGAAGGTGAGGAAGCATACAGATACAGCTCAAACCCTGAGGATAATAATTTTTATACAGCCCCAGAGCTTGAAGTTGAGGCCTGGCCTATATTTGAAGAAACATGGTACGGGCAGAGCGCTTTAGAGCAATGGGTGGATTTCTACGATAATCGTCATGGGGATACTCCCCCCATAGAACTACAAACAGATGCATTTGAGCATTACACAGGACAGCAGTCCATGGCTAGAGAAGGTAAGCAAAATATTGGTTTTCTGGCAGGCATTGCGTTGGATACTGGAGAGGACCTTACTATCGCAGCAACAGGATACGATTGGCATGGAGACCAAATGGATCGGAGATGGGGTTTTGGCGGACTTGTCTTTCTTGGTGTCAGCGGGGGAAATGCCAGAAGAGTTGTCAGAGGTCTGAAATATGTAGACGAAGTTCCAGGTGTTAAAGTTTTGGGAAGAATCGTTGGCAAAGGTGAAGCTAAAAAAATCCTCAGAGGAGGAGTTCTGGCTGTGGATAGGGCCGGCGAATTGGTTCCTTGCTTTGATGCGCCCCCTGCAGTAAGAAGGCGTATCGGCGAGATGACTCAAGATCAGCTAAGGACATTATACCGCAATGTTGGCGGAAGGGCCGGCGAAAGTGGAAAGCTAAAGGTTGTTTTCTTCACAGCAGAAGCAGGTGGTTTAGGACCTATACCTCAAAGGGTTGCGAGGTGGATTAGAGAAGTTAAGCTTCCTGGAGCAACAGCAATTCATGCAATCATTCCTTGATTAGACTTATCTTCTTTTTCTATACTTTGCTAGCTTGACCAACATTACTGTTTTGCCAGGGGTTTCTGGAGGGGCAGTATTTGGCTCTCCAGCATCCGCGTTATGTTCAGTAGGTTCTGTATAATCCCCACAATAATAACCTACAGCTCTTGTGTCATCATCCCTATGAGTTACTAGTTTGATCCGTCTTAACTCACCAAACGCCACACCGAATCTTTCTTGAAACTCAGCACCGGCAGCACTAGCCTCAAAACCATCTAATGTGGCTTCCAAGGGGCTATCCTTGCCTTTTCTTATGAGAAATACTCCATTTTTGCCACCCGTACTATAACCTCTAAATCCATAACCGCCTATAGTCTCTAGAGTTTTATCTAGGGAAACAGCATCTTGATCTAAGACTTCATCGCTGACAAATACAGTATATTCTCCAGCAACTCTTTTTGTATACTCCATATTGGGTTATTGAAGCCCACTATTTATAAATCTTTCGGTTATTAACCACTAATAAGTAACAACTAGAAGCAAATAAGCCTCTTCGGCACTCTCGTCAACACAACCAGCCCTTTTCTCGTCAATAAGACTGTATCCTCGATCCTTATGCCAATATCATCATAATAGCCTGGCTCCACTGTAAACACCATATTAGCCTTGAAAACGTCCCTAGAGCCCTTCAGAAGGTTGGGTTTCTCGTGTATCTCTACGCCCACGCCGTGGCCTAATCCGTGCGTAAACTTGTCTCTGAGCCTGCCAAAGCTCCTCCTGGCTGCTCCATCAAGCTCCCAGCCTTTCACACCAACTTTTACTTTATCAATGGCTTTCTGCTGAGCTTTCAAAACCAGATTATAAAGTTCTTTCTCCTTCTCAGTTGGCTTTCCTTTGTAGAAAGTCCTTGTCATATCAGAACAATATCCTTTATATTTCACGCCAAAGTCCACGACGAGAAAACCAGTCAATCTGCCATACTTTGCTGCATGAGGAACAGCAGCCCGTTTCCCAGAAGCCACAATAGGATCAAAAGCAAGTTCACAATCATTCTTTATCGTCTCAATCTTCAAGAATTGGACTATCTCTTTCTCTGTCTTGAACTTCCTGAGATTCTTAATCAGCTTATTCACAATGTTGGTAGTAATGTTACATGCTTTCCGCACTTTCACCAGCTCTGCTGGTGTCTTCTGTGCCCGCATCTCCAAAAGAACACTTCCAACATCGACCATCCCACCTAACCGTCTAAATTTCAGGTATTGATAATGAGTCAGCTTCTTCTTGTTCACACCAACTTTTTGAACTCTTTGCTTTTTCGCAAGCTTCTTTATCTCAATTAAATATTTCCTTGTCTCTACAATCCTAAATCCTTTCGGCTTCTCTTCCAAACCAGAAGTGATAATCACAGGCTTCCCTGTCCTGAAGATCAAAAGAAGACTTTTAGGAAGATTCTCCTGCACAAAATAAAAGAAATTAGGGTCTGAACCTGGAAATACGCACAGTCCAATCTTCTCCTTCTGCATGTAGTTCTGGAATAGAGAAAGTTTCATTCTGGATAAGCCTTCTTCACAAGGTCTTTTTTGTTTGCAAACCCCTTTATGATAGGATCCAAAAGTATGTTTATCTCGTCAGCAAGCCCGTTCTTCAGGTCCATAGGATGCAAAGCTCCGGACACAAAGTCTTTCTCTAAAGATTCATAAGTCTTGTACTCTTTGTTCCCGCCGAACTTCTCAGGCCTCTTTATCACAAAGCGTTGCTTCTTATAATCCTTCATAGGAAAGATAACATATTTTGTGAATGCCAACACCCCATTATCCTTTATCTCTCCAGCCGGACAGAATGCTTTGGCCATCTTCTTCTTGACAGCCTCAGGATCGTCTAAAAGGTCTATCTTTGAGCTTTCATCTGAAGCGCTCATCTTGGTGCCTGTCAAGCCAGGTATCATCGGAGTCATGACCTCAATCCTCGGCTTATAGCCGACTTTGGGCAGATATTCCCTTGCAAACATCAATATCTTCCTCTGATCCACACCACCATACTGGACATCTACCTTAAGGTATTCTTCATCAAGGGCCTGGACTAAAGGATATATCAGTCCGCTCAGTTTAGGGCTGTCGCCCATCTTGACAACTTCTGAAGCTGCCTTGTTAGCGTCGTGGACACTTGCGAATGTACTAAGTTTTAATAAATCAAAGCAATAATCCTTTTTCAGAGCGAAATCCGTGGCTTTCACAAACTCAAAATTCTTTATGTCAATACCCGCAGACTTGAACATCAAAGGGATGATCTTAGAATAATAATCATACCTCTTGTCAAGGATGTCCCAAGGAGTATTGTCCAGGGCTCCTGTCAGGTCTGAGAGCAGGAACTTCACCTTGAAGCCAGCTTTCAAGAAATCAGCTAGTTTCAAGACAAAGATGAAATAGGCTATATGCGGCCTGCCAGTTATAGCTGTCCCAAGATAGACAACAGGCTGTTTCTTATCCTTCAAAAGCTTCAAAAGCTCTACGTCTGTGACAATCTCTTCTGTGTTCCTCTTTATCAAGTCAAACTTCTCTTTAGGTGTCATAAGAGTGAAGTAAATGTTGTTCTTTTTAATGTTTTCTGTTATCTATTTCTTTTCCATATAGTAAAAAAACAACCAAAATATTTATAAACTTGTATCGATTACTTACATTAATATATTAATTTGATACAAAAATGTCACAAAACCACTCACCAACATTAAGAACTATATTAATGGTAGAAAAAGCATTACAAGACATGCCTGGCAGCGATATGACCATACCAGAGCTCAAAAGAGCTCTGCCTAGGAAAGTCAACCATGCCACTTTATTGCATGTACTAGACTATCTAGACAAGAGCAACAAGATCGCGATGAGCGTAAAAGGAATCACCTGGATAGTCAACAACAGCCCAAAATTAGCAAAGGCCATTGCAGAAGGTTATGAAATCTAAAAACCTTCCGAAAAAATCTCAAATAATCTTATTAAGGACTTCTTCATACAAAACAATATGAAAAAAATAACAGTAAAGCTGTCTCCAGATGCGAAAGAAGTGTATTTCTACCTTAAACAATCCAGACACAAAATTGACAAATCAATCCTGAAAGCTATAGAAAACAAAAAAGAACACATAAAGGCAGATCACAGATACGGAAACCCCATACAGAAAAGACTGATTCCAAATTATTACAAAGAGAAATACAGCATAACCAACCTCTACAGGGTAGAGCTTCCAAGCTTCTGGAGAATGTTATACACTATAAGAGAAGGAGGTACAGAGATAGAAATAATAGCATTCGTAATCGACATCGTAGACCATGAAAAATACAACAAAAGGTTTAGGTATAAGAAATAGCTGCGAAGCACTGGACATTCCTACAAAACTTATATAAACCCGGCACTCTTTCTATCATATATGATATCTGTAACCCTTCTCTCTAGCTATGACTATTGCCAGAGAAAGCTTTTCCTGGAGCGAGTCCTGAAACTCTGGGTGCCTATGAAAGATGCCATGCTTAAGGGCACTATAAGGCACGAAGCTTACGAAAACATAAACAAGATAGAGGAGAAGATAGTCACAGCAGTGAAAAAACCAGAAGGCTATGACAAATTGTTCGAGGATTATAAGAAAGAGCATGCTAAGATACTCAGAGAGAGCATCATAAAGCGCAAATCAGAGCTTAAGGAGCTCGGAATCAACCTTCCTGAGCTCTTCAAGAAGACTTGGCCTTTAGTTATCTTGGAATCACAGGAGCGGGCCATTAACCTTGCCAATTCCATAAAGAAATACAAGGTTGTGGGCAAGGAATTATGGGAGAAGCTCACTCCAAAGATAGAGTCTGAGATGCAGTTGGACGTCCCTGACCTGAAGCTCAAAGGCATAATAGACCAAGTAGCTATATATCCTAATGAGGCTGTGCCTTCTGAATTGAAGACAGGCAGCGCCCCTATGCGAGGCATCTGGCCAGGACATAAGCTCCAGATAGGCGCCTACATGTTGATGCTAGAGACCAAAGGCTATAATGTGAGCGAAGGCTTTGTCAAATACCTTGATCTGAACGAGTCAAGGCAGGTCTTGATGAATCCTTTCCTGAAAAAAGACATCTTCACCAAGAGAGACGCAGTCATAGAGCTCTTAGAGAGCAAGGATCTGCCGACAATATGCGAGAACAAGAACAAGTGCGCATCCTGCTCCCTGAAAAAGTGGTGCTACGACGAGAAATACATGAAAGGGAAGATGAAGGTGCTATAGTTCCGACATTGCCGAACCCTCTCCGAAAATTCTTGAATCACACTTATTAAGGATAAATCGATCTTTTCTTTCATGAGAACGAAACATCGTCACTACCGTTCCGAGCTTTGCTTTTCTGAACGAAAACCAAAATATTTATATAGTATAAAATACTACAAAAATGTAGTCGTAGTGATATGATGGTCTTTTTCACAGAGATACGCGCGACAGAACATTACATCGAAGAGCATCAGAAAGATGTTCCCTGGCACAAAGTCGTTGAAATACTCTTCAAGACCAAGAATCCAAGGAAGAAAGGCGAGAAATTTGAGATAGAAAAAGACGGTTATTACCTGTTATTTGAGATTAGAGATAATATAATTTATGTAATCAACGCAAAGAGAACAAAATGAACTGCCCAAAATGCAAAGCAACGCTGAAAAAAGTCCAAGTAAAGGTACATGGAGCTAGAAAAAAGGCTATAAGCTACCAGTGCCCAAAATGCGATTATTATGCATTTGATCCAAAATCTTCTAAAAAGGTCATTGAGGAGCTAGGAGAGACCACTCTCAAGATCAAGCAGAAAGTAGTGAAGCTCTCAGGGGATAGGCTGGGTATCTATTTAAATAGCCATGTGGTGAGGAGTTTAGGCATCAAAAAAGGGGAAAGTATCTATGTTTCTGTCCCAGATAAGAGGCACATCGTCCTCGAATTAGGCAGTTGAGATGTGCATTTCCGAAACCTTTATATACTTGTGCCCCACTATTTTTATCATAAAAGAGGGGAGAATAACTAAAAATCATAGTGGGTGAAGATTATGGCTGAAGAAGAAAAAAAATTTTCAAGACAACTCCTAGGAAAGACAGTAGTTAGCAAGAGCGGAAAGAAGTTCGGCGAAGTCGGCGACATAGTGTTCGAGACAAGCTCAGGCGAACTAATCCACTTGGTACTCAAGAACCCTACAACCTACACCGAAAAGATGGAACTCGAGAAGAACAAGCAGAACGAGATATTGATCCCCTTCTCTGCTGTAATCGCAATCGGAGACTTCTTGGTTGTCGCTGAAGAAGATATTATTTAGTTTTATCTCTTTTTCTCTTTATATTCATACATTAGCCACAGCACCGTAACCCTTATAAATCCCAGCAAGTTCTCATATCTGGGGGAAAATGGAACACACTATCTGGACTGAAAAATATAGGCCAAGGGATTTCTCTGAAGTCAAGGGCCAGAAGGAAATAGTTAAGCGGACCAAGGCTTTTGTCAAACAGAAGAATATGCCACACGTTCTATTTGCAGGCCCTGCAGGCATAGGTAAGACTACTTTAGCCTTAGTCATAGCCCGGCAGCTCTTTGGAGACGAGTGGCATCAGAACTTTCTAGAACTCAACGCTTCTGATGAACGAGGAATAGACGTCGTCAGAGTCAAAGTCAAGGACTTCGCAAGAACCCGTGCTCTAGGAAACGTCCCTTTTAAAATCATATACTTAGACGAATGCGACGCCCTAACCAAAGAAGCACAGCAAGCATTAAGAAGAACCATGGAGAACTACACCCAGACATGCAGATTTATTCTAAGCTGCAATTATTCTTCAAAAATAATCGACCCCATACAGTCAAGATGCACTGTGTTCAGGTTCAAGCCTTTAGAGAAGAAAGATATCGACGAAATAATCGACTCAATCGCAAAGCAAGAGAAACTTCACATTGATGCTAAAGCCAAAGAGGCAATCTATGACGTCAGCGAAGGTGATGTGAGGAGAGCAGAGAACATAATGCAGAGCTGCGCCGCCATCAGTCCTAAGATAACAGAAGACCTCATCTACGGAGTTGCCTCTGTCGCCAGGCCCAAAGAAGTGAAAGACGTGCTAGAAAAAGCCACAAAAGGCGATTTCATGACAGCCAAACACAAACTATTAGACACTATGTTAAATTACGGCCTTGCAGGCCTTGACATAATAAAGCAGATCCAGAAAGAGATCTGGGAGCTAGACATCGACAAGAACAAGAAACTCGAGATGATAAAGGAATGCGGTGAAGCAGAGTTTCATATGGTAGAAGGCGCTGATGAATATATTCAACTAGAGGCTTTATTGGCTAAATTTGTTCTTCTAAATCAAAAATAAGAAAGAGAAAAAGAAAATAAAAAAATTTACTCATCTAATTCGCTGTGCTGCACTCTCAAGGTCGTCTCTTTGTGGTCAAAGTAGTCATAATCAAGGGTTAACTTGATTATCTTGATATGGTCTGTCCGTTTATCTTCAAGAGGAAGCTTCTGAGTGCATCGGACCGTCCTTTCGCCGCCAGAGAGTTTTATATAACCAGAGCCGGTAGTAGCATCCAGGTCTGTCAAGCCGCTGCAGGTGAGATCTCCTTCGATGTCAGTATCTACAGTCACTTTCACTTTGTTCTCGTCTGTAACTGAATCGCTGCACCTTGTGCCTAGCTGGGATATCTTTCCATTGGCCATGTGCTTCACAGTGAAAGTGAAAGCGATGGCATTCTTTCCAGAAGGATATTCTTCAAAAGTCGTTATCTGGACAGGCGCTCCGGAGGTCTCAAAATCTTTAGGTCCTGACACTTGGCACACATGATCATCCAGGCTGTCTGTCAAGTCCTTCTTTATGCATAGCTCAGCGCTTGCCTCTGTCGCGTATTCATAACAGACATCAGCATAGACCGGGAAGTTGTGCCCTCCTCCTGACAAAGAGTCCACATACTTCAAGTCTGTGAATTCTACATAGACAGGATATGATGGTATGGTCTGGCCTGTATCAGGATTGAGCTTGTTGCCCTCGATGTTTTCATCAGGGTTTATGTCTGTCAACTCACCTATGGAGCTGTAGAAATCTTCAGGATTTATCCCTGTTATGCTCACCCAGCATTTATCCTTGGGTATATCCACTTCTCCGCCGTTCTCAAGCTGGACAGTTATGGTAAATGTCTGCTGACTATTATCCAGAATAGACGCTGGGGGGGAATCTTCCAAGAAATCTATCAGCAATCCTGTTGTCCCGCCGATATATTCGGCAGATGCTGGCCCGGTGACATCTCCGGATTCTGTACATGCTGTAAACAACATCAGGCTCGCGAAAACGAGCAATGCAATCGAAACTTTTCTCATATTAATCACCTCGATAAATTTTCTTTATTTTGAGAGGTCCCAAAAATCTTTGATTTTTGATACCTCGTGTTCATCCTATTCTTTTGAAATAGACTTGTTTTTGAGTATGCTCTTCATAGCCGTACCATAGTGCTATAATCAATGGAGTGTTATAGGCTGACTTGATAGTGTTGTATCTTATGTCATAGACACAGGTTATCTGGCCACGCCCAGACTCATCCAGCCTTATGTTTTGAGTTTCAGGCACGCAGTTTAGGAAGTCTTTGCCTATCTTAACGTATGCAAGATTTACGACGTTCTGCTCATTGAGGGTTGTCCTGCCTTGCGAATAAGGAGAACATTTTCCCAACCACCATTTATCATAGACTGTTCCACCGCCGACATTTGCGACGTGTATCGTGAAAAACACCTTTTGAGGTGTGGTCTCCTGCTCTATCTTAGTCACAGCAACAGGGGCGCCTTGTCCTCCGCCCCAGGTTTGGGTTCCTGGCGCGCAGACTTTCTTTGACCCTGAATAAAGATCCGGGTCTATGCAGACCAAAGGAGCAGCATAAGTCTCATACAGATAGCAGCTTGTTATGAGAAAGGTCTGGTAAGTGTCATCAAGCCCTTCTGGCCAGTTGTCTATCTCACCATGATATGTTATGTACTCAAAATCGCCTCCAGGGTTGTCATAGTTATCTGGTTTCAGGAAGAACGGTTCTCCTACCTCACCCAAGCTGGCACCAAAAGGCGCTATAGCTGTCAAGGCTTTGCCGTGCAAAGATCCCTCAATGTTCATATTGTCCCAGTTTATGTTCAAATCATGGATATCTCCACCTTGGCCTCCGATCTCAATATCTAATTCGCCAAGGTCTATGCCCATCTCTTGGAGTATATCCCCAAGTTCAAGGCCTAGTCCCCAATAACCGTCGTTTCCGCCTGTGAAGTCGAAATAATCGTCACATCCGAAAATTATGCTTCCGTCGTTACCAAAGGACTCCCAATCCAGATAACAATCCCTATAAGTATATTCTCTGATGTTCATGCCTTCAAACTTCATCATGTCAGGGTCAAAGCCGGATACAAAGATGGCTCCTCTTGTGAAGGAAGGCCCTTTGTTCTGGACTTCGACATCTATGTCGAACTCATTGTCTCCTTGACTATCATAATAGATTGTGTTTGGAGGCGTTCCTCCTTGAAGCTCTATGTCCACACCTTCTGTGCCTGTATAGAACTTCACCCTTTTAGGGTCGATCTGGCCTGGAGAGTTTGATCCTCCACCACCAAATCCGCATCCGCTAAGAGTCAAAGCTAGTATGATTAGAACTGCTACTATTACAACTTCGTACTTCATCTTGGTCATTTTATTGGGTGTAAACTATTTAAATCTTACTATTAATAACGTTATTGACGATAAATCTGGATGGTTTGTGAAACACTATGGGTATATATATACTCCAGCTCTATGGTCAAAGGAGTCATATAATTGGGCCTTATGGGTATATCTCCGACAGTCTGGCACATGATAGATACTTCGTTCTGTATCAATCTTATGTCGAGAGGCATGCATTCCAGAGGTATCTTGTCTGCTGTGATCCAGGCGTTTATCTTCATATGCTTTTCCTGGTAGGAATCACTTTTGGGCTGCACTGCCTGACCGGTGCATCTTTCTCTTAACTCTTCCCAAGGCTTAAGGTTTGGGAAATTTCCGAACTTGTCTGGATCCATAATTTTGTTCAGGTCAAGGACATATCCATCTCCAACATTCTCTATAAGTATGTTGAACCTCGGCTTCATGTGAGCCTCATCTACTGGCAAGAAGATAGGCTGGACGCTTTTCACAGCTATAGGAGCTCCTTGATTGCTTGACCTATACTCCTCCTCTCCCAGGCATGCCTGGCTTCTCACATCCCTGGAATAGATGTTCATGTCCAGGCATATGACCTTTGAGTATAATGTCTTGTAAGGATAGCAGGCAGTAGCCAAGACATCTGTCGTCGGAGCAGATATCTTCCCTGGCAGCTCCTTTACTGTGAATTCAACAACATCATAAAGCATCTCATTACCCAGAGGCCAATATATCGATTTGCCATGGAGGTTTATGATAGGTTGTCCATGAGGATCATTGATGATCAATGTGCCTGGAGTCACCCAATTGCCTATGGGTTTCAGATAAGTAGGGTCATAGGTCAACATGAGCAATCCTCTATTATCCTCCGAGCTAGAATCATCTTTTCTTACATCTGTTGCTCCTTTGTTGCTCACAGTCACCTTGACAGGGAAATCTGTTTTTTCATAGACAGTTTCCGGAGGCGCCTCAAGATAGTATTCCATGACCAACCCGTCGCTTCCGACGTAAAAATCAGTGTTATATGTGTCCCCTCCATCGCATCCAGTCATAAAGAGCAACCATAGGACTAGGGGAATGAATAGAAGCTGTTTCATCCGAGATCCTCCACAACCCTGACAGTATCATCTTCTTCCACTTGAGTTAGGTAGGTTGTATCGACGACAAAAGTTCGATAGGCGATGTTGCTTCCTCCGAGAAGATCATCCGTGTTGGTTACATTCAGCCAGCAAGCCATGGATTTGTAGTACTGGCCGATTTTGCTCAGCTTGAACTCATATTTATTGTATTCACCAGAGACATTGAAGGTCACCTTGCTGTATTTGGGCTCGCAATCAGACAGTCTTATGGCTTTTGGAGTAAGGACATTGAATGAGTTCACTCGCACTATCTCTGTTTTGGGCTCTTTGGCAGATATGCTGACTATGAATTTGGTCTGCAATCGATCTCCTGGTTTAGGCCTGCTCTTGAAGACAGTCACTGGCTGTTCTATCTGGGCCATCCCTATGTTGACAGGGCCGTTGGTGAAAAAGGTCTCGCTCTGACTGGGGATATCTTTCTCGTCGTTGATATCCAATCCTTGCATTATATAGCTAAGCCGCGTATCTTCGTCAACAAACACCCATGTCGAATAGGCCCATGTCGTGAAATTATAGACCCCTCTATAAGTTACAGTGTAAGAGCCCTCTTTATAGAATGTCTGCTTGGGCATGATACAGTCTATATAGAAAGGCTCCATAAACCTTATATCTTTTTTCCTGTGTATGACATTCTCTGGGGGGGCATATATAGCCGCTTCACCATAAGGCTTGTAATAGCAATGGCTGACCAAAACAACCTTTCCTTCCTCCAGGAAGTTGGATCCCTGGATCAAAGCCGAGAAGCGTATGGACTGGTTGACAAAGTACTGGGTCTCTGTGGCAGTCCCAAAATCTTTTATAAATATACCTAGAGGCAAACCCTGATTCTCTTCAACCGTGCCGATGTACATCACCTCATACTGGGTCCGGTTATAGATCTGAGCCACTTGGTCCGGAAACCCTATGATTATATGCCAAGTACGCTGGACCACCTCCCAGACCTGCCCAAAGAATTCTTTGACAACATTCCCTAGCTGCACCGGCCCTTTATCCAAGCCCCAGTCAGCAGGACCAATAGTGGCTGTCGCCAGGATGAATATTATGAAGAGTATCCAGAAGATCATCCACACATTGCCTACAATCCGTACTGCTTCTGAGCCTTGCGGATTGACCATTATCATGAATAAAGGCCAAATAGGGAAGAACACAATCAGGTATCTGATCCAGACAGACTGGGGGAACATGCCCAGCAGGATCTCAGCCCACCAACTTATTGTAAAAGCGATAGTTGACAAGATTAGACATAAAGCCAATGCTCTGGGTCGGAAACTGCTCCATCCCTGCACGTTTGGATCCTTTAATATCCCAAAATAAGCCCATAGGGCTATGACCAAGAAATACAGGATGAACATTACATTGCTCTTCCTGTCAAACTGGGTTAACACGTCAAAAGCATGGATTATGATGCAGGCTAAGAGAAAAGAGAACGAACTCCTGGCTGCCTGGCTGGCCCTTGCGCCTTTGTCAGCAACCCTAACCACAATGTTCTGTTTCTGGCCTTTGTCAGGTGAGTTGCTTTTCCTGCCTTCAAGAGTGCTGAGTTCACGGGCAGCATGGTATCTTTCTTGTGCTGAGCGGTTCATGTCGTTGCGTATGGCCCTAAGCTCATCCAGGTTTCTACTTTTATCTTCTTTTGCCGCCTTATTACGCTGCCTGCGCTCCTGGTTCATGTCCCATGCTTTTTTGGCCACGCCCAACGTAGCCTTACCAGCATCTTTTGCAGTAGCCATTTTCAATTAAGTTTATCTTGATTATGAACAAATAAGCCTCTTTTTTGATTTGGCTTTATAGACAGCCATTTTGCATCAGAACTAGCCTTTTATCCTGACTTCTAGCTCTGTTATGTCCATCGTAGACTTAGGTACTATCTCGATTGAGTTGGTGTCTGGCCTGAGATAATCGTCTATGTTGCGTTCCCAATCGAGCTTGTTGGTGTCCACTCTTACTAGATGCCCGTTGACGTTGATATCTGCCTTCTTGTCCTCTTTGTTAGGGAAGATAAGCTTCAAGGTCACATCATATCTGCTCTTCAATTCATTTTCGTCATCATCGCTGCTGGTTGAGGGGCAATTAGGCCTGTCTCCATCCTCATTCCGGTACTTTGAAGGACAGTCGTCGCATTCACTGCTGTCGATGCCTTCTTCGCAGACGCTGGTTATGCCGTCTACAGGCACATCATCGCACCAGTAGTTCTCATCATTTTCTTCCCAGCAGCAATCCCTATCGTAGTTCATGCTGCATCCGATCGGGCAGTCATCGTCTGTGTCATCTCCGCACATATCTTCGCAGGCCTCTGGTGGGTCTCCGCTGTCGTCTTCATAACCAGGTCCACACCTGTTGCAGTCATCTGCATCAACAGACGACACGCATCTGTCATCTGCATTCCTTGGTTCTAAATCACACCAATAGTTGTCGTATCTGAAACAACAATCCTTGTCTTCGTCTTCGTCACAATCATCTGGACATATGCCGTCGATTTTTCCGCATTCCGCGTCTTCATCTTCAGCCACAGTGCTAAAGTAATCATCGTCCATCTCAAAGTAATAGATAGGATAGACTAGTTCTTCAAATTCAATAATCACCTTTATGCGATCAAGCAAATAGTTGCCTTTTTCTGTTGAGAATGTAAGTATATTTTCGCCTGGCATGACAGAATCCTTGCCTAGCACGTAGATGCTGTAGGTTCCACAGTCACCAATATCTGAGAATATCTTGACTCCGTTCAATCTTATGGTCAATGGGCCTACCTCGTTCAAATCGCAGTCTGGATAGAACCTCAGCTTGATCTCGTCTATGTTGTTGTATTCATCTTCATCAATATAGAACCGTCTCACGCCTGCGCTGCCTGAGATGTCTGTCACCTTGGCTGTTATCTTTATGTCGTCTAGGATGTACTCATTGTATCTCCAGAACGCCCATCCAACACCAGAAACAGCTACGGTTATCTTGTTCTCGTCCTGCAGATAATCCTGTTGGAGTGCTATCGGCGCTGGGCTTCCCTTATCCAGTTCAGTGTTTAGGATCTTCCTTCCGTTCAGATATATTATAAGCCTGCCTGCTGCTCTCTTCACATTGAAGGATAGCATAAGGTCTTTTGTGAGATCTTCATCAACATCAAACGTGAAATTGTAGAATTCTTGGTCCATGACTCCGTTCTGCACATATATTGAGCTCAAGGACTTGATGATCTGTACATCTGTCTGAGTAGATATCCTCGAAGATGGGAGGTCGTGTTCTCTGGAATTGGTCTTGAGATAATCAAGCCTCCCGATGTTCTCTGAGAGCAAGACTTTGTTTATGGCTGCTATAGTGGTTCCTCCTCCGGAAGTTCCGCCGCCGGTGCCTCCTGTTCCGCCGCCGCTTCCTAGAGATGGATCTCCCAATAGTTCTGCACGGTCGTCCGGCTCTAGGAATAAGACGTAGAATATTATCAGAAACATGATTACTAATACAAATATAGCTGCTAAAGCAGGGGACTGTCCTCTTTTGTTTCCCATAGCACCAATTCTAAGAATAGGAATATATAAATGTTACTGTTTTTGGCCTCTATTTCGTGACAGTTTTCTTATAAACCAAGTAGCTATAGACAAAAACGATTACGACGACTGCTATTATAGGCAGAAGCACGAACCAAAAAGTGCCTTCTGGGAAGAAGCCGCCTATAACTGCGATGACAGCAGCTATCTTGAAGAGGGTGCCTCCAAGCTTGTGTGTTTTGTCCCATACCTTGTCAGAGCTCAATGTCCACGCATTCCTTATGCCCACAAACCAGTTCCTCTTGGCCTTTGATATCAACACTCCGCAATAATAGATCAGGACTCCGAAGGCTGGAGTCAATAACTGACCAATATTGGCTGTGAAGCCCAAGGTCCATGCTATGGTCAAAAGATAGATATAGAACAGAAACGCCACTAATATGACTATGAAGCCGTCAAAGTAATTCTGGAAAGACTTATAGTTCTCTTTGTAAGGATCTGCATTCGGAAGCCATAAGAATAAGATGAAAAGGCCTACAGATATGATTGGCATCAAGAACAAGCCCCAGAACTTCGGCATGTAATCATCCACTTCTCCTTGTGTGTTCCAGTGAGAAGCCACTTCTTCTGGGAATTGGGGATAATAATATATCCCGATGATAAAAGATATCACAATGATTGCTATTATTATCCAGTGTGCTGCTTTCATAAAAAGAAACAATGAAATTCTATTAATAAAGGTTTTCATTTCGAAGAAATCAGTCTAATTCTATCTCCATGCTCCAGGCATGTTTTTCACCAGAAATCTTTTTGTCTTTGACTTTCAATCTTTTCTTGAAGAGGGGACAATATAATACAAATGATTCAAACTCTCCTCCTTCACCTGCAGGATTGACTTTGTATTTTTCCCAGAGTGTTGTGACGTCTTCAACATATTTTTCGTCAATCTTTCTTCCCAACCATTCTTTTGTGAGCGGATAAGCGAAGACGCCTGTTATGATGACTTCGAAATCATTTTTTATCAGCTCATTAAGAAGCTCTATCTGATCCATTTTCCAAAGGGGATTTATGCATTCCAAGCCAAGCTTGTCGCAGATTTTTTGTATCCGTGCAGCTTGATACACAGATGCAACAGCGCCAGTTACTATTCCATTTATATTATATGTGTCTTTTGCAAGCTTGATCGCTTTCTCCAAGTCTCTCAGCTCTTCTTCTTTCTTGCCTTTGGTCTTCTGCAGTATCAAAGGGATGCCCATAGCCTTTGCCTGGGCATCGACTCTAGAGATAGAAGGCACGTGAAACATATAGCTCTCTTTATTCTCAGACTCTATAGTGATTAAGCAAGAGATCTCATGGCCTGCTTTTTTTGCTAGAAAAATAGCTAGGCAACTGTCTTTCCCTCCGCTGAATAAGGATGCTAGTTTCATGATATCCGGAGGAAATGTCTATTAATAAAGTTAGTGGTATCGTCGAAAACTCTCCGGATTTTTTCTCATCACCTTTTTATTGAAATGCTCGTTCTAAACAGAAAGCTTTAAATAGGAGAGGTCGTTACGTATGTTCTAAGCATACGTTCAATAAGTATGTTTTCAGTAAGATACAAAGGATTGAGAATTGTTCCTTCCCATTCGGCAATGCAAGAACTTATGCAGGAAGGAACAGATTTGTCGGATGTTTTAGACATATTGGAAAACGGCTATGAGTCACCCAGAAAAAGAAAACGAGGCACAGTCGAGAAGTGGCTAAACAGAGGGAATAAGACATACAACGCGGTGATCGTGAAAGATTATTATGAAACAAACAAAGAAGAGGTTTGGTTGCTGATCCATTTCGGGAAATTCACCACAAAGCGAAAATGAAATGCTACAAATGTAAAAAACCCATGAAATACGTAAATGGGATGAAGTTCAACGAATACACAATAGATGGCTGGAGATGCAAATGTGGAGAAACATATTACGAACCAGATCAGGCACAAAGAATATTACTGTTAAATAAACTCAAAAAAGAAGCCATAAAGGCAAAATTAGGTAAAGTCAGAAGCAATCTCATTCTAAGGCTGCCCAAAGACATTGAAAACGCTCTAGACCTGCATAAAGGCGAAGAAGTTCTCTTAACAATAGAGGATAAAGGATTAAAAGTCGTGCCTGCGTAAACATGAACCAGAAAACTGAAAAAGTTTTAAGAAAAATCGAGAAGCTCGAAGAAAACAACAGCTGGGGCTCTATCCCTTGCTCTACTGCAAAATTCTTGCATATCTTAGTTTTAGCCACAAAATCCAAAAACATACTGGAGTTAGGCTGCTCTTTGGGCTATTCTGCTATCTGGATTGCTCTTGCTGCCAAAAAGTTCGAAGGCCACGTTTATACAACAGAGATTGATGCTGCCAGGATAAAGCAGGCCAGAGAAAACTTTGAAGCATCAGGCCTTGGCGACCATATCACACTCTTTGAGAAAGATATAATTGAAGTTCTGACCAAATGGAATGAAGGAGAGGTTGACTTTGTTTTCATCGACGCTAAAAAAGAGGATTATTTGAAATATTATGAATTAGCATTGCCGCTGTTGAAGAAAGGCGGACTTATTCTTGCAGATGACGTGGGTAAATTTAAGGATCAGGTGCGCCCGTTTCTAGATAAAGTCAACAATGATTCTGGTGTGGTTTCTCAATTCTTAGAATTAGATGACGGGCTGATGTTAGTGTATAAAAAATGAATCATTTACTCATCTTATCAATCTTTTTCTCTATTCTATCAAGCCGTTTCTTCATGTCTTCCCACATCTCCAGCATTATCTCATGCGGGGGCTTGGGCCTGAATTCTGCAGGAACAGGCCTTCTATTTCTGAGAAAATCAAGGACTCTCCTGTCTTTTAAAGAATAATATTTTTTCCCTTCTTTCCATGCGCTGTCCACCAGACCAATCTCTGAAAGAAGAGTTAGATGGAAGTCTATTGTTTGGGGTTTTTTCTTTACTTCTTTAGCTAGCTCTGTAAGGTATTTGTCGCCCTTTGCCAAGCTTAGGATTAGCTCTCTCCTTATATCGCTGCTCAATGCTTTGTGCACGATATGTCCGAAATCGTATGGCATGATTTGGTTATTCCAGTTTCATATAAAAATGTTGTTATTCTAGTTTACTAGAAAAACCGAAACATTTAAATAATAGTTTATCTTCCATTATTCTAGAAAACTCGAAAGAGGGATAAAATGAAAACAGAAAATGAATACATAAGACGGGCAGAAGAAGCCCAAGAAGAGCACGCTCACGTAGCAGTCTTCACACATTACAGGACCGCATTAGAGCTGGCTGGTTACAGCGCAGATAGTGCACAGGTTTTATTGGCAGCAGTACAATACGCCCAAGGATTGAAAAAAGAAAGAGATCGAGAAGCGATCAGAGAATGGGGTGAAGATGCAGTGGGCAAAATGCCTGCTGAAACAGATTTGGTTGAAACTATAAACGCAGAGATTGAGAAACTCAAAGCTGGAGGTGAGCAAGATGCCACCACAGCATGAACTTGTGATGCACCCCCACGCATTGCCAGTCAAGAACAAGAACAAAGTCAAGTTTTTGGCCATATCCTTAGGAATCGGCACACTAATAACCGTATCGCTTGGCCTTGCCCTGCACTTATTTAGCATACCCATCACAGTCATAGTGCCGACTTCAGCACCGATTTGGATCGGCTTCACGACAATAGGTTATATGATACAAACCGAGAAATAAAACTACGGAGGTAAATAAAATGACACCACCACATCCAAGACATGAAAGACGCCATGATAGACCGCCGCACGAAGAAATCCTAGAAAGATTAGACAGGATAGAAGAAGTGCTGCATAGGATAGATGAGAAACATTAAATGTGCCTACAGATTCGTGGGATTAAGGATTAAGTAATGCGAAATCCCCCTTAAGCACATTATTTCCTCATTTCTTGGTAAAGAAATGTGGGGGAAGGGACTTGAACCCTCGTAGGCACTAAGCCACTAGATGACTTACAAATGGTTTCTTCATCGCACTCGATTGAGCACTCAGCACTCAAATGCCTTGAGTTAGGCCATCCTGACAGATGCCAGGATACTAGCCCGTTTGACCGCTTCGGTACCCCCACAGTACGCAGTACAAGGGCGGTTCAGAAATTCTCTGGATTTCTCGCCACCCCCACAGGTTAGAATCTTAGGAGAAATAAGGGTTTTATAAATGTTTTCTTCAAGAAAGAAAACTTTGAGAACAAAATTAATCAATTTCCGGTTCCTGCTCATTTTCAAGCTTTTCGTATAATTTTTTTGGATTAAGCTGAAATGCTTCCCAGGGCGGTCCGTCATCTGTTAAGATATCTTTTGGATCATGAACTCCGTCTCTACCAGAATGCGCAGCTGCAACCATGCCTTCTAATTGAAAATCATCAACAACAAGAAAATGTTCATCATCCCTGCCGATGTTCCACATCAGACGAACAATGCTATAGTGCTGTGCAAGATAACCTTCATCTCTGAGCGTTTCATACATCTCATAGCCCTTAAAAAGAGGAAAAGCAGAACGTCCGTTGTGGGTTTTTAAGTATTCTTGTAAAGGACCATCTCTTTCAGGCACGTAATATCCCCCACATTGAAAAACAGGTTCCATAAGAGATAGAAATAGCGGTGTAGATATAAAGGTTTCTTTAGAATTCACAAACTATGCAGCTTCGAATCAATGCTCTCAAGCGCTTTCTCCAGCTTCTTGATGTCAGAGACCTGTTTAGTCTTGAGAACTTCTTTTTTAGCAGGTTTCTTCTTGCCTTTTTTTGCTTTTGCAGGCTGCCTTTTCTTCTCTTCTTCAATGACTCCTGGCAGGACTTCCTTCAATTTGTTCAAGGAATGCTTTGGCAGTGCTTTCTCCAACTTATTGACGAGAAGCATGATCTCTCTTGTTTCTTCTTTAAAGCACCTTTCCATATCAAGCCTCTGCTTCCTTAACTCAAGAAGCGTCTGATAGTCTTGCATCAGGTGTATGATTTCTCGGGAGCTCTCTAGCAAGGTCCTGCGGAAATCAACAGGGCTTCTTATATGTACAAAATACGCATCTTGTGCCATTTTAAGTTCTTGGTTCAAATAATGTCTTGTCTACGAAGTCTATCTTCCTTTCCACTTCATCCAGGTTCTTTGACCATTCTTCTATCTTCTGGTCTTCCTGATCCTTCAACTCAGAGATCTTAGACAGCGTGTTCTTTGCAGTGTCTATCTTGCTCCGTATGACATCTATTATGTCCAGGATCTCTTTGTATTCTTCGATTTTGACGAAAACAGGGATTGATGGGTTCATTGGATTCACCTCCGAGATATTCGAGGCGGCACCAAAAATCTCGGATTTTTCAGTGCCTCTACTATTCTTCCTTGAACATCAGACCATCCACTTCCATCAATTTCTCTTGGATGTGGTCTAATGTTCCGTTGAAAGCTCCTAAAGTGCTCAATTGCGAACTTTCTAAATTGACTTCTGCATTCAAAGACCTTATCGTATTGTTGAGTACTGATTGGAGCTCTTTCACCTTTGGACTTACCTTTTGATAATCATCAAATCTGATGAAAATCTCTCCTTCTAATTTTTTATGAGTAGGAACTGAAAATGTCTTCTTTGCTCTCGGAGGCGTGAACGGCGACTCAAAGTCCGGGAGATCGTCATCTACGTCAGGGAGCTTAAAATTATTCCTTGGTATTGGCGAGGGTATGCCAAAATCCTCTGGCACAGGCGTCTCTATGTCAGGCAAAGCAAACTCTTTCTCTATGTCGTCCATGGTGACTGTTTCTGGCTTCAAGAACACTCTTATCGGCTCTGGAGTCATATCTGTCTTCACTTCTTCTATGGCTCTTCGGATATCTTCTTCCTCAAAATCAGGAGGCAATGGTTTCTCCTCTAACAGCTTGTCGACTTCTCCTGGCTGCAGCTCTTTTATGGGTTCCTCTTCCCTGAATGATCTTGCAAGCTCTGGCTCTGGTGCAGGAGAAAACAGGTCTTCTGGATGCTCATCAAGCCGTTCCCGTATCAAGTCTGGAGCTGGAGGCGGGACTGGCATGCTCGGAGAGAAATCGTCTTCAAATTCTTCTACTTCTTCGTCTATATTTTCCTCTCTCTTCTTCTTTTTTGAGAATAATCCCATATTCACCCTCTTTTTTTAACTATGTGATGGAAATATTGTTTATGGGTATTAAAAGTTTTCTTATTATTGGCGAATGGTAAACGAAAAAATAACATTTATATAGGACTAACCCCATTGTAGTATCATGAATGAAGCTCTCCATTACAAAAAGCTCAAAGATAATCTTGTCCAATGCCAATTATGTCCTCGTTTCTGCAGCATCAAACCAGGAGAGATCGGCGACTGCAAGGCGAGGAAGAATGAGAAGGGAGAACTCTATAGCCTTGTCTATGGCAAGCTTTGCAGCGTGAATGTTGATCCTATCGAAAAGAAGCCTATGTATCATTTCCTGCCAGGCGAACATGCGTTTTCCATAGGCACTACCGGCTGCAACTTACATTGTGCTTTCTGTCAGAACTGGAGCACTTCACAGGCCAATGCAGGTTCAGTTCCTGGCATGGATCTGAACCCTAAAGAGGCAGTCACCTTGGCCATGAACAAGGACTGCAAGATTATCGCTTACACGTATAATGATCCTATTGTTTTTTTTGAATATGTCTTGGACACAGCCAAGATTGCCAGGAAAAAGGGCCTGAAGAATGTCATTGTCTGCAACGGTTACATCAATCCCAAACCGCTCAAGGAATGGTGTAAGTACATCGATGGTGCGAACATAGACCTGAAAAGTTTCAATCCAGAGTTCTACAAAAAATATTGCTTCGGCGAGTTAGAGCCTGTGAAGGAGAGCTTGAAGATATTGAAGAAGAACAAGGTCTGGCTGGAGATAACCAACCTGATAATACCCGGACTGAACGATGACTTGAAAGAGATAGGAGAGATGTGCAAGTGGATAGCGAAAGAGCTTGGTAAAGATGTCCCTATCCATTTCTCAAGGTTTCATCCCTGCCATAAGATGCTTGACAGGGCTCCAACTTCAGTAGAGAGTCTGCATAAGATAGCAGAAGTGGCCAAGAAGCATCTTAACTATGTCTATCTTGGCAATGTCTTGGAGAAAGGAGAGACTATCTGCCCAGAATGCGGAGAGCACCTGATTGAACGGAGCTATTGTCTGGAACATGATAAATTAGAAGATGGATGTTGTCCCTGCGGCAAGAAGATACCTGGATGTTGGGAGATAAAGACTTAAGATTCTTTGGCTTTCTTGATTATTTCTCTGAATTGCCTATAGTAAGGCTCCAGTTCCTGCTGGACTTCTGAAAGGGAGACCATCTCCCATTTCTGTTCGAGTTTTCTGTGCAACCAATTTAATGTTTTTTCATACCCCAAATTTCTTGCACCTGAATTATACAAAGCGTTCGTGAACCCTACAGGATGAAGGAAAAAATAAGAATCTGCATTAGCGCAGATCTCTGCTTCTTTGCAGGTGAAAGGCACTCCGCCATGATGCGCTTCGACACAGTTGATGATCTTGTCTTTGCTTTCTTTGTCCAGATCAAATTTTTTTAAGAATTGCTTGACAGCTTTCGCACTCATATGAACATGCTCTTTAAGATGGTCTTTTATTTTGTCTGATGTGATGGCCTCTCCTAATTTCACATCTATGAGGAGTATGCCGACGTTGACTATGGTCTTGTCTGCGCTGAGCTTATCTGCTAAGTCTAAAGCTTTCTTTTCAGAGAACTCAGAATGAAGCTTTGTTGGAAAGCCGTATTTCTCTATCTCTACTGTGACAAGCTTTCTTGCTTCTTTTATTATGTCCATAAAAAAAGAAAAGAAAGAACACTATATAAATTTAATGAAAAAATAAAAAAATTATTGACATGCCCCGTCTGTGCATGTACTGTTCTCACATACATGTTCTTTTATGGCAGTCTGGCCGTAGGTGTTGCAGATGTATTCCCTGACAGTATAGTCATTGTAGCAATAATCTAATTTTTCTGTACCGTCTACCAACATGACTCTGCTCGCAACGTACGGATCGTCTCCGTCATAGTCATAGCATGGCTCGTGGTTAGGCGTCATGGCTATGCAATGATCATCCTGGCACTTATATGCACACCTGATGAGCTTGCCTTCTGGCACGTGCGCATAGTTGCATATGGCCTCATTCACGTTGAGGTCGCTTGTGCAGGAGTCGTTGACTCTCCTTCCATCTTTTTGGACCGCAAAGCCGACTATGAACTCGTTTATGCCGCCGTCAGAGTCATAACAACCATACTGGTCGAAAGGGAACTCTGGCTCTGGCTCAGGTTCTGGCTCAGGCTCAGGCTCTCCTATCTCTACAGGACACTCAGTTATCAATGCCGCTTTCTGAGCTTCGCAATCTGCTGTAGGCATGAAGTCAAAGCATGGCTTGCAATACATGCCCCCGCAATCTATGCCTAACTCGTCTGCGTTCTGAAGGCCATCTCTGCATGTAGGCCCTGTCTCCTCTACCACACACGCTGTGAGAAACAATGCTGCTATTACTAAAATTATTAGTGCGTGTTTCATGATTTTATTAGGGAGGAGGTATATAAAAAGTTTCCGTTTCTTCCGCATCCTCTCCGAAAAACTCTGAATCATCTTTATTAAACACGTTTTATTCTCTGGTTTCATGAAAAAAATCATGCTTTTTTTGCTTTTCTTTGTGTACATTGACTTTGTCAGCGCTGTCCACATCAACGAGATCATGTACAATCCTTTAGGAATAGACAATAACCTAGAATTTGTCGAAATCTACGGAACAAACAATCTTTCTTATTATATAATAGCTGACTCTGCGAGCAATGACTCTTTAGTTCTATTGCAATTTATGGATTCAGATTATTCTCTTATCGTTGAAGAAGGATTCAATCTTTCTGGAATCAACTGCTCTGTCTATTCTGTCGGAACAACCATTGGAGACAACCTTAACAACGCCGGAGATTCTGTCCTATTATATTATAATGGAATCGTTGTTGACAACGTAAGTTACAACGGTTCGTTAGCAAACGGCAATGGTTTTTCTCTGGAATTCTGGAATGATAATTGGGTAGAGTCTTTAGTGATCGGCGGAACTCCTGGAATAGAGAATCATATCATAGTCGACTCTCATAGCTCCAACTCCTCAAACACAAGCCAAGGAAAGGACATCAAACTTTCTGTTTCCCTCGACGATGTCCTTTTCAAAGGCTTGACTTACACCAAGCTGTTCAAGATAGAAAATCTTGATGATGAATTAGGTATTGATGATAATGTGACTGTATTTATCTATTATAATATAACAAGCAACAGAAGCATTGTCAAGGAAGATATCTTCAACAAGACCATCAACTCTTATTCAACCTCAAACACTGGCTCTTTCTTTGCCAACATCCCTGGCAATTACACTCTCTGCGGAAAGATAATCAACGCTTCTGTCAATGACACCAACCTCAGCAATAATCATGACTGCAAAGGCTTCATCGTCATCGACTCGAACTTTATCCCCTGCAATGTCTCCCTGGACCTTTCCACAGACAAATTTATCTATAATAATTCTGAGAAGATCAATATATACAATGGTATCAGCAATGAGAGCTTTCCTTTTTTCATAGAGTATTGGATCGAAGATCTCTTCGGAAATATAATCAAAGAGAGATACAATACGTCCAATACAGCTTCAAAATCTTACACCCCAGACATAAGCGAATCTGATGCTGTCTTTGTCATCAAGAACAGGCTCTCTTTCATCGCATGCAACAATTCCAACAAGCAAACGGAGAATTCTGTTGTTGCAGTCGTAAAGAGCAGAAAAGATCCTAATTCAAGCATCCATGTCTTGGACATCTACACCGGATCAGACAATGTCGTGAAGTTCGGAGAGATCCTGCGTGTCAAGCTAGACATATACAAAGGCGACACAGGCAAGAGCTCTGTCGAAGCTTGGCTGGAGAAGAACAATTCCAAGATATCCTATGTCTCAAGCTTCAACGCCAACAAGAAGTTCACAAACTACGAATCCACCATACCTATTGTGATAAAGCCGAACTGCGACATGAAGTTCAAGGACGGAAAATATCTTTTGAAGATAGAAGGCCTTGGCCTGGAAGTGTCTGATGAAGTTTATGTTGAAGGTGTTCTTAGCACTCTGTGCAAGGAAACAACAGTCTCTACCTGCGATGATTCTGCCGCAGCAACCCCCGGAAAGATTAAACAATACGGGATCATCGCTTTTGACGAGAAGATAAAACAGGGAGAAGCTCTGAAAACAACCATCCGGATCCACAATATCGAGGATGAGGCCAGCCATTATCAGGTATGGAGCTATATCTACAAGGGGAACAAGTGCTATTCGGGAAATAGAACAGCCAACCTAATAGAGTTCGATCTGGACCAGTTAGGCACCAGGAACATAACTTTGGAAAACTCATTCAATGGTGAGCCTGGCGACTATAAATTAAAAGTAAAGATAAACAAGAACAGCCAGAAGACAGATTATGAGCTGACAGAAGACCTTGCTGTGGAAGAGGCAGAAAACAGCGTGCAAGGCGATGCAGAAGTCTCTTTGCAGGAAAACCTCGAAGAAATGGAAAAAGATATAAATAGCACTAGTTTTTTAGAGGATAGCATAACAGGAAACACGGTTGTTTATGAGTCTAAAAACACAATATTAAAAAACAATCTCTCTTATTGGATAATGGGTGTGTTGGCGATCGCTGTTTTTGTGCTGATAAAGAGGAGTTAAGATGGATAAAAGAGAAATAAAGATAAGCATTGCAGACGGTTATATACTTGCAAGAGTGACCTTTGAGCTGCTTGGCAGCCCCAAGGCTCATGTAGAGAAAGCCATAAAGAGTTACCTGGACAACCTGAAGAAAGACCATAGGATCAAGTTCGTCAAAGAAGAGCTTGGAGAGATAGAACAGACAAAAGGCAAGCTCTGGAGCACCTTCGCAGAGGTAGAGATGCTGATAAAAAACCTGGAGACCCTCACCTGGCTGTGCATCAACTTTATGCCTGCTTCTATAGAGATCTTAGAGCCTGCAGAGCTGGTCTTCAAGGGGAGAGAACTCCAGAACTGGCTGAACGACCTCTTGGCAAAGCTCCACGAGACTAACACCAATTTCTTGAAATTGAAAAGCCAGCACGAAGGCATGGTAAGGGGTATGAACACCCTTATCCTGAACAGCATCATGATAGGCCTTGACAAGCCAAAGACTGAAGAGGACATAGGCAAGACCATAGGCATCAGCCATACGCAGCTGAAACCTTTCATCGAAGCCCTGATCAAAGAGAAAAAACTTATAAAGACGGATAACCTTTATTCAAAACCAAAATGACCCTGAAAAACAAGATAGAAGCGCTGCTTTTCAGCTCTGGAAAGCCTGTGCCAGAAGAGATGCTGGCTCAGCTGACAGGAGAGACGCCTAAAGAGATCCATAAGGCCTTGAAAGAGCTTAAGCATGCCTACACAAAAAGGGAAGGCGCCTTGATGATAATCCAGGACGAATCTTCCTGGAAGATAACTGTACGTGAGAAATACCTTCATCTTGTCCAAAGGATTGTTGCAGACACAGAACTCTCAAGGGCTACTCTGGAAACTCTGGCTGTGATTGCCTACAAAGCGCCTATGTTGCAGTCCGCCGTGATTAAGACAAGGGGAAGCGGTGCCTATGATCATATCGCAGAGCTGTTGAAGCTCGGCTTTGTCTCAAGAGAGAAGAAAGGAAGAAGCTTTGAGATCAAACTTGCAGAGAAATTCTTCGAATACTTTGATGTTGAAGGCTCTAAAGACATAAAAGAGGCTCTGAAAGATGCAAAACAGCCAGAGCCCAAGCCTGACCAGAAGAAACTCGGTGATCTTGAAGTGGTCGATGTGCCTGCAGAAGGAGAAGCAGAGTCAGAACCCGCGGAAGCGGCAACTGAGTCACTGCCCGAGGCTCCAGTTGAAGACAAGAAAGGAAAGACTAAACTTGAAAAAGTAGTCGAAGAACCTGAAGAGGAAGAAGATGGAGCTGAAACAGGAGAAGATAAAGAAGAATCCTCTGAAGAAGTAGAAGAGGAACCTGAGGAGACAGAAGAAGAAACACAGGATGATTCGGATACTCAGAAGATGCTCGAAGAGGTCGAGAAAGAGATAGAAGAACTTACAGAAGGCAACGAAGAAGTAGAGACTGATTCTAAGAAAAAGCAGAAATAAGATGTTAATAGTCCAATGTCCAAGATGCAAGCACAGGATGAAATACCAGCCTATGGGAGGCGAAATCACTTCTAAAGTCAAGAGATGCGTCTATTGCGGCTACAGCTTCAAGGTGCATTCTAGTTTGAAGACTGATAGGATCGTGAAGGTGGAGAAGTGAGCAATCTCCATAAATTTTAAGTTAATTATTAAGATTCTGGCCTTTATTTCAACCTTAACTTGAATATTTTAGTAAAGTTTAAATACTAGTTCATCTTTATGTATTTAGAAATGGCAAAAGTATTGAAACAATACACCATAAGAAAACTAAGAGAGCCTACAGATAAAGAACTCGATAAGGATATTGAGTGGGTCTGCAACAGTCTGGGGTTTATCTCCTCCCGAGACCAGGACAAAACAGCCCTTAAAATCCTAAAGGCCCTTGTTCAAGCTTCAAAAGAAGGAGCTGGCATGACAAGCGAAGAACTCGCACGTATCGTAGAGCCCACTGTAGGATCTGTAATATATCATCTGAAAAAACTGACTAAGGCAGGATTAGTAGTCAAGATGGGATCTGCTTACGAACTCAGGATGAGCAGCCTCTTCACAACCATAGATGAAATCAGGAAGGACATTGAAATGACTCTCAACGGCATCAAGAAGATTGCCATAGACATAGACAACCACATCGGTCTGGAACATAGGCCGATGGAGGCCAGAGGATTCTGAAAAGACTCGAAAAAAGTGCTGAAAAGCATAATTCATAGTGGTAAATAATTTCTAAGACTCAACCACATATTTAGAATACGCTAGGAGGTGATTATCATGGCCAAAGCAAAAAAGAAAATGGACAAGAAAGGAATGGTTCCAGGAAAAAAAACAAAAAAGAAATAAGCCAGGTTCTATTTTTGGCTTCATAATTTTTTTTATTTTTTCTTTATGTA
This sequence comes from archaeon, assembly GCA_043815805.1. Taxonomy (GTDB): domain Archaea; phylum Nanobdellota; class Nanobdellia; order Woesearchaeales; family JBDRIN01; genus JBDRIN01. Next base: position 14,974 of record JBDRIN010000103.1, on the reverse strand, counting down.
TAAATTCAAGGAGAGGGAATATGGACAGAACAGACATACAGCAAAAAACAGACATACAGCAAAAAGATGCTGAAAAGAGAAAAGCTAAAGATCTGAAGAAAGCAAAGAAAGCTGCTGTGTTAGCAGCGAAATACCAATAGATCAAAGAGATCAAAGAGGTGGCAAGATGGCACGCAAAAAGATGAAAAAGCCAGAGCCGGAAAATTACAAGGAGAATCCTATAGATGAACAAGAGATAGAAGAATACAAAGACTCTGACAGTGAGGATTGGTAAACATTCGGGAGGTACACAAGATGGAACATAAAGAATGGCAATTCAGCGATGATGACGATGATGACTTTTATGACAATGATGACGATGATTAGCATTTAGGGCTTATTTATTTTTCTCTTTACTTTATTCTTTTAACCAAAGACTTTAAAAGCAAATAATATATTCTTTAAAGATGGAAGTCGAAGCCAGAGTCAAGGTTGAAAGCTTGGAAGATATCAAGAAGAAGCTTGTCGATATGGGCGCAGAGTTCTTTGAGCCGAAAAAGCAGAACGATGCAGTCTTCAAAAGAAAAGACTTGATATCTAAGGTTGCAAAGCCAGGCGACTTTATCCTTAGAATCAGGCAATCCACAAAGAACATCCTCACTTTCAAGGCCTTGACAGACAGAGCAGGCGTCTGGATAGAGCACGAGACAGAGATCAAAGATTCTGAACAGCTCAGGTCCATTCTTGAAAAGACAGGCTTTATCGAGCAAGTCTCGATGCACAAGACAAGGATTCCAGGAACACTTGGTGACTTCGAGCTGTGCCTTGATGACATAGAAGAGCTGGGCACTTACATAGAGATCGCATTAGATTCTGAAGACGGCAATGATGCCAAAGAAAAGATCATAGGACTTCTGAACAAGCTCGGCTTTGCAGAGAAAGACATCGTGCATAAAGGATATGTGGCCATGCTCTTTGAAAGGCTAGGCGTAGTTATGAAGGGGACGGGATGACCGGCTGAAACCCCAAAATTCACCCTCTACAGACTCTGAGAAGGCCTTCTAAATGGTAAGATTTATAAAGGAGCAGGTGTTTGTTTTATTGTAAAAAACGCTCTTTTTTTAGACGAGAAAATGGCTGAAGAATCAAAAAATAGCAAACCGGTAACAGACAGGGTCATACCTCAAGTCATTGAGGATGAGATGAAGACTTCTTATCTGAAGTATGCTATGAGTGTCATAGTTGGAAGAGCATTGCCTGATGCTAAAGACGGCCTTAAACCAGTCCATAGGCGTATCTTATATGCTATGAACGACATGGGTATGAAGCACAATACTCCTTTCAAAAAGTGCGCCAGGATCGTGGGAGAAGTCCTTGGTAAGTATCATCCTCACGGAGACACCGCAGTCTACGATTCTTTGGTAAGGATGGCACAAACATTTTCATTAAGATATCCTCTAGTCATGGGCCAGGGTAACTTTGGAAGTGTTGACGGCGACAACGCAGCCGCTATGAGATATTGCATAACAGGAGATTCATTGATTTTGACTGAACAAGGTATTTTGCCTATTCATAATATTTCCAACAAAAGTGAAGCCCGTATTAACATGAAAATATTATCATATAACGGCAAAAAGAACCTTGCTAGTAAATTCTTCAACTCAGGCAAGCATAACATCATAGAGCTGGAAACCGCTTTAGGATATAAAATCAAAGGATCTTATAATCATCCGGTCCTAGGCTGGACTTTCAAGAATGGTTTTCCGCAGATTGAATGGAAACTCCTTGAAAACATAACCAAAGACGATATCATAATCCTCAATAGAAAACATGCTTTGTTCTCTAAAAATTCTCTGGATTTAAGGAAATATCATCCTGAAAAAGGCTTTAAGAACAACGTTAAGCTTCCGACCAAGATAAATGATTCTTTGGCATTTCTTTTAGGTGCTTTGGTGAGTGAAGGAAGTTTCCACCAAAAACATATTTTATTCAACAATCAAGATAAAATATTCTATAACAAAGTCAAGTCAGTCATCAAGTCTCAGTTTAAAGGGGTTCAGCTTTATGAGAGAAAACTAAAAGGAAATTGCACTGAACTAAGTATCTATGAGCAAAAGATCGTGCTTTTCTTAAAAAATATCGGCCTGACTGAAGTAAAATCTGATAAAAAAGAGATTCCTTTTTCTGTGCTTTTGTCGACTAAAAGCAACATAAAAAGCTTCCTTAACGGCTTGTTTGAAGGCGATGGTTCTGTCGGTTACAAAACAGACAAAAGACATGGAGGAAAAGGCATTGAACTGACCTATAATTCTAAAAGTTCAAAGCTAATCACTCAATTAAAGACTGTCTTGCTAAGTTTTGGAATCGCAACCACCAAGCCTTACAGAGATACAAGGAATGGATGTTACAAGCTCATAATTTCTGGCTATGATTCTATCAAAAACTTCAAAGAAGAGATTGATTTCTTCTCTGAAAAAAAGAAGGGAAAACTTGCACACATTAAATCGATGAATCCTTATAGGATGAGCAAGACAGATTACATCCCTTTCTTGACTGAATATCTTAGGAAGAAATACAAAAAATCTTTCTTAAAGAGAACAAATATCAACCGATACAACAATCTAGAAAAAAATTACTCAAGACTGATTAAGATTATCGATTCAAAAGACAAACAATTGGTTGATTTCATCCTGAAAAACAGGTTTTTGTTCAATCAAGTCGCAAAAATCAGCAGATTGAAGAAAAAAGAAGATGTTTTCTCTGTCAAAGTCAATAGTAAATGCCATTCTTTTATAGCAAACGGTTTCATAAATCATAATACGGAAGCAAAAATGTCTCGCATGGCAGAAGAGCTTCTCCAAGACATAGACAAAGAGACTGTTCCTTTTGCTCCTAACTTCGATGAAAGCCTGCAAGAACCTCTGGTATTGCCAAGCAAAGTCCCGAATCTATTAATCAACGGCAGCTCTGGTATCGCTGTAGGCATGGCGACCAACATCCCGCCGCATAACATAACAGAAGTCTGTCAAGGCGTAATCAAACTCATCGAAAACCCAGAGATAGATATCATAGAACTGCTATCTATTGTCAAAGGACCAGATTTTCCGACAGGCGGAATTATCGCAGGAAGGCAGGGCATTGTTCAAGCTTATACTTCTGGAAGAGGAAGAGCGATTGTAAAATCAGTCATTGAAATGGAGAAAAAAGGTGAAAAAGAGAAGCTCATAGTCAAAGAGATACCTTACATGGTGAATAAATCCATGCTCATCGAAGAGATCGCAAACGCTGTTAAGACCAAGAAAGTAGAGGGCATCTCTGACTTGAGGGACGAGTCTGACAGGAATGGCATGCGCATCGCAATAACCTTGAAGAAAGGCGCCAACGTAGAGGTCCTGCAAAACCAACTTTTTAAACACACAAGATTAAGGAATAATTTTGGAATCCTGATGCTTTCTCTAGTAGATAACCAGCCTAAAGTCATGGGATTGAAACCTATGCTGGAAGTCTTCTTGAAGCACAGAAGACTTGTCGTCAGGAAAAGGACCGAGTTCGACCTTAAGAAAGCAGAAGAGAGGGCTCATATCTTAGAAGGGTTGAAGATCGCTCTCGAAAACATAGATGCCGCTATTAAGCTCATAAAGAAATCAAAAGACGCTGCAGTCGCAAGGGACGGCTTGATGAGCAGCTTCAAGCTCAGCGAGAAACAGGCCCAGGCCATACTTGACATGAAGCTACAGAAGCTCACAAGCTTAGAGACAGAAAAGCTCATGCAGGAATACAAAGAACTGCTTGAGCTGATCAAGAAGCTCCAAGAGATACTTGCAGATGAGAACAAAATCCTCAATTTGATAAAGCAGGAGATGAAAGAGATAATATCCAAATATGGCGATGAAAGAAGGACCAAGATTGAAGAGGCAGAGGATGACCTTGAAATCGAAGACTTGATTGAAGCAGAAGACCAGGTTGTCACGATAACCCACTCAGGTTATATCAAGAGATTGCCCACTGAGACTTATAAGCTTCAGAGAAGAGGCGGAAAAGGAGTCATTGCTGCAAAGGCAAGGGAAGAAGATTTCATCGAGCACTTGTTCATCGCCAATACTCACTCTTACTTGCTTGTGTTCACAGACAAGGGCCAGGTCTATTGGCTTAAAGTATACAGGATACCAGAAGCCTCAAGGCAAGGTCAGGGAAAAGCGGTCATCAACCTCGTCCAGCTAGAACCTGGTGAGGTCGTCAAGGCGGTCATCCCCATAAAAGAGTTCGATGACAAGCATTATCTTGTCATGGCAACAAAGAAAGGCTTGGTGAAAAAGACCAACCTGAAGGCCTATTCACGACCAAGACAAGGCGGAATACGAGGTATCACTTTGAACGATGATGATGACGTTGTCGATGTCAAATTGACTGACGGCACAAAACAATTGATTCTCGCTTCAAAACATGGCATGGCTGTGAAGTTTGACGAGAAAAACGCCAGGCCTATAGGCAGGACATCCATGGGCGTGCGCGGCATCAGCCTGAAAAAAGGCGACGCTGTCGTTGGCATGGTCACTGCAGCTGATGATAGGAAGCTCTTGACTATCACAGAGAACGGCTTTGGAAAGAAGACAAGGATATCTGAGTACAGGTTGATCAATCGTGGCGGAAAAGGAGTCATCAACATACAGACTTCTGCAAGGAACGGCCCTGTATGCGCTGTAAGAGACGTCACAGATGATGATGAACTGATGTTCATCTCAAAACAAGGCATAATCATAAGGACTCCTTCATCAGGTATTTCTACCATCGGAAGGAACACCCAGGGCGTAAGGCTGATGAAGATGAAGCCTGGCGACATGATTGTCTCTACAGCCAGGATAGTCAAAGAAGAAGCAGAACCTGAGGAAGAGGTTACGGAGGAATAAAATGCCACAGATAACAATAGAAACTTGGCCTTTGGCCGATGAGATGAAAGCTGAAGTGATAAAGAAGATAACAGATGTCTTCGTAGGGATGCACATACCCGCAGAAGCAGTGACTGTCGTGCTTCACGAAGTGCCGAAGGAGAACTGGGGCACTGCTGGAGAGCAGCACTCTGTTAAGTATAAGGATAAAAAGTAAAAATTTATATAGCTAAACTGTCAGATTCTTATTATGCAAATAAATCCCAAGAAACTTAAGCTTAAAGGCTGGAGCGAAGAAGACATTAAGCGTGCCATAAATATCCTTGAGAAAGCAGAGGCCAAGAAGAATCCTGCACATTATTTTCTTGACAAGGCAGTCTTTATCATAGCTTTGCTTTTGGCAGTGATGGGAAATATCTTCATCGCTGTCCGTGTCATCCCACTACTAGCGACTCTGAACGATGCCTATCTTAGCCTAATACTGATAATCATTGGCTTGGCTTTTGGAAGCCTATTTGCTGTATTGATACATGACATAGAAAGACTGAGCTTCGGGCACCATCTGATAGCGTCTATAGTCATGCCTGTGACTGCTGTGATAACCTTGATTATGATAATAGAGGTCACGAACCGCCTGTCCTCTATTGAGGGCTTTCAGAGCCATAATCCCTGGTTGATCGGAATAATCTATGCTATCGCATTTTTGATACCTTATGTCGTTTACTTGGCTGCGTTGAGAAAAAAATGAACCTTATCGAATGGACTGTGGATTATGTGAAGCACAAGGATCTTTTCAAGAAGACCCTTGTCACTTTCGAGGTCAATAAAGACCTTATTGAGTTTGAGTTCCTGGATAAGAAGCATTATTACCTGATCTCTGAGACATTGGATGTCAGTTTGCTGGCTAAAGTGAAGAAGTACACCTGGAAGACCCTTGTCTGTCTGAATAATGATACCAACATGCTTGTTCTCTTGAACAATTGGAAGAAATTTGCAGCGATGAGCCAGCTCTATCTCATCTTTGTCAGCGAAAAAGGCGGCAAATGGGTCATCTGCCCGGAAAGCCACAATAGGATTTCTGATCCTGAAAGCTTGAAAGAAGGCTTGACGTCCATGGCAGATGCTGCAGAAGGCAAATATACAGAAATGGAAAGATAGAAAAATGGGTGAGAAAAAAACAACAGCTGTGCCGAAGTTCGGGGCTTTCAACGGAGTCTTCCTCCCTACTTTTCTGAGCATTATCGGCGTGATTCTTTTTCTCCGTCTTGGGTATATTGTCGGGTCTGCAGGCGTATTGCAGACATTTATAATAATACTCCTGGCCGTCTCAACAACCTTATGCACTGGCTTGTCATTGAGCTCCATAACAACCAACATAAGGATCGGTTCTGGTGGCGCTTACTCTATCATATCCAAGTCTCTTGGTCTTGAGGTGGGAGGAAGCGTGGGCATACCTCTCTTCCTTGCACAAGTCCTCTCTATTGCGCTGTATATATTCGGTTTTGTAGAAGGTTGGGCATATATCTTCCCAAGTCACCCAGTCATTCTTGTGCTGTTGATAACTCTCCTTGTTCTTTTTCTCATGACTTTCCTAAGCACACGGTTGGCAGTGAAAGCCCAAATATTCGTCTTTGGATTGCTTATCGCCACATTCATCTCATTATTCCTTGGAGGGAACTGGTTCGGAAGCATGGTATCTGCCCCTCAACCAGTACCCCTAGTAAGCGGTTCGTTCTGGCTTCTGTTCGCATTATTCTTCCCTGCTGTCACGGGTCTTATGGTAGGTATAGGATTATCTGGAGAGCTTAAGGATCCGAAACGACAGATACCTAAAGGAATCATCTGGGCTATTGTCTCGACAGCGGCCATTTATCTATTGACAGCTTTTTGGCTGAGCAAGTCTGCTACTTCTGGGCAGCTTATATCTGACACAAAAATAATGATTTCTCTAGCTTACTATGGACCGTTGGTTTTGGCAGGTCTTTTGGCATCCGCATTCTCAAGCGCCCTGACAACATCTGTGGCTGCACCAAGGCTGTTGCAGGCAATGGGAGACCATTCCATCCTGCCTGGAAGCAGGTTTTTCTCTAAAAAAAGCAGGGTAGGAATCCCTCATAATGCCATCTTATTCTCTTTTGTCTTCATTCTGGTTATAATCTTCATTGGAAACCTTAACGCTGTGGCCCCTGTGTTGACCATATTCTTTCTCATAACCTATGCTATGATAAACATCGTTGTCTTCATAGAACAATCTTTAGGATTAGTCAGTTTCAGGCCGACCCTGAAGCTCAATAAGTTCGTCCCTCTTTACGGAGCTTTAAGTTCTATAGTTTTCATGTTCCTGATAAATGTTATCGCTGGCATGGCAGCCACCATATTCCTTTTCTTAAGCTATCTTTTCCTGGTCAAGAGAAGGATAAAGGCGAGGGAAGGTGACATACGTTCCGGTCTTTTCCTAGCCCTATCTGAATGGGCTGCCAGGAAAGTCCTCACTTTGCCTGAAGACACAAAGCACACATGGAAGCCGAGCGTACTGGTTCCTGTTGTGTCCACAAGCACTTTGCTTGGCAATTTTCCTTTGATAAAAGCCATCATTTTCCCCCATGGCACCATGACCATCTTGGGCTTAGACCTGTCTAATGCCGCTTCGGCCCCGGAAGAAATCACCATCTCAAAAAAACAGATGAAAAAAGAGATGCAAGAAATTCCTGGTCTTGCCATGAAATTCGGCGAAGAAGGCATCTTCACCTCTTCTTCTGTCGTTTCAGTAGAAAATTATGCTCGCGGAGTATGCATATCCCTTGAAGCCATAGAAGGGCAGATCTTCCATCCAAACATATTGTTCCTGTCTTTCAAGCCGAAAAATATAGCCAAGACTTTCTTAGCAAAGATATTTGATGTCGCAAGGAAGAACCATGTTGGTATCGTTCTAGTAGATAGGGATAAAGAGACTGGCTTGGGCTCTGAAGAGGACATCCATGTATGGCTTCCTCCCACCATAATCAATAAGGAGATGTACAAGGACAAGGATTATGACTTGGCCATGCTCATAGGTTATCGCCTGTCTCGGAATTGGGCAGGAAACCTTAATCTATGGATCTGCGTTGACAAGGATTCTGAGGCAGAAGCCAGGCGCTATCTGAAAAAGCTAGTCTATGAAGCAAGGTTCCCATCGACCACTAAGATCAATGTGTCTACAAAGACCTTCAGGCAAACCTTGCGGAAAGCCCCACGAGGGGATATCCATATCGTACCCTTCAACATGCGGACAAGCGCCAGGACCATCCAGAGCATATCCAACGCTGAGAAAAAAACCTTCCTTTTCATAGCAGACTCGACCACAGAGGATGTGCTGGCCTGAGGCGGAAATCATATAAACCAATCTCTTTTTCTTTTTTTCATGGAAACTAAATTAAGTACCGGTACTGCCGTTATGGATTGGCTGCTGGAAGGCGGCTATGACAAGGATTCTATCACGACTATCTATGGCCCTGCAGGCAGTGGGAAGACCAATCTTGCTCTTATGTTCGTTGCTCACTCTATGACTGACAAAGTGGTGATCTATGTTGATACAGAAGGGTCTTTCTCACTGGCAAGGTTCAAGCAGATATGCCCTAATTATAAGAAAGCTTTGGATAGGATAATCTTCGTGAGGCCTGTCAGCTTGGAAGATCAGAAAGACATGTTGTTGAACCTAAAGAAGATGATGAGCCCGAAAATCGGTGCAGTGATCATTGACACAATTGCAACTCTTTACAGAGTCGAGCTGAGCCAGAGCAGAAACGTATTTGACGCCAATAGAAATCTCAGGATTCAACTAGGAGAATTAGGAGATATCACAACTAAGTTTCATGTGCCTATCTTAATCACAAACCAGGTCTACGCAGACCTTAAAGATCCAGAACGTGGCAAGGTCAAAGCAATCGGCGGTGACATAATCAAGTATGCCAGCAAGACATTGATAGAACTGCAGAACCTTGAAGATTCTAAAAAGAAAGCTATCCTCAGGAAGCATAGGAGTCTGCCTGAGAAAGAGGTTGTTTTTAGGATTAGTGAACAGGGCCTTGAGGAGTCGTAAGACCCTTATAAACATCGCGATGTATCTGGGCACCCATGCCCATGATATTCGCCTTTGTACTGGTTCTAAAATCTTGGGTGTCTTTCCCTAAAGGCTTAGGTGAACAGATAAGGATTGATCTGTCAAAAGCGTCTTTTACAATTTCAGCAGGTATTGGGGTAGAATGTTCTGGATCATATGGTAATTCCACAAGGTCACCTTCCATGTAAGCATGAGAAGAATTCTTTTGTTCATCAAAAACAATGTGAAAAGCGAAATACTCAAGCTTTCTGTCCGGCCAAAGAACAAAAGCACAGCTGGGTGCTTCATTTGAAAATATCGTGTAGAGCGCCGCATTAAACACGGCTATGTTACCCTGCGACGTTTCAGTTCTCTCCAAACGAGGCAGTTGTGTATAAACTAAGTCGTTCACACATTCCTGTTCTATGGCTGATTTTTTCATATTAGCATAAGAATCTAATGTTTTCACTATCTCTACCACGCCTTTCTTTTTTTGCAGTTCAGCAACACATTCCAAGAAGTATTTCCTGGCGTGTATTGTTTCCAGTCTAGCAAAGGGATCTTTAGCAAGGTCAATAGCTTTGTTATAGAGCGCATCTAATCTTTCATATTCTCCCAGGGTGATTCTTCGCGAAAATAATTGGGAAAAATGCGTTATGCTCCTTGTGATTTCCGTGCCTGCTAATAAGCCCGCAGCTGGAAGTGCTCCTGCTTGGATGGAATCCATTAGAGATTCTCCGTCAGAAAAATAATGTAAAGCTGCCAAAACGCTCGCTATAAAAGCACACGCTCCTACTTCGAGTGCTACGAATTTCTTTGTTCTAAGTTTTTGATACATACCTGGTTCGCTTTTTAACCTGAAAACTTCTAAACCACTGCCTATGCTTGCGCCCATTCCAAAAGGTAATGCTAAATTGACTATTTCTTCTAACATCCCCTTCGGAAATACTCTCTTTCTTATAAACCTTGATTCTTTTCCATATAGAAAATAACATCAGAAAGCTTTTAAAATAAGCTCTCCTTCTTCTGCTGCATGCAAATAATAAAGAAAGACCTGAAGCACAACCTAGCCATTGTAAAGGTTGAAAACATGGATGACCTGTGGTATCTTAGCCATATCATAGAACCTGGGGATCTTGTTAGCGGCAAGACTGAAAGGAAGATCAAGATCGGAGAGACCGATGCAAGAAACATGAAGGTGGTGAAGAAATGGGTCTTCATGAAAATACGGGTCGAGAAACTCGAGTTTCACAAGTATTCAAACATCCTAAGGGTCTCTGGAACTGTAGAAGAAGGCCCAGAAGATGTCGCTCATGGCTCTTATCATACTTTCAATGTTGAAGAACAGACCGTCATCACAATAACAAAAACCAAATGGTTATCATTCCAAATTGAAAAGCTTGATGAAGCAGCGAAAGCAAAGCCGCTGAAGATCCTTGTGTTGACCTTTGACCGCGAAGAAGCATATTTTGCCATGCTGAAGAACCAAGGTCATGAAATTTTGAGCAGCATGAAGGGTGATGTCGCAAAAAAAGACTCGCCGGAAAAATCAAAAGGGGATTTCTACAAGGAACTCGTGAAGCAGATCCTGGATTATGACAAAAGATACGGTCTAAAGAACATAATCATCGCCAGCCCAAGCTTTTGGAAAGAATACTTGATGAAAGAAGTTCCTGAAGAGCTGAAATCAAAGATCACACTGGCGACTTGCTCTTCTGTGAATGAGAAAGCAATCGATGAGATCATAAAACGGCCAGAACTGAAGCAAGTCTTGGAGCAAGACAAGATAGCTCAGGAAATAAAACTTATAGATGCCCTTTTGCAGGCCATATCAAACAACCAGGCAGGCTATGGCCTGAAGGAAGTCAGCGAACAAGTCAATAATGGCAACATAAAAGATCTATTTGTAACAGACAATTTCATCCATGAAAAAAGAGAAGAGAACAGGTATGCTGAACTGGACGCCCTGATGAAGACAGCAGACAATGTAAAAGGCAAGATACATATCATTTCCAGCGATGAAGGCTCAAAAAAACTTGATGGCCTTGGAGGCATAGCCTGTATCTTAAGGTGGAAAGCTTGAAAGATCTAATATTGGCTGTGAAAGCCAAGAAAGAATTGCGCAATCTCGATGATGAATTCGTAAAGAGCAAGATAAATGCTTTCTTCAAGAAAAATCCAGAGATAAAAAAGAGATATGCTGAGAAAAAAAGCTTCAAAGAATTCTGCAGGAGCAAAGATTACTCAAAGATTGTAAAGCCCATAAGGAAAGAGCTCAGAGAGATCTACGGAGTCTTCATACTTGACAATAAACCAAAAAGAATATTGCAGCTTTTGGATCTGGAGAAAAATCCTGTTATAGATAATTACAACAAGATGCTCAAGATGCACCAGTCAACAAAAGAGCGTCTACCGTACTATTCCGAAATATACGAGAACATATTCAAAATCACAGGCAAAGCAAAGACTATCCTTGATGTTGCCTGTGGATTGAACCCTTTCTCTTACCCGTATCTCAAGTTCACACCCAAATATATTGCTACAGAGCTGGCCAGCGATGACTGCCTCTTCCTGGAAGAATACTTCAAGCGCCTGGAGATCGATGGAATGAGCTTTGCCTTTGATCTCTTGGACAAGAACGCTGCCTCAATGCTGAAAAAACTCAAAGCAGACGTATGCTTCATGTTCAAAACTCTGGATTCATTAGAAACCGTAGAAAGAAACATCAGCGAGAAGCTCATAAAAGCCGTGAACTGCAAGTATTTAGTTGTTTCATTCCCAACAGTCTCCATCGGCGGCAAGAAGAGCATCAAGCAAGAGCGCAGAGTCTGGCTGGAGAAGATGTTAGAGAAGATGAAGAAGAAGTATAAGACGTTTTCTGTAAGCAATGAAGTGTTTTATGTTGTGAAGAAATAAGGCTGAATTCTGGTTAGAAATTCAAGAAGGTGATTGCCTTATTCACATCGTTCTTATCAATAACAAAAATGGTATCTCTCCAGCAAGAAAGAAATTCAATAATATTTACGCCATTCTCGGCAAAAAGAGAAGTGAGATAGGATAAGACGCCGATAATCTCCTCGATCTCTTCCGGAGACTTGAAATCTATTATGGCCAGGTCTTTATGGAATCTGATCACGCTATTCTTAAATTTTTTAAGTAATTTCTGAGCATATTTTTCTTGCGTAATCAAGGTATAATTGTCTGTTCCTTCCAAAACATACAGGGTTCCATTTTCCTTGTTGACATTCTTTTGAAATTCAATAATGCAATCCATATTGATGAGTTTATTCAATATTAAGACGCTAATCTTATTTTTAATTTCTATTTCAGATTCACTTAATAACGTTCTTATTTTGTTCTCGTTATCTAGTTCTTTCTTCAGCTTTTCCTGAAATCTTCTTGCTGCGATCAAAATGGCCTCTTTAGAGGATGTTTTTTCAATTTTCAACTCTTTACTTATCAATCTGGCCAAAGAAGAGTAATTGATTAGCCCTTTTTTTAGACAATTCTTGATGTGCGGGTGTTCTTTGATGTATTCGATTGTTTGTTCTGTTGTTGAAGGTGTCATAAGAACATATAATTTATCCCCCTTTATAAATTTTACTATATTGTTCCATTTAAAACACTATTGTTTATTCTCGTCTAATATTGGACATCAAACATATATCTTTGTTATATTACTCCACCTTTACTTAGAAAAACTAAAGGTTATCAAAATGACCAAAACACTGCAATTAAAATTTCCAAAAAACGAGAAAAAACCAAGCATCATTGTAGAAGCAGGACATATATATACTGATGAACAGCCAGGATTAGAGCATAAGATTGGTGCTATGTGTGGAAACCTGCTATCCAACTATCTTGAACTGTTTGGAGCAGAAATCAAAAAATGGCTTTTCATAGACAATTACAATCCACACTTTGGAAATAAGCCACAAGATCTGGATGTGGAAAGCTACATCGCCTCTTTATCTGGCTTGGGATTTGCACCTGATGAAGTCGTATACGAAGCTGACCTCGTAGAAAAAGCCAAAGAAATCATTGGCTATCTAGAGAAAAAAAGTTATACTAGCCCTTACCACAACGGCAAGACAGTTCTTCAAAAAGGAAAGATCCTGCTTTATGATCCTGAAAATGAAAAATATATGTGTTCCCTGTTAGATGCATGCCTCTACATGGAAAAACTTGAAGTTGCAGATGGGTGCGTGACCATACTCGACCAGCAATATACCTCCCAACAAAAAGGAACTTTGACCATCTTGAAGAAAATTGGAGTTGACACGACAAAGATATTTCCTTTTTTTTATTCTACCTCCAATTCCCCGCAACACGCCTCTATTGACTCTTCCAACGTGTCTGCGAATGAAAGCGAAAGTCTTCATTTTGTTCAACCAGCTATCGATTTACTGCAAACCGTTGCAAAATTATCCGGATCCCTGTCATTAGGCCCTTCTGTGGAAATCGAGGTGGGAAAATATGGAATTTAAAAAGATAGGGATCCTTGGAGGGATGGGACCCGAATCATCGGCAAGTTTCTACCAAAAGATAATCAAGTATTGCCAAAAAAAATATGGTGCTGTCCAAGATACAGATTTCCCTCCGATGATCATGTATTCTCTTCCATTATCTGGATTGGACGAAACAGGCATAGTGGATAAAACAGGGGTTTTAAACCAACTTATTCATGGAGTTAACACACTAGAAAAGGCAGGCTGTGATTTTATCGTGATACCGTGCAATACGGTTCATCACTTCATTGATAGCTTAAGGCTTCTCTTCTCGATTCCGATAATCAGTATACTGGAAGAAACAGTGAAAAAGATCAAACAATCCAATCACAGTTCTGTTGGCATTCTTGGTTCAGAGACTATGCTAAAGCTTCAGCTTTATCAGAAACTATTGGGTAAAAACAATATTGCTTGTGTTTCTCCTACTAACAAAGAGGGCATTCTTATCACAAAATTGATTCTACAGGTAATGAGCGGAAAAGTAGAAGATAAAACAAAAAACGATGTGCTTTCAATAATCAGAAAAATGGAACTACAATCAACAAAAGCGGTTATCTTAGGATGTACCGAAATGCCTCTAGCAATAACCCAAGAAGATGTGAATATTAAAGTTTATGACACACTTCAAATTTTAGCAGAATCTGCTGTAGATTACGCTAGCAAGTAGTCTCCCCTCTGTGACTATTCTCTAAAAACACCTGATTTTGACTATCAGTCAATCATAAAAAACCGTAACATATATATAGTAGTTATACCTGTTCAATATTAAAAAGGGGTGATTAATACCTACTTTAGGGAGGTAGAACAATGATTGTGAAGGAGGAATTTTTAAGTAAGTTAAGGCGATATTTCTCGCTAAACCTCTATGAGGTAAAAATTTGGACTGCTTTGCTTAGCAGGGGAGTAAGCACTGCGGGTGAATTGAGCGATATAGCCAATGTTCCCCGATCAAGGAGCTACGACATTCTAGAGAGCCTGGAAAAGAAAGGCTTTGTGATTATGAAGATAGGAAAGCCTATCAAATACATCGCAGTCCCTCCAAAAGAAGTCCTGGAGAGAGTCAAGAAGAATGTCAAGACAGATGCGGACATTAAAGTAAAGAGACTTGAAGATCTCAAGAAGACCGAGATCATCAACGAGTTGAACTCATTGCATACTCAAGGGGTGGAATTAGTTGAACCATCAGACCTGAGTGGCAGTTTAAAGGGCAGACACAACCTGTACAACCATCTTGAATTGACCATCAAGAACGCAGAGAAGACCGTCACCATCATGACGACCGCCCAGGGTTTGATGAGAAAGATCGAAGGCCTAAAGCCTGTTTTCGAAGAAGTGAAGAAGAGAGGAGTAAAAATTAGAATTGCCGCTCCAATCACAAAAGAGAACGAGAAAGCTGTGAAGGACCTGAAAGGACTTGCGGAAGTGAGACACACTACCAGCAAGGGCAGATTTGTGATTGTGGACGGAAAAGAGCTTGTATTCATGGTTATGGATGACGCAGAAGTCCACCCGACCTATGATAT
>JBDRIN010000102.1:0-5160 GCA_043815805.1 archaeon | reverse complement strand
GAAATTTACAGCATCGCCGAATACCCCTGTCTGGAAATCGCTAGAACTTAATGAGGTCATAGCAGCAGTATGGCCATAACTTGAATTGTCATAGGAATTGCTGTCATCATAATAATCAAAGCTCCAATAGCCTTTCAGGCTATTATCCCAATCAATGAAAGCAGACGTGTTGCTTCCGTCTGTCACAGTGGCGTTCAGGAACACCCAAGTGTCGGATTGTTCATCCCCATCACCAGGTGTCTGGCCTTGCCATGTCAGTGAAGGCAAGCGTACATCAGTAGCAGTCCTTCCGACGTTGATGTAGGTTCCCCAGAACCTGAGATGGTTGTTGTTTACGCCGACACTTCCGTCCATCTCAACTGCTCCGGCAAATGCGTTGCTGCTTTCGTTCCAATAATCCAACAGCAAGTCAGGGCCATTATCGGTGAACAGAAGAGTTTCTAGGCCGGTTGTGTTGCCATAATCCTTGTGCACAAAGATGAAATCGCCGTGCCAGTTGCCTGTGTTAACGTCGCCTTCTCCTTCTGTGGAAGAGATACCTTCACTTGTCATGGTCCTATATGTCAACGTGTTGGTCTTGTTGCCGTAGACTATAACTCCAAAGTCATTATCACTCTCCCAGACACAGTCAATGCTCCGTCGTGCACCAGTGTTGGCAGGATTATCCTCCACCTCTACGTTTCCGACCCAGGAATCAGCAGATATGTTGTATATGTTGCAGTTCAGATCCAAGCCGCCTGCTGCATCCAGGACGCACACAGTGACCATGTCTTTGGTCTGGTGGCCGCAAATGACAGCGTTCCTGCATTCATCACCTGTGGCATCCATCTGTACTTCTGCGGTGAAGATATTGGTGTCACGATCATATCCTCTTATCTCTGCTCCGCCTGTCAGGTCTGCGCCGTCACACCATGTGAACCAGTACTGGTTTGTTGACGGCACATAAGCTATATCTACATCATCTGCTGTGGCTTCGCAAGCTGTTTCGAGTGTTGTCTTGTTCTTCCACGCAGAGCCATCCCATCTCATGGCCATTACATCTGCTGCGTTTGTCTTCAACAGGATGATTATGCTATCCCCAGAATTATGATAATCAGGGTACATCTTTATCCATTCAGTATCTCCTCCTATGCCATCGCTCTCCACAGTGGCGCCGCTCAAGGTGCTTCCCCTTGTCTTGGTCCTATAGCTAGGGTCTGCTTCTCCGTCAGTGCCGTACATCACAAGAAGGTCGCCGCTGTCTGGCTCATAAGCAAGCGCTATGTGGCCTCTGTCGTCTTGGCCAGCGTCTATGTCTGTAGAAAGGACTGCATCGCCAACCCAGTTCATGCCTGTAAGATTCAGGTAATCTATTTCTACTATGCCGTTTAAAGTATAAAGCTGGTTTGAGAGTACAGTACATTCATCACCTTGAGGGTTGCAGGCTACACGCACGTGACTTGTTACATCAAAATCTTGTATGCCAGAGCTTATCTCTGTTATCCAGGTCCTTGTGCTGGCGTTCCTCAATCTACATTTGATGTTTGAAGAGGATGTGCTGTCATCATAGCAGGCGATCATATCGTACTCTTCTGCTCCTGCAAGGTTATGCGCGTTTGCAGTGACTCCGCCGAAATCAAAGTGAAGATCGTGTTTTCCAGGAGTCAATACCTTGCTTGTCTCATAGCCTGTCTGGTTGCATGTGTAATTGGCGATGAAGACAGAGCTGTTGATCCAGGAATCATTGTATGGCTTGATCCAAGTATAATTCAAGGTCTGGTTTCCACAGCCAACAACTTGCAGCATCAAGTCCTCTGTCTCGTTGACATTGGACCAGGTAGTTCCGTTCACTGCCATGATAGTCAAATTCGCTTCGCCTGTAGTGTTGAACTCTACGGTCCATGTGCCTCCGATGCTCGGATAGCTCTGCACGTTCAATATCATGATGGTTACTTCAAAGCTCTCGTTGGACAGATGAGGGATGTTCCATTCTATCAGGTCCACCTTTCCGTTGTCGTTGGTGTCGTAGAATGTGAGTTCGTATGTTGGGTCATCTGTCACATCAATCCTTGTCAGTGTTGTGTTTGTGCCATTGCTGGATTCGTTGAACCAATAAAGCCGTATGCCTTCTGCTGAAGCTTCTGGTATTGTCATATAGGACAATATGTTCTCGTAGTGGAACTCGCTCGATACCACCATGCGCTTGGTGTAGCTGTTGACGTCTTCTTCAACAGCTGTCGGTCCAGGCATTTCGTACTCCAGGATCAATTCTTCCACAGGTTCTTCTGTTATGATGGTCAATGTGATGTTCTCATTGCCTCCCCCTGTTTCGTTTATGGTGAAGTTCTGGATAACAAAGCCTGTCAATGGCTCGCCGCTGAACAGCCATTTGAAGAATCTTGTGAAGAAGTTCCATAGTCCTGTCTGGTCAGCCATCTCTTCTGCGATGACATCGCCTGTTATGCCGCCGAGGCCTTCAGGCTCTTCTTCTATTATGACAAACTCTATCTCTTCTTCGTCTTTTTTCTTTTCCTTTTCTTCTTTGTCTTGACCAGTTTCCTTGTCTTCTTCTGTTTCTTTGTCTTTTTCCTCTTTTTCTTTGGTCTTATTAGTGCTTTCGTTGATTTCTTCAGTGACATTTATCGGAGGCTCTTCTTCAACCACATCTGGCTCTTGCTCATCTTCGCCTTGGTCATCATCAACCTCATTGATCACCGGCGGAAGGATCTTTGGCCTTGTCAAATTAGTGACGTTGAATTTTGTTGCCCAGCCAGGCACATTTATCTTGATGTTATTGGCAGGATTGGCGAGCGTGATCTTTCTTGCAATCTTGGCAGGCCCATTTATAGTCACTCTTGTCAAGAATTCCTCTGTGGTGTTTGTTATGTTGCCTGTTATGTTGATAGTGAAGTTGAAAAGCAGCTCTTCTGTGATATTTATTGTGATATTCTCTGTAAGGTTTATGCTTATGTTTTCAGTGATGTTTATTGTGATGTTTGCTGTGACATTTTCAGTGATGTTTATTGTGATGTTTTCTGTTATGTTTATGCTTATGTTCTCTGTCATGTTAAGCGTTTCATTTGAACTTACACTCTCTTCTATAGCCACTGTGTAAGTGAGAGTGTCGAAATCTAAGGTTGCATTCTCTACTTCGATGATGATGGTGTAGTTCGCAATTTCCAAGTCTGGCAATAAGCATGTGTCCAGGCAGATGTCTTCAAAATATATCACTTGCTCTGCTTCTGCAGGGATTGTTCCACCTATATCTTCTTCTACTGGTTCTTCTGCTGGGGCTTCAGGTTTTTCTGTCACGTTTTCTGGCTCTTCTGTGACATTAATAGTCTCGTTTATTTCTGGTTCTGACTCCTCTGTGATGTTGACTTCGGGTTCTATGCTCTCGTTAACTTCCGGCTCTTGCTCAATTGTTTCGTTCAGTCCTGGTTCTAACTCTTGTTCACTTGGCTCTTCTGTTGGTGTTTCTGGCTCTGCGGGTTCTTCTACAGGCTCTTCTTCTGTCGGCTGCTCTTCCTCTGCTGGTGGTTCTTCAGCAGGCAATTCTTCTGTTGGTGTTTCTGGTTCTGCTGGTGCTTCTGCTTCTGGTTCTGGCTCCGACTCAGGCGGTACTTCTGGTTCTGGACTTGGTTCTGGAGAGGATTCTTCGGGTCCAGATTCACTCGCTGAGCTCTCTCCGCCTGAATCTGTTCCTGAGTCTGAGCTTTCACTTGAGCTCTCGCTTGAACTTTCTCCTCCGGAATCGCTACTGCTAGAGTCGCTTGCTCCGCTGTCGCTTGCACCACTATCACCACCATCACCGTCTGTCACCATACCTGTGATACCAGTAAGGCCTGCTTCTTTGCTGTCTAAGATCAAATAAGTTGTAGTGCCGTCTGTGAGGTACATGCGCACAGTGCCATTGCCAATAATGCTGCCGCTGACGCTCAAGGAATGCAGCGGTCCTTCTGGAACAAACATATATTCAGAATTCTCAGTATAAACTTCATCAACATTGATTGTGTAAGTGTCTAGCTGTTCTCCTATTATCAAGCCTGTAAAGCCGAGCCTTTCTGTGAATATGTAAGCTCCGAATACCACAAATAGCGCTATGAGGATTGCTACTGGAATGACTTTCTCTGCGTTCTTGTGGATCTCGTGGACTTTCCTTTCGAGGTGCTTGACTTTTCTTTTGTGGTTCTGTATGGTTTCCTTGTGCTTCTTTTGCTCTGTCTTTTTCTTCCTTATGCCTGACTTCACGACTTTCTGGAATTTCTTGTTTCTCTTGTGCGCTGTGCATAGTGCATGCCTGTTCCTTATCGAACTATCAAGGTCTGCCACTATGTTCTTCAGGGACTCCATGCTCTCTTTCAATGACTTGATCTCTTTCCGTTCCTTGAAGCTGAAGAGGCGAATCATCTTGACTGCCTCCTGCCAGGTTTCTTTTTTGTCTTAGGTTTTTGTTCATCTCTTTTCTTCTTCGCTCTGGAATAGACAGTCCATATGGTCCTATCATCCCTCTGCAGAAGTTCAGCGATCTGGCTATATTTCAGATTAAGTTCATCTTTCATATATAGAACAATGTGCTCAAGAATACTGAGAGAGCGGTCTTGGAGTTTGGGGATGGGAAAACAGGGCTTTGTGAGATCGACCACGAGCGGTTCGGGCATCTTCTGCTTCGCAGCATTCAATGCTTGCCAAACCGTCTTTTCGCTTCGTTGGGTTAGCTTTGCGATGGACTTTATCGACAATTGCCTGTCTTCTCGTAGAAACTTAGAAACCGTTTCTAAAGGACTCAGCTTCTTGTTGAAGACTGAAGTCGGTATAGACCGCTCTCTCTTTTCAATCTCGCCGAGGATGTCCTCGGGAGATATCTTGTATTCTTGTGCTAGTTCTCGGAGCAACGTAGTTGCTCTTAAAAACCGCGTGTCTGTGAGTATGTTGTCTCTATTTGCCATGGCGTATATCTGTTTATGTAAGTATTCTTATTTAAATATTGTTGTTGTAGTCTGTATATGTAAGTTATACGTCTATGGTTGGAGGAGATTTATCTGTTTATGTAAGTGGGGATAGCTATAAGATTTATAAATCTTTCTGTATTTGTAAGTCATTCCATAGTTAGGAAATCTTTATTTGTAAGTAAAAAACAAAGAAATTGTCTGTAAATGTAAGTATCTACTTTTCTTTCTT
>JBDRIN010000101.1:0-15922 GCA_043815805.1 archaeon | reverse complement strand
TATACAGATGTGTAATTGTACGTGTAGCCGTCTGTGGTGTATTCATGCACCCATAAGCTTTGGGTTCCGCTGCATTGGTCAGAAGCGACCACGCTGTAATCACAGACAATGCTTCCATAGACGTCTATGACGAAACCTCCGTCTGTGTCTGTGCAGGTTGGAGTTTCTTGCTGCTCAAAGCTCACAACTGGTTCAGGATAAACTTGCTTGCCATATCGGAAATTATCTCCGTATCTGTTAGGATCATGTCCTGCGCAATATAAATAACCAGGTAAAGGAGCAAGGGTATCAGTTTGACATTTAAATTCGTCATCTTGGTATATTTCAACTCCTGCGTAATCAGGTGCTATCTTATATGTCATTTTATACCAATTTCCTTCTGCAGCAGACCAGCTGCATACTACTTTCTCGTGCGTTCCGTTCCAGACCATGAAGAACACTTCATCACGGTAGGCTGGTGAAGGAGGTTGCATAAAACCTATGTAAGCAACATCGTATGAATCTAGACCAGAGGATGTGTGTGACGAAGCATTTATTCGAGACAAGCCACAACCGCCTTCCCGACCCACTCCACCTGTACTTGAATAATAATCCATGGTCAGTATTCTGCCTTCACTGACATCCCAGGCTTCATTTTTTCCTATGCCAGAACCGTACGAACCATCACCATTGCCTTTCAAGGAAGGTGCAGGGTTTCCAAAGTCTGTTGAGATCACTCCGATTGGACTTCCCCAGCCAATCCATGATGTGTCTCCTTCAGTTATCTCATCATAGAATATCCAGGTGTTTGGTCCGTCGCTTGCAGAGACTGCTTCATCATTACCATATAACATGTAGATGATGTTTTCATCTGCCAAGAAGGGGACCTTGACCCACACGATGGCTTCTTCCTGCATTGGATCAAAGTTTTCAATCCAGAAATAGATTGGGTCGTCGTTAGAGTCAGTGAATCTTATGTCTTCTCCGTTGTTGCTCCAGTTGAAGGTTTGGTTAAGGTTGGATGAGTTCAAGTCGATTCTGATTTGATAATCTGTCTGGTCACCTGCGGAGTTGTAGATGTAGAGAGGTATCTTGTGGTCCCAGGGGTCTTCAACTATTGCGCCGACAGGTTTCCAGTCGATGCCGTTGCCAGATCCATCTATGACATAATGCGTCGGATAGCCTGCGTTGCTTTCGAAGTCATCCCAGTCGTTGCCTTCTATGGAGTTGTTCCAGTGGTTTCCATTAACTTCTTCGTATGCATTTGTAGGATTATTCTTTAATACATTGGCATAGTATAAGTTATCTCCATCGCCTCTGTCCCAGACGCCTCTGGTTGTGCAGTTCTCAACATAGTTATGGTGTATTGTGTTGTCTGTGGTTCCATAACTTAGCAGAAGACCATAATAGCTCATGTCTTCTATTGTGTTATATGAGACTTCTGTGTTGGATCCTTGATTCACTATCATTCCTCCAACGGTTCTTATGATTGTGTTGTTATGGATGGTGTTGCCTTCATGTGATCCGTCTTCTCCATAAGCATAGATGCCGACATTTGAGGTGTCATGTACATAATTATTTTTTATCAAGTTATGATCGCTTCCTGCATGCGCAAAGATTCCCACATAGAAACCTTCTATCTCACAATTCTTTATTACAACATTATCTTTACCATCGAGTTCAATACCTTCATCTCCTCCCAGATTGTCACCGCTGATTTTATAGCCATTGCAGTCTAATGTTATGTCGTCTGCGCCTATGATTAATCCAACGCCAGTGCAGCTGAGATCCTCTGTCAATACTGTGTCTTCTGTTATTGTATCTCCGCATTGGACTTCAGGTTCTGGGCCAGGAGATGCATTGTAAGCAGTGATGCCTACATTATTGTCTTCGTTCATCTCTTCGACAACATCGTAATAGTCAGCGTACACAAACACTTCGTGATAACCTTCCTCCGCTTCAAAGTTAGTTGTTAAGGTCTTTGTCTGCAACGCGTTCAGGCTGGTCACTTGCTCATCAATGACGGTTGCATTGTCTAATAGGAAAGTCACAGTGAAGTCGCCAGTGGCTCTGTTTTCTACGTTGTGGAGCATTGCCAGGGCCATTATGTCTTGGTTGGCTTCTGGCTCGTAGTTGGTTAATGCTACGTCATCGTCTGTAATCATTATGTCAAAAGGCGGCAAAACAGTAATCTGCTTGAAAGCGAGATTGTTTTCTTCATCAGCCTCTATTATTTCATTGTTTGGATCAAGGTAAACATATATATCATGATCACCTTCTTGAGCAATCCAACTTGTCTGTGCAAAGTAAGAGTCATTCCGGATGTTATAGATAGTGTCGTTGCCGATTAAGTTTCCGCCAATAGGATGCCCATCATAGAATTCCACATAAATCTCTGGAGGACTGACATCCAAAAGATTATGGAATATTGCTGTAATAATAATAGTTTCAAATCTTAATGGAGTTTCATCACTAAAGATGATGTCTTCTGGATAAATGACGAGGTCTGTGTCGTTGGAGAGTAGGGGGATATCATCAATAAACCAACTTTCATCTTGTGAATTTACGCCGACTTGCGACCCAGGCATTCTTATTTGATAATTGTTTATCTCTGAATTTATATTGTTTGTAATAGTGACATTATAAATGCCTAAACTTTCTGTTATGAACACGCTTGGAGGAGTTTCAACATAGAGATTACTTATTTCTGTTGCGTTTAATACCCTGGTATAAATTCTTATTTCATCTCTTTTCCCATTTCCGTAGGAAGGTACGCTAACATCTCCCCGCCCAATCATCCAATTATCATTACCTTGTGTAAACAGTTGAGAATTCTCACTGCCTTTTAGGGATCCATCGTAGTATACTTGCCAATTGCCACCAACATAAGTTATGACTTTCTGGTGCCAACCAGTATTCCAATTACTATAATGCCCTAACGCAGTCCCTGAGCAACCATAGCCGACACGGCAGAAAGATGCACCATCTTTATAACTAGCCCAACCGGTTCTAGCATTACTATCTCTGTCACCATCTTGCCATTCTTCTATTGTTTCAACCCAAAAACTATAAGTGAAAGGACCTTGCTGCATTAGAGTATCCCCTGTATCGATATAGGATTGGCTGGCAAAATCGTAGGAACTATTGGGGTTTCCATTACGGTCTGTTGTCAATTGAGCAGTATACACAGTTCCATCATGCCCATTGCTTGTGACATCATGTGCATTTCCTTCGAAAGGGTAAAACGCTTCTAAATCTGTCCCAAAAACAGCTGTTTCATCAGGAGAAAATCCAGGTGTTTTATGGAAGTATAGGTTTTCGGTTTCGTATGGCTCTAGGGAGACCGTCACCCACATATCCAGATCGCTATCAATATAATAGTCGTACTCTGCAGCCTCAACCGCACCAACCATAGCAAATATCAGTGTAATTAGAACTAAATAGCCGGAAATTCTATTCCATTTCATATTATCGCCCCCAATCTTGAAGGGCAGAAAGTCGATTGTTTATTTAATAATTCGCTTTTTTAGGGCCTCTTCTGCGTGTTTTCCCCACAAATAACCATAACCTTTGTTCATTCCGCTTTATAGCTCCATTCTCAACGTTTAGCTTCAAAACAAGCAAAACATTTATAAAGAGGCGCAAGTTTCTCAGACATAATAAACCCTTAGGACCGACCCTGCTGTGATAAAATGGATAATGTTTTTCTGGAATAGACCAACACCAATGTTTCAGAGAGATATTGCTATATAATATTCATGCCCTGGTAGTGTAGCTCGGCCTTGGAAAACAGCGATGTTTTCAAACGGGAACTATCATGCAGCCCTGTCGAGGCTGCGACCCGGGTTCGAAGCGCTTTTTCGATTAGAAAAGTGGAGAAAGTCCCGGCCAGGGCGTTTTTATTTGGGCCGGTAGCTCAGCCTGGAGTCCTATACGGGTAATAGAGCACTTGACTTTTAAAAAAAGAAGATATCAAGTGGTCGCGAGTTCGAATCTCGTCCGGCCCATTCAAGTCCAAAAATGTCAGCCACAAAAACCCCAAAACCTGAGAAAAGGCCTTCAAGAAAGGCAGTCAAGGTAGTCAAGAAATCCGCTGAGCCTGCAAAACCTAAGACTTCTAGAAAACAAAAGAAACGTGCCATCCCTTTCATAAAGAACCATGTCCTGGCTCTGGAGCATTCAAAAGCTTCGGAAAAGGAAGTCAAGGAGATTCTGGACAAATACGAGATCACAACAAAGGAGCTTCCAAAGATTTCAAAATACGACCCAGCCATAAGGGACTTGAATCTTGAAGAAGGAATGGTTGTAAAGATAAAAAGGAACAGCCTCACAGCAGGCAAAATAATCTTTTACAGGGAGGTCGTAAATGTCTGAAACAGGAAGATTACTCTTGAAGAAATATTTTGAAGAAAATTCTTTTGTACAGTCAGACATAGAATCTTTCAACGACTTCGTAGAGAACGAACTCAATAAGATAATAGAGGAAAACAAAGAGATAGAACCTACCATAATCCCGAACAACATAGACGAGTTCAAGATACGCTTCGACAAGATAGAAGTCAAGAAACCAGAAATCACAGAGGCAGACGGTTCAAAAAGGCCCATCTACCCTATCGAAGCAAGACTAAGAAAGATATCCTATTCAGCGCCTATCTTCATGGAGGTCAGCGCCCATATAAACGGAGTGCAGAGAGAGGCTTTCAAGACCCAGATAGGTAGCCTGCCCATAATGCTAAAATCCAACTTCTGCCACCTGAACGGGCTTACCTATGATGAACTGATAAAGCACGGCGAAGACCCGACCGATCCAGGCGGTTATTTCATAATCAACGGCACAGAGAAAGCTGTCATAAAGATCGAAGACTTAGCAAGCAATAAATTCCTGGTCGAGAAAGCATCTTTAGGAGTGAGCGAATACGTCGGAAAACTTTTCTCAGAGCGAGGATCCTACAAGATACCCCACATCATGGAAAAGATGAAAGACGGCATCTTCTATATGACCTTCACCCGTGTAAAAAGAATCCCTGTCATAGTCATAATAAAAGCCTTAGGCATGCTAAGAGACGAAGACATACTGAGAATGGTGGATCTGGAAGACAACGGAGAGGTCTTCCTTAACCTATACGATTTCGTAGACATAAAGACAGAAGAGGAAGCATTGGATTTCATCGCAAAGAAGATCGGCATAACCCAATCCAAAGAGATAAGAGTAGAACGGATGCAGGAGATACTGGACAAATACCTTCTTCCGCATCTTGGCATAACCACAGAAGATCGAACAAAAAAATCGCATAACCTCTGCAAATTCCTGAAAAAATTCATACTTGTAGAGAACGAGTTCCTTCCGCAGGACGACAAGGACCATTACATGAACAAAAGACTCAAGCTATCAGGAGACCTCATAGCAGATCTTTTCAGGGTCAACCTGAAAGTCCTAATAGGAGACCTCCTCTACAACTTCCAAAGGATAGTCAAGAGAGGAAAATTCCCGAGCATAAAAGTCATCATCAGAGAAAAACTTCTCACCCAGAGAATCTACAGCTCCATGGCCACAGGGAACTGGGTCGGCGGAAGGAAAGGAATCAGCCAGAGAATAGAGCGTCTAAATTTCCTACAGACCTTATCACACCTGCAGAGAGTGATCAGCCCGTTAAGCGCGAGCCAGGAAAACTTTGAGGCAAGAGCATTGCACTGCACACACCTAGGAAGGCTCTGCCCTACAGAGACCCCGGAAGGTACCAATATCGGATTGAGAAAAAACCTGTCCTTGTTGGCGAGCATAACGCCTAATGTGGAAGAGGAGCAGATCCTGAGCATACTGAGAGCAAAAGGCCTTGAGACACCGATAAAGGCCAAGCCTGTACCAATAAAAAAACCAAAGAAGAAAAAATGAGCGAAGTATTTTTAGACAACAAGTTTATCGGAACTGTAAAAGATCCCAAGCACTTTGTAGACCAATTGGTGACAGAGAGAAGGATGAACAAGATGCCTCCAAGCGTCAACGTCATGTACGACAACAAGACCAACGGGGTCTTCATAGAGACCAGCAAGGGCAGAGTGGTCCGCCCATTGATAGTCGTGAAAGAAGGCAAGTCGCTGGTGACAGAAAGACACGTTGAGCAGCTCAAGAAATCAGAGATAAACTGGTCAGACCTTCTCAAACAAGGAGTCATAGAATACCTTGATGCTGCAGAAGAAGAGAATGCATTGGTGGCTTTCAAAGAAGAAGACCTCACATTCGAGCACACCCATATGGAAATAATCCCTATGACCATCATCGGCTTATGCACCAGCCTCGTCCCATTCGGACATCATAATCACAGCGTAAGGCTTAACCAGGGTTCTAAGAACCAGAAGCAGGCAGTAGGATTCTACGCAGCCAACTTCCCTCTAAGGATGGACATGGACGTAAACATATTACATTACCCTCAAGTGCCCATTGTAGGCACCATAATGAACGAGATGTTCGAGTACGACAAGCACCCCATAGGTCAAAATGTTACGGTAGCTGTAATGTCTTACGAAGGCTACAACATGGAAGACGCCATCGTACTGAACCAAGGATCAATAGATAGAGGCCTGGCAAGATCAACCTATTTCAGACCAGTCGTCACAGAAGAATTAAGGTATTCCGGAGGACTCATCGACGAGATAGGAATCCCTGACAAAGACGTCAAGGGTTTCAAGACAGAGCATGATTACAGATTCTTAGAAGGCGATGGTATAATATTTCCTGAAGCCAAAGTAGCTGAAGGAGATGTTGTCATAGGAAAGACAAGCCCTCCAAGATTCCTCTCAGCATTAGATGAATATAATCTCACCCAGAGCTCAAGGAGAGAATCCAGCATGTCCCTGAAGCATGGAGAGACAGGCATAGTGGACTTTGTGCTTTTCACAGAGAACATAGAAGGCAACAAGCTGGTCCAAGTGCGCCTAAGACAGAACAGAAGGCCAGAGATAGGAGATAAATTCACTTCAAGACACGGGCAGAAAGGAGTTATCGCTTTGGTAGTCCCAGAGGCAGATATACCTTTCTCAGCGTCAGGATTAAAGCCAGACCTCATCTTCGGAACCCACGGAGTCACCTCCAGGATGACCGTATCCCACCTGATAGAGCTCATAGGCGGAAAAGTCGGCGCCTTGTCAGGAAGGAACATCGACGGCACCATATTTGACTCAGAAAAAGAGGCAGACCTCAGGATTGAGCTGAAAAAGCTAGGTTTCCGAGAGAATGGCACAGAGGCCATGTTCTCCGGAGTAACAGGAGAGAAATTCCATAGTGAAATCTTTATCGGAAACATTTACTATCTCAAGCTCAAGCACATGGTCGCCAACAAGATCCACAGCAGGGCAAGAGGACCTATCCAACTATTGACAAGACAGCCCACAGAAGGAAGAGCTAAAGAAGGCGGACTGAGGTTAGGAGAGATGGAGAAGGACACCTTTGTAGCACACGGCGCATCCCTATTGTTAAAAGAGCGATTTGACTCAGACAGGACAATAGTCCCCATATGCGAGAGCTGCGGCCTGGTAGGAGTCTACGATGAAAGGAAGAATTCATATCACTGCCCAATCTGCGGGGATTCTGTAGAGATAACCAATGTAGAGTTGAGTTATGCATTCAAGCTCATGCTTGACGAATTAAAATCATTGATAATATATCCAAAACTAAAGCTAAAAGGTAAATACTAAGATGGACGAAGAAGCCGTATACAAGGAAGTTGCAGCCATTGAGTTCGGCCTGATGGGCCCTAAGATGATAAAGGACATGGCATCTGCCAAGATCGTCACGCCAGAACTCTATGACAAGGAAGGTTATCCTGTAGATGGAGGCCTGATGGACATAAGGCTCGGCGTCATCGATCCAGGACTCCGCTGTAAGACATGTGGATCAAAACTGAAGGAATGCCCTGGCCACTTCGGCTACATAGAATTAGCCCGTCCCATAGTGCATATCAAGTTCATAGGAGTCCTACTGGATCTTTTGAGGACAACCTGCAGAGACTGCGGGAACATCCTGGCGCCAAGAGCAAAGATAAACCGCTACATGGAAGAGCTTGGCAAGATAGAGAAAGAGTCAGGCATAGAAGAGAGGCGGGCAAAGATCAAGCAGATAGTCCTATCATTGAGGACAGTCAACAAATGCCCCCATTGCAAGGCAAAACAGCATAAGATCTCATTGGAGAAACCGACAACCTTCCTGGAAGACGAAAAGAGAATCTCACCTATCGAGATAAGAGCAAGATTAGAGAGAATCCCAGACAAGGACCTAAGGGTCTACGGCATGAAGCCAGAGACAGCAAGGCCTGAATGGATGGTCTTGACAATACTGCCGATTCCTCCAGTAACCATAAGGCCAAGCATCACGCTAGAGAGCGGAGAAAGGTCAGAAGACGACCTCACCCACAAGCTTGGAGACATCGTACGAATCAACCAAAGACTATTCGAGAACATCAACGCAGGAGCGCCAGAGATTATCATAGAGGACCTTTGGGACCTGCTGCAATATCACGTTACCACATTCTTCGACAATAATGTCGCACAGCTGCCTCCTGCAAGACACAGATCAGGACAGCCATTGAAAACAATCACAGCAAGGATAAAGAGCAAAGAAGGAAGGATAAGACATAACCTGGCAGGAAAACGAACTAATTTCTCTGCAAGGACAGTCATAAGCCCAGACCCTATGCTCAACATCAACGAAGTAGGAGTTCCTCTAGTCATCGCTATGAAACTCACAGTACCTGAGAAAGTCACAGCATGGAACCGGGATTACCTGAAAAAATTCGTCGAGAAAGGCGCAGGAACATATCCTGGAGCCAATTACATAGTCAGGCCGGATGGAAAAAAGAAGAAGATCACTGATGATACTAAAGAGCAGCTCATTGAAGAGATACAGCCAGGATTCGTCGTAGAAAGGCATGTCATGGACGGCGATGTCGCGTTGTTCAACAGGCAGCCTTCTTTGCACAGGATGAGCATGATGTGCCACCGTGTCAAGGTATTGCCAGGTTTAACATTAAGGTTGAACCCTGCTGTATGTGCTCCTTATAACGCTGATTTCGACGGAGACGAGATGAACCTTCATATCCCCCAGACAGAAGAGGCAAGGGCAGAAGCAGAGATCCTCATGGAAGTCCAGACTCAGCTAATCAGCCCAAGGTATGGTCTAAGCATCATAGGCTGCAACCAGGACGCCATAACAGGAAATTTCTTATTGACAAGAATCGGCACTGAAGTCACAAGGGAAGAAGCCATCGAGCTCTTATCCTCTGTCGGCGTGACCGAATTCACAAGGCTGCCTAAAAAAGAGAAGATTACAGGAAAAGAGATCTTTTCAGTCATAATACCTGAAGATTTTAATTTCATAGGTTATTCAAGGCTTCATAAAGAGGGAGAAGACATCCCTGACGGAGTCGTAAGGATAAAGAACGGCAAGCTCATTTCTGGGGTAATGGACAAGAACAATCTAGGGGAGGGTTCTGGTCTTTTGCTCAGGAATATCCATAAGAAATACGGACCTGATGCAACTTTGGATATCTTAGGTAAGATATTCAGGCTGGGCATAAAGTATCTGTTGAAGTATGGCTTCACTGTCAAGATATCAGATACTGATTTGTCTGAAGAGGCAAGGGCAAGGGTGAACGAGATACTAGAAACATCCAATGAGGCGGCCATGAAGCTGATAGATGGATTTCATGCCAAGACCCTTGATCCTTTACCAGGAAGAAGCCTTGAGGAAAGCCTAGAACTAAGATTGTTGGAGCTTCTTAACAAGACAAGGGACCAGACAGGAAGAGTCGTCGCTGAAACCATAGACCCGAACAACAGCACCATGATTATGGTCAGGTCAGGAGCAAAAGGAAGCCCGTTGAACCTTGCACAGATGGCAGCTATCGTAGGCCAGCAAGCATTGAGAGGCGGAAGGATCAGCAAAGGATACTACAACAGGACTCTTTCAGCTTTCAAAAAAGACGATCTCGGCCCTGAAGCCAGGGGTTTCATAAAGAACAGCTTCAAGTCAGGTCTAAAGCCTCATGAGATGTTCTTCATGAGCATGACAGGAAGGGACAGCCTGATGGATACTGCTCTTAGGACACCTAAGTCAGGATATC
The DNA here is from genome assembly GCA_043815805.1 of archaeon. Taxonomy (GTDB): domain Archaea; phylum Nanobdellota; class Nanobdellia; order Woesearchaeales; family JBDRIN01; genus JBDRIN01. Next base: position 5,828 of record JBDRIN010000101.1, on the reverse strand, counting down.
TATACAGGAGGCTGGCCAATGCTCTCCAGGATCTCAAGGTAGAGTATGATTTCACAGTAAGAGACGCTTCAGGAAAGATCGTGCAGTTCGAATATGGAGAGGACGGCATAGATGTATCCAGAAGCGAAGCAGGCATAATCAATGTCAAGAAGATAATAGATACGATCAGGTTGTTAAAATGAACGAAATGTTGGATGAATACAAGGGCAAGCTGCCTCAGAGCATCTTGCAGAAGATTGAGGAACACATGCCTCCTAAGATAAGCAAGACAGAGGCAAAAGAGATACTTTCTGCTATATTCGAGGAATATGTACATTCTTTGGCAGACCCAGGCGAATGCGTCGGATTGGTTGCTGCTGAATCCATAGGAGAGCCAGGAACCCAGATGACCCTTAATACATTCCATTTTGCAGGAGTCTCTGAGATGAACGTCACCACAGGATTGCCTAGATTGATAGAGATTCTGGATGGTAGGAAGAACATCCAAACCAAGATGATGGAAGTCTATCTGAAAAAGCCATGGTCAGAGGGCAAGGACATCAAGCAGATTGCTGAGCTGATAAAAGAGACCAAGTTCAAAGAGTTTGTCCATGAGATAACCATAAATGTTGTGGAAGGAGAGATGAAGATAGAGCTCGACGATGGAAAGTTGACCACATTGAAGATGGATCACAAGAAAGTTGTATCTATCTTGTCCAAGTCTGTGAAAGGCTTCAACTTCAAGCTCGACAAAGATAACTTCATCACTGTAAAGCCTTCTGGCAAAGACAAAGACCTTAATCACCTTTACCGGCTGAAGGAAAAGATAAAGACAGTCTACATAAGCGGTGTGAAGGGGATCACACAGGTCTTGCCTGTCAAAAGACAGGAAGAATATGTCATAGTAACTGCAGGCACCAACATCAAGGAGATGCTGGGCTATGAATTCGTCGACGAAAATAGGATCATGAGCAACGACATCTTTGAATTGGAAGAGGTCTTGGGGATAGAGGCAGCAAGGCAGGCCATAATCAACGAGATTTTGAAGGTCATACACGCTCAAGGTATTGAGATAGATACCCGGCATATCATGCTTGTCTCAGATGCCATGTCCATGTCAGGCAAGGTTCTGGGCATAAACAGGTATGGTATTGTCAAAGAGAAACCGAGCGTATTGGCCAGAGCGTCTTTCGAGACGCCTATAAGGCATTTTATCAATGCCAGCTTGGTCGGAGAGGTAGATCCTCTGAACAGCGTCATAGAGAACGTGATGCTGAATCAGCCGGTTCCCCTAGGGACAGGATTGCCTGGATTGATAGTCAAAGTTAAAGGTAGTGGTAAAAAATGAGCATTGCAGACATAAAAAAATTGTTAGGAAAGGACAAGTTGTTATTCGGTGCAGATAGGGCTTTGAAGAGCTTGAGAAAAGGATTGCTCGAGAAAGTCTATATCGCCAGCAACACAAAAGAAGAGACCAAAAAGAGCATAATTGATTATGCGAAGTTGAGCGGCGCCAAAGTGGAAGAGCTGAAGATACCCAATGATGAGTTGGGCACAGCCTGCAGAAAGCCTTTTTCTATTTCTGTTATTGGAGTCTTGAAATAAGATGGTTAAGATCACATTAGATTCTGAGACCATAAAGGTGATGGCCTTATTTGAGAGCATCACAAGGGCGAATCTGAAAGACTGCTTCATGAATAAGGAACGGATGGTCTTCGTGGTCCAAGAGGGCGAGATAGGCAAGGCTCTCGGAAAAAAGAAGGCAAATCTCTACAAAATAGAGAGATTGTTAAATAGAAAGATTAAAATAGTAGAATTTACTCCTAATGTTTTGCAGTTCATCGTGAATATGCTGTTTCCTTTAAAAGTGGCAGATATGCGGGAGGATGACGGCATCATAACGATAACAGGCATCGACACACAAACGAAAGGTTTAATAATAGGAGCTCGTGCCCAGAACTTAAGGAACTATGAATCCATAGTCCAGAAGTATTTTCCTGATATAAAGGAGTTGAAAGTTATATAAAATGGCAAAAAAAGCATCCGGATTGAACGCAGGCAAGAAATTGATCAAGAGGAGGAAGAAAGCCAGGTATAGCTCTAAATGGTTTGTCAAAAGAGTCAAGAACCTGAAAGTCAAGGCAGACCCTCTTGGAGGAGCCAGTCAAGCTTCTGGAATAGTTCTAGAGAAAGTGCAGCTGGAAGCAAAGCAGCCCAACTCTGCCATGAGAAAATGCGTCCGTGTTCAGCTTGTCAAGAACGGAAAGCAGGTCACAGCATTTCTTCCTGGAGACGGAGCCACTAAATTAGTCGATGAGCACGACGAAGTCATCATAGAGTGCATAGGCGGCAAGATGGGACGTTCAAAAGGAGACATCCCTGGCGTAAGATGGCAAGTCATGAAGGTCAATGACCAGTCATTGGCAGCTTTACTCAAAGGCAAGCTGGAGAAAGCAAGGAAATAGGCATGTTTCTATATCTTTAGATTTTTTATAGTGTCAAAGAATTCTTTATCTCTTATGGCTATTTCATGTGCTAATTCCAAAAATCTTTTTGAGTCCATTTTTTTCATTTCCAATACACATTTGTGTGTATTTATAACTTTTTCTTAATTTTTGCTACGAAAAATCCCTCAGAATCATTATCATAAGGATATATTCTTAGAGTGTCTTTGACAGCAGGATCGATCTTCAAGTTTCCATACTTAAGTATGGGTTTGCTGCGCTTTATTTTCAAGTTAATTTTCTCTATTTTTGCCTCAGGATACTTATCCAAAAGAAAACTGACCACTGCTTCGTTCTCTGCAGGCTCTACAGTGCAGGTTGAATACACTAGGGTTCCGCCTGGCTTAAGCACCTTAAATCCAGTCTCAATCAAGTGCCTCTGTACTCCGGCCATCTTCTTCACAAGATTAGGCCCCCACATGTTCAGGACTTTAAGGCTTTTTCGTATGGTTCCAGTACCCGAGCACGGCGCATCAATCAATACTTTGTCAAACTCTATGTCTTTGTTCCTGAAGCTGTTGCCTTCCATCAATGTTATCATAGCATTAGAGACACCGCAGCGCTCAAGATTTATTGCAAGAGCCTTGATTCGGCTGGTTTGATTGTCATTCGCAACAATGATACCTTTATTCTTCATATACATGGCCATCTGGGTCGTTTTTGAACCAGGTGCAGCGCAGCAGTCCAGAACCAATTCGCCTGGTTTAGGATCAAGGACAACAGGAGGTATCATAGAAGCAGCATCCTGCACATAGATATAGCCAAGCTGGTGCTCCAACAGGTTGCCGATGTCAAACCGCTTCTCAAACTTATGCGTAATCCAGAAGCCCTCCTTGCACCAGGGCACAGGTTCAAGCTTCCATCTTGGATCAAGGCGTTTTTTAAGCCTTGCCACTGGTATCTTCAGTGTATTCACCCGGATGCTCTTCCTGATGAAACTAAGAGAATACTCCATGAACCTGTCATAATCCTTGCCCAGGAGATCCTTGTAATGCTCTTTGAAGTTCTCCTTCACGAGATTCTCTGAGTCTGGGATGTGGTCTTGCATGGAATGGCAGAAAAAGTATTGTTTTAAAAATGTTTTGGACAATTAAAGGTAAGTTTTATGAATAAAGAGAGGTTTCTTCTATTTATGATAAAAGCCATGATTTTTGATTTTGATGGAGTCATAGTTGATACAGAAAATAAGAAAATTAGAGATCTTAGAAAAGTGCTTGGCAGGTATGAATACGCAATGGAAATTGGGCTATCTCTATTAGGCAAAAAAACAGAAAAATACTTATCAAAAAAATTTCCTGAAGTGCCTAAGAATTTAATAGAAAAAATAGTTAAAGAAAGACGAGAAATTCAATATGAAGATTTTGGACAATACAAACTAATTCGGGGTTTAAGAGACCTCCTTGAATTCCTAAAAAGCAAAAAACTCGCTATTGCAATAACAACAGGCTCAGAAAGAGAGTTTGTGAATAAACTTTTAGAAGTAAATTCTCTCACAAGGTATTTTGATTTGATTATCGCCGGAGAAGATTTTAAGTCTTCAAAACCTAATCCTGAGTGTTATGCTGTGACGCTTAGTAGGATCGGTCTAAAGCCTTCCGAAGTATTAATCATAGAGGATTCTTTAGCAGGCATCGAGGCGGCGAAGAAGTTAGAAATCAAAGTGTTTGCGGTTCGCACATATCTAGATGAACAAGAGCTTTCTATTGCTGATAAGGTTTTTAGAAATCACGTCGATGTTTTGGATTTTTTAAAGAATCAATCGTCGAGAACTTTTGCGTCTAGAGGTTTTTGTCCAACCCAATAATAGTGTCTGCTGTTCAACGGTCCGCACTCTACTGTCTCGAATCCTGCTTCTTCACATAATGACTTGCCGTCGAATAAACCCCACATCGTGTGCAGTCGGTGGGCTTCTTTCAGGCCTAATAGGGCAATTTCGTCTCTTTCTGCATCACTGATGAAAGTCTGTGCGAATTCATCTAAGTTCATTCCTTGCATTCTATAATCCATGACTGTAAAATAAGCGCCAGGCTTGAGAAGATTAAAGATTATTTTAGGCAGTTCTTCGTTTCCGTCATGAAGTACAAAAGTCAAAGTCGCAGAATCAAAGGGGCTTCTTTCCAAAACAGTACCATAATCTGGGGTGAATCCGATTTTGTCCCACAATGAAGACATTTTTTTCTCCATCTGGCTATCAGTTCTTCGTCAGAATCATATGCTGTGACCTGTCTATCATCTCTCCATATAACCATTTCGAAAGGTAAAGGGCTTCTTCCGCTTCCAAAATCTAAATGTTCTGCCCCAATATAACCGTAAATTTTTTCATATAAAACACGATGAGGTGTCCTCCCAAGTACATAATCGGAAAAAATTGCTGACTCTCTATAGGGTTCAAAAAATTCTGTTCGCATATTCCTCAGAAACTCACAACCATATATAAATGTTTTTACTGTTTAAGGACAAACATGTTGGGTGAACAAACATTTAAAAACCACGCCTAATTCTCTACATTTATGCAAAAACTATACAAAATCATAATCTACGTCCCAGAGACCCACGCAGCCAAACTACGTGATGCCATAGCAAAAGCTGGCGCAGGAAAGCTCGGTAATTACGAAGCTTGCAGTTTCTCAGCCAAAGGCATAGGCAGGTTCAGGCCGCTCGAAGGTGCAAAGCCATTTCTAGGCGAGCAAGGAAAGATTGAAGAAGTAAAGGAAGAAAGAATCGAAGTGGTGGCCATAAAAGAAGATGTGAAGAAAATCATTAAGGCTATCCGAGAGACACACCCTTACGAAGAACCAGCCTTTGAGATTCTAGAATTGAAGAATCATGAGTTCGAAGATTAAAGCTTCTTGACCATATAAACTCCTTCTATCTTATAACCAAACTTCCTGTAGTAATCCCTGACCCCAACTCCAGAGATAACCAGCATCTTTTTCTTGCCGTGCGCTCTCGCAATCATCTCTGCCTGCTTCAACAGTTTCCTGCCAAAGCCCTTGTGCTGCACAGTGCCTTTCTTGCCGATGTCAACTGCAGAGCCATAGACATGCAATTCTCTGATAATAGCAGATTTCTCTGTTATCTCTTTCCTCAACCGCTGGCTCGGAAACCGCAGTCTGCAAAAACCCACTAGCTTATCGTTGTTCACAGCAGAGATAAAGAACTCTTTACCATGAGAGGAATCATACTCGATAATCTCTGGCTTTATCCTGCCTTTGATCTCTTCTTTCCCTATCTCGCGGCATCTTATGCAGTTGCATCTTATGTCTTCCTTCTTCATCAATTCATGGACGTATTGCCGCAGATTGGTCCGGTCAACACCAGACTCTGTCATATAGGTTGGGATAT
>JBDRIN010000100.1:0-5133 GCA_043815805.1 archaeon | reverse complement strand
ATGGTCGGCTGGATCAATGTATCTTGTACTAGTTCTTCAAAGATCTCTGTGATGACATGTCCTTTGCTGAAGCAGCCACTTGTGTCAATGCCGTGCTTTTTCGCAAATTTCTCAGCTTCTTCCTTGGTTTTCATCTTCTCGAAGTCAACGCCAAGCTTCTGCTTCAACAAGTCATAAAGCCGTATCTTTTCCCATGGCGTCTTGAAATCAATGGTCTTGTCCTGAAATTTCACCTTGGTTGTTCCATGAACTTTTTTAGCGATAAAGCTGATGTATTCTTCGCAGAACTTCATGTTATCCTTGTAATCAGCATAGGCCCACATGGTCTCGACCTGCAAGAACTCTGGATTATGCAACTTGTCGACTCCTTCATTCCTGAAATCTTTAGAAAATTCAAAGATTTTTTCATAGCCACCAGCAATCAATCTCTTCAAGTAAAGCTCATCAGAGATTCGCATAAAAACTTTCATTTTCAACGCATTAAGCGTAGAAGCAAAAGGCGTGGCACTTGCACCGCCATAGTTGGGCTGCAAAATAGGAGTCTCCACCTCTGTAAATCCGTTTTTAGCCATGAACTCTCTGATAGCTTGATAAATCTTTGAGCGTTTCATGAAAACATCCTTGACTTCAGGATTCATGATTAAATCCAAGTAGCGTTGCCTATATCGGAGCTCTTGATCCTGCAATCCATGGAACTTCTCAGGCAAAGGCAACAATGACTTAGTAAGAAGCTCATAACCCTTGACTTCAACAGTGAGTTCTCCCATCCGAGTCCTAAATATGGTGCCTTCAGCTCCTATTATGTCTCCGATGTCCAGTTTTTTCAAGAAATTGTACTTATCCTTGCCTAGTGTGTCTTGCTTGAAATAAAGCTGTATCTTGCCAGTGCAGTCCATAAGGTGCGCAAAGCTCGCCTTACCCATCCTTCTCAAAGACATCAATCTGCCGGCAATCTTGACCTTGGCGCTAGATTTGCCTTCTTTCTCTAGTTTCTTGTGCTTCTCTAGGATATCTACAGCCTGATGCGTCTTAGGATAGCGATGCGCATAAGGATTAATCCCTTGCTCCTTTATCTCTTTCAGCTTCCGCTTCCTCTCCTGGATAAGAGGGCTATCAGTTTCCATAAAAGCTAATGATTAAGAACTATTATATAAAATTAACTGAAATTTTACAATACTTTAAGGTGACCAGTTATCTTGTCAATCGCTGATTCTAAAAAAGGTCCGATCGCAAGGCAGGTTGTTGTTCCTGGTTTCAAGACAGTCTTGCCAGCGTCAGATATAAGTGAAGTGACTAGTTTTGCCCTCTTAGCCTGCTTTTCATACTTCTCGAGCTCTTCAAGATTAGCAGCCTTAAGGACGACTTTTTTAGCGCCGTGCATATTCCATAAGCCCACAGTTATCCTCTTGCTCTTACCGACTGCAGCGACAGAAGCATGCGCCACTTGTGCAGCAAGCTTGCCCGGCGGAAGCTTCAGGTCATTCCGTACCAAAATCACTTGTTTATACCCCATAGATACAATGGATAAGAAGGAGTATAAAAATCTTTCTTATTTGTGTTCGATAACAGCAATCTCCCAGACTATCTTTATGATGGCGATTATCGACAATATCATGACAATCCAATTCTCGACTTCAGGGGGGAAACCAGGGATGCTAAAGACTGTGGAGCCGCGGTTCATTGCGATGATGACTGCTAAGAATACAACAAGAAATACTGCAAGCAAGATCATCAAGGTTATCAACAGTTTTCTCCGGTACATGTTGGTATCGCTAACAGAGGATTTTATATAAATCTTTCTTATTTTAAGAAAATATTTAAACTCAAGCATTCAGAAAATCAGTATGCACGAAGATGAGATTGAGGCTTGGTATTCCGAGCAGAAAGAGAAGCTCGAAGCAGAATACAGGTCTCGGCTTAAGAATCATCTCCCGACAGAAAAAGCAACCCAAGAGTATAATCATAAGCTCAAAGACCTGATAAAAAAGTATCACTCTGAATACGATAAATACCTTAAGGAAGCCAAAGAAGAAGGAATAAAAGCCATCCCTAAGAAAGTAGAAGAGGAAAAGAAGAAAAAGCACAAGGCAGAAACCAAGGAGAAGATAGAAGAATACAAGAAAAAGCTCAAAGAATTCTACGAAGAGACAAAGAAAAAGCTGATTTTATGGTGGCTCCAGCAGAGAAGAAAGTTCAGGAAGAATTTCTAAAAAGGAAAAATGCGAGGGAGGGGATTTGAACCCCCGGACCCACTAAGGGACAGGATATCCTCCTTCAGAAAGAGGTGTCTCTTCTATGGCTTAAGTCCTGCGCATTTGATTGCCCGTTTGCGATGGCAAACTCCAGGCTCTGCAACCCTCGCAAAAGCCTCTGGCGAGAATTGAACTCGCGACCTCGTGCTTTTTGTCCTGATACCAAGCACGCGCTCTTTAACACACCACATAAGTCCTTATGCGAAGTACCGCTGAGCTACAGAGGCATAACTAATCAAAATTCCGAGCTTATTTTTAAAACTTATGGAAATCCTTTGATTTTTTGGTAGAAACCTATTTAAATAGTAATCGTTTTTCATTATCATGGAGAAAGAATGTTCTGGAATATTGAAGAAGCTTACTAACAAAAAGCATGTGCTTTTCGTCAAGCGCGGCAACACAGCTGTAAAGCTATGTCTATTGCTGGCCAAGAGCCTTGGCAGGAAAAAGATTCTCATCCAGGACCAGGGAGGATGGATTACGTTCCCTCAATACATAAACAAGCTGAAACTAGAACAGATAGACCTGAAGACAGACCATGGGCTTGTCCTGCCTATAACCCTTACCCCCTACAAGAGCGATTCCGCTTTTATGATTCATTCAGCGCCGGCTTATTGTTGCCTGCAGCCAATGAAAGAGATCCTCCAGATATGCAAGCAAAACAACATCCTGTTCTTCAACGATGCAACCGGAAGTGTCGGGACCGACAGGGCAAAACACGGCGACATAGTCTTCTTGAGCTTCGGGCAGCACAAGCCGATAAATATGGGGCACGGTGCATGCATCGCGACAGACAACCCTGATTTTTACAAATTCTTGAAACAGAACAATCCAGAGTTCCACATAGATTTTGATGGTCTTTATGATCGACTCAGGAAGCTCGACAAGCGCCTCGGAAAGCTGAGCGAGATCCATAAGAAAGTAAAAGAGGATCTTCGAGGATTCAATATCGTGCACAGGGAACACAATGGCATAAACGTCATTGTGAAGTTTGACAACGAGGAGCAGAAGCAGAACCTTATAGATTACTGCAAAGCCAACGAGCTTGATTACAGGGAATGCCCCTGTTACATAAAGATCAAGGATCCTGCCATAAGCATCGAAGTAAAAAGGAAATAAGAAAGATATAAATAATAAGAGAAAATACGAAGGTGATACTATGTCATTAAAAGAACCAGAATCAATGGATGAGTGTATTTATTATACTAGAAGAGTCATAGGAAACTGCAAAGTCCTGTGCTGGGTGCTCAAAGAAGAATGCCCTAAATGCCACAAGGCCATGATGGGCAAGCCTAAAGGCGACAAAGGCAAAGTGAAGATACGTGCAAAAGAATATACCTGTCCAGAATGTGGCTATACTGTTGAAAAGAAAGAATATGAGGAAACTTTAAAAGCAAGCGTAAAATACACCTGTCCAAACTGCAAGTTTGAAGGCGAAATACAGGTCCCTTTCAAGAGGAAAAGCATACAAGGCGTCCAGACCATAAGGGTACAATGCGAAAAGTGCAATGCTGATATCGACATCACAAAAAAGATGAAGGAGCCGAAGAAGAAATAAGATGCAAGAGACAAAGACCATCCAGCATACAGAATCTGAATCCCTGAGCAAGCAAAAATTAGCCCTCTTCTCGATACAGAAGCAGCTCCATATACTTGACTTGAGAGAGATGCTCATAATAATCGGCTTTATCTTCGCTGCTGCAGCTTTGAGGGTTCCGATGCAGGTTCTACCAAGCGCAGAGCCGATCATTTTCTTTGCTGTACTAGCCGGATGGCTCTTTGGCAAAAAGAAAGGTCTTATCGTCGGTGCAAGCGCACTCATCGCGAGCAACTTCATGGTTATGGGTTGGCAAGGCCCATGGACTATCTATCAGGCGATTGGCTTCGGCGCTGCAGGATTCATGGGTGGGTTTCTGAGGAAAAAGCACAAGTATTGGGCAACCCTCTCGGTGATGGTCCTCGCAACTCTGGGGTATGAAATCATAATCAACCTTACATCGTTCACATATCTTCCTATGCCTCTCGCTGTGATGTTCTTCGGAGCACTGCCGTTCATCGGTATACACTTGGTCTCGAACGTTGCCTTCTCAGCATTGCTTCCCAAAACAGCAAAGGCTATCCATGAGAAAGGGGGCTTCTCTGAGAGGAAGCTTCTGAGAGAGATGTATTCCAAACTGAGAATAAGGCGTTCTAAACAGTAATCTTTAAATATGCTTCTGATTCCTAGTTCTCTATGGCCAAAAAAACAGATAAGAAAATAATCGTAACAAGCGCTCTGCCCTATGTCAACAATGTGCCGCATCTCGGTACTGTCGTGTGCGTTATATCGGCAGACGTCTATACCCGTTATCTTAGATTGAAGAATGCAAACGTCATCTCTGTTCTCGGCACAGACGAGCATGGCACTACAGCAGAAGTGAAAGCTTTAGAAGAAGGCATTACACCTAAACAGCTGACTGACAAATACTTCAAGATTCATAAAGAGATATATGAATGGTTCAATTGTAAATACGACTGCTTTGGCAGGACCAGCTCAAAAGAGAACTGGGAGATCGCCCAGGAAATATTCATAAACCTTGATAAGCATGGATTCATAAAAGAACAGACCATCAAGCAGGCATATTGCGAGCATTGCAAGAAATTCTTAGCCGACAGATTCATCGGCGGCACATGCCCTAAATGCGGTTTTGAAGAGGCAAGAGGAGACCAATGCGACAACTGCGGAGAACTGTTGACTCCAGAAGAGCTCAAAAAGCCAAAGTGTAAGGTGTGCAATGGATCACCGGTTTTCAAGGAAACAAAACATCTTTTCATAGACTTGCCAAAGCTCCAGCCTAAACTGGAAGCTTGGATAAAAAAATCAGAGAAGAACTGGTCTCAG
>JBDRIN010000099.1:0-6720 GCA_043815805.1 archaeon | reverse complement strand
AAGATGCAAGATAAAATTGTTATTGGATTGACAGAGCAGGTCAAGATCAACAACAAGAACGACGAAGAAGAAGAGCTGATCGCCAGGATCGATACTGGAGCTACCAAGAGTTCTATAGACCTGAACCTGGCTTCAAAGCTTAAATTAGGTCCAATCATTAAATCAAAGATGGTCAAGAGCGCCCATGGCAACCGCCTTCGGCCAATCATAGAGGCTGAGATCGAGATCAAGGGCAAGAAGATCAATTCCGAGTTTACCCTTGCTGACAGGTCGCATATGAAGTACAAGATCCTTGTGGGCCAGAATATCCTAAGCCAGGGATTTATGATAGATCCAAGTCTTGAATAAGATGAAAGCAGCCATAATAAGTTTGGGGAGCGTAAGTTCGAAATGGACAGCTGAAGCCATGAGGAAATACTTTGAGCAGGTAGACGAACTAGACATAAAAAAGATAGATATCAATTTCTCAGGAAGAAAATCAGAGGTCTTGTACAGAGGAAAGCTGATAGGAGAATATGATTGTATCTATGCCAAAGGCTCTTTTAGGTATGCTCCTTTGCTAAGGTCCTTGACAACTCTGCTGCAGGATAAATGCTATATGCCGATAAAGCCGCGGGCTTTCTCTGTTGTTCATGACAAGCTTTTGAGCCAACTGGATCTTCAGATGCACAAGATACCTATGCCTAAGACTTACTTGAGCTCTACCATCATGGCTGCTAAAGAGATCCTTAACAAGATGAATTATCCGATAATCATGAAGTTTCCCCAAGGCACTCAGGGCAAGGGAGTGATGTTTGCAGATTCTTATGCCTCTGCCAGCTCTATGCTTGATGCTTTGTCTGCGTTGAAGCAGCCGTTTATCATCCAAGAGTATATCGAGACTGGAGGGACAGACATTCGGGCCATTGTTATTGGGGATAAGATAGTGGCTGCCATGAAGCGGAAGGCAGACATCAAGGAGAAGCGTGCCAACATCCATGCTGGAGGCATTGCAGAGACCTGCGAACTTGATTCTCTAACTAAGAAGATATCTATTGATGCTGCTCGTGCGTTAGAGTCTGAGATATGCGGCGTCGACATCTTGGAGACTGTGAAAGGACCTGTTGTTCTGGAAGTCAATATCAGCCCAGGATTGCAGGGGGTCACTGGAATCACTAAGATTGATGTTGCTGACAAGATCGCCAAGTTCTTGTATAAGCAGTCCCTTGAGAGGAAAGAGTCTGACAAGATAGGCAAGACCTCTAAGATAATGCAGGATCTAGGCATCGAGAACGGTCAAAAGAAGGGGCTCATAACCAATCTTGATTTTAGAGGTACGAGGATATTGCTGCCTGAGATCGTTACTAAGCTGTCTAAGTTCCAGGCTGATGAAAGCTTTGAGATAAGCGCTAATGAAGATGAAATCAAAGTGAAGAAGTTTAAGGTCAATTAAATTTCGTTTCTTATTGTGTCGATGTGTTTTGCTATGTCCTCTCCTTTTTTAGTCAATGTGAGAACCTTGAGCCTGCCTTGTTTTTCGAAGGCCACTAGGCCTGCTTTCTGCATCTCCTGGAGAATTTTTACGACATGGCTGTATGTGCAGTCCACGACTTTGGCAAGTGAAGAAGCATAGATCTCCGAGTTCTTATTAAGAAGAGTCGTCAGCATCATGGCTGGTTTCTCTCGGAAAAAAACATTGAATATCTTCTTGTTTTTCATTTGCCACCCCTAACAATACCCAATTTAAAACCTATTTAAATATTTATATGTTGGATAATATATAATGGTAACTATATACTACTTTATATACTTTTCGGTTCGAAGAACCAAAAGTCAAGGAGCGCAGCGACAGAGTTTTTGTTTTTTTATATCAGAAATACGCCCCTGCGAAGAATCATCACTCACGTTCCGGTCTGCGCAGGGACCAGGAAAGAAGCAAAGCTCCTTGAGTACGCCCCTGCGAAGAATCGAACTCCGATCTACAGGTCCGCAACCTGTCATTCTATCCATTAGACTACAGGGGCATGAAGCGAGAAAAACTCTCTCATATTATAAATGTTTTCTTCGAGAAGAAAACATTGGGAACGCAGTGACCAAGTTTATTGCTATGGTGCCCGGGCTCTTTCTTCCGACGACAGGCCCGTCCTTGACTTGAAAGCCAGCCTTCTTCAGATTATCACGTACGACTCTGGCGCATGAATAGGTGGCGAGAACTGCGCCAGGCTTGAGCACCTTTCTTATGTCTTTGAAAAAGTCTAATGTCCATAGCTCTGGCTGCTTTTTTGGTGAGAAAGGATCCAGGAAGCAGGCGTCGAACTTCTGGCTGAGAGCCTTGATTGTTTTCCTTGCGTCGCCCCAGAAAATCTTTAATCTGGCGTCTTCTTCTCCAGCAACAACCTTCTTGACGATAACATAGGACTCCAAAGGAAGTTCAAGATTCTTGATGACTTCTTTAAGAGTCTCATCGTTTTCAAGAGCTACAACACTAGCTTTCCTGGACAACGCCGCTGCGGCATTGTAGCCGAGGCCGAAGCAGATATCTAGGACGAGGTCTCCCTCTTTGACTTTGCACGGCTCTGCGAACTTCTTTTGTGCTTCTTCGAGGGCTCCGCTTGTAGAGTGATAGGTCTCCTGGGCTTGTTTATTGTAGAAGGTTATGGTACCATCGTCTGTGATTATTTTTTTCATAGTGCTTTTCATAGTGCAAGAAATCTATGCTGCTATAAAAATGTTTATGGCAAAGAGAACTATTGCTATGACCAGAAAGATATAGTGCTGTTTGAACAGGCCTGCGAAGAGCTCTAGTTTGCTCTTCTTCTGGTTCTCAAAGCAATACAGGCTTCCCTCAGACAATCCGTAGATGAAGATTATCAGGGAGTTCAGCCAAAAGAGGGTCTTGTCCACTACTGATATGAAAAAGATTATGCTTAATGCCCAGTAAAGGAACTGCCTATGCTTCCTGAAAAGCGCGATGTACAAAAAGACGAAGATTATGATTATGGCCCACACAAAATAATTATTGAAAAAAACGACTAGGAAGACCAGGCTGATGAAAGGCAGGATCCATTGCAATAAGATGAAGTGGTGTTTGCCTGGCTTGAGCTCTTCTTTTGTGAAGAAGGCTATGAACAATCCTACGAATAAGCCTAGGAAAACTATTATCAGTGCGAGTATGAATTGACTTGCTGATATCATATTATATATGTTCTCCGCAGGGAGTGTAGCTCACATTTATGGTGCCGTTGCCCTGCGCTGTCTTCTTATTTCCTGCGCTGTCTTCCCAGACCAGAAGGTATCCTTCACTGTCTTCTAGATAGATACAGAAGTCCCCTTGTATATTAAAGTATCTCTTCAATTCGCCATAAGAGGCATTGTACAAGAAGTCTATGGATTCCCTGTCTAGCTCGTTCTTCCGGAATACAGCATAAGGGTTAGTGCTCTTTTCCTTGTCTAGCTTGGCTGCTATGAAGTCACTCTGCTGCTCCAGGTCCTCCCTAGGAGACCTCGCTTTGTTGGTCATGACAGTGTAGAATATGGCTAGGATGACCAGGAAAATTATTACAGCCACAATGAGGTCTGTTGACCATACTTGCCCTTTTTTTAGAATCCTCAACCCCGCACCTCTTTTAAATGTCTGTAATGCTTCTAGTATAAAAATGTTGTGCTTTAGAGGAGAAGAACCGAAAGCTTTATATATGATGAGCGAATTCTGTTTATAAACCTTTTGTAATTATTGTTATATCCTGAAAAAATGCTTTATAAAACTTACGATTGTTGGGGGGACTGAAAATGCCTGGATACGTAAAAAAATGCCCTGAATGCGGCGGAATCAACTTGTTCTGGAACAAAGAGAAAGGAGAGATTATCTGCAAAGACTGCGGACTTGTGGTCGAGGAAAAGATGGTCGACTTTGATCGTGAATGGAGAGAGATGGACAGCGAAGCGGCTGCCCGTAAAAGAAGGACTGGAGCTCCCATGTCTTATACTCATTTTGACCAAGGATTAGGGACTGATGTAGGACGGAAGTCAGACCTGTATCAATTTGGCGGGAAAGCCAAGAACAAGTTCTTTAGGCTCAGGAAATGGCAGCAGAGGATAAGCACTGCTATCGAGAGGAACCTCAAGCTTGCTTTGGCTGAATTGAAGAGGGTTTCTTCGTATCTTAAGCTGCCAGGAAGCGTCGAGGAAGAGGCTTCCAGGATCTATACTCTGGCAGTCCAGAAAGGCCTTGTAAGAGGCCGTAGCATGGAATCTGTGGTTGCAGGAGCCCTTTATGCTGCCTGCAGGCGACATGATGTCCCTAGGACCCTGGATGAGCTCAGCGAAGCTTCTGGAATCGAGAAGAAAGAAATCGGAAGGACCTACAGGTTCATAACCAGAGAGCTTGGAATCAAGATTCTACCTAGTAATCCATCAGACTATATCGCCAGGTTTGCATCAGCCTTGAAATTGAGTGCTGAGACACAATCTAAGAGCGTTGAGATAATCGAGAAGGCACAGGGCGTAGAGTTGACAAGCGGTCGAGGCCCTACGGGAATAGCCGCTGCAGCCCTTTATGTTGCCGCACTGATTAACGGCGAGAAAAGGACCCAGAGAGAAGTGGCAGATGTTGCCGGCGTGACCGAAGTCACTATCAGGAACCGATATAAAGAGCTCCTTGACAAATTGAAGCTTGAAAAAGAGATTAAGAAAGTCAAGAAGAAGAAAGGTTAAGATGAGACCAAGCTCAGAGTTTGATTCCGTAAGATCCTCAGGCAGTTAATTATTTTTCTAATTTCTCATTCATTTTTAATATTTTATTATTTTTTGTCTTATTCATTAATAATCCAAATGGTGATACTATGCATGTTAAAGATTTCAAATGGAAAAAAGGAATGAAGGTCAAGGATTTGCTGGAAGCTTTCGAGGCTGTAGGCTATCAGAGCGTAGAGTTGAAGAAAGCTTCTGATGTCATGGCCAAGATGAAAAAGAACAACGCAAAGATCTTCCTTACTTTCACATCGAACATGGTGACTTCTGGCCTGAGGGGATTCTTTGCGCAGATAATCAAGCTTGGAATGGCTGATGTCATCGTGACCACTGTCGGAAGCATAGAAGAAGATATTATGAGAGCTGCCGGAGAGAAGTTCAGCATCGGAAGCTTCTATGCTGATGACGTAGAATTGCATGAGCAAGGAATCAATAGGATAGGCAATCTGTTCATCAAGAATGAATCCTACATGCATTTTGAAGACATGATGCGCGAGATACTAGATAAACTTTACAAGAAGCAAACCAGGTGGCCGGTCTCTGAGCTCTTGAGAGAAATTGGGTTGATGCTGAAAGATGAAGACTCGATACTTTATCAGGCTGCGAAAAATGATATCCCTATATTCTGTCCTGCAATCACTGATGGTGCTTTCGGATTCCACCTGTATCTTTTCCAGCAGACTCACAAGGATTTTGTCGTCGACGTAGTGAAAGACTTTGGAAACATTCTTTTTGTGACTAGTTTTGATGAGCAAAAAGGAGTCATTGCTCTTGGAGGGGGAGTTTCAAAGCATCACGCAATCTTGAGCACTCTACTTAATGGCGGCGCGAACTTCGCTGTCTACATCACAACAAGCCACAGGACCAGCGGAAGCTTGTCTGGTGCGACCACCAACGAAGCAAAATCATGGGGCAAGGTGAAAGACGAGAGCGATGTTGCCACTGTTATCGGCGATGCAACGATTATGTTTCCGCTTGCCATGATAGGTGCGCTTGAGGAATTAGAAGCAGAAGGATTGCTTTTGCCGAAGGCCAGTTTAAAGGTCGATAAGACCCAGATTAATGAAGAGAAAAATCTTGAAGAGTATAAGAAAAATGCAAAGAGCTAAATTTATCTTATCAAAGAAGAAAGTCTTAGAGCAGTACAAGAAAGTAAAAGAAGCTGCCGATGTTGTCTCATACAGTTCGAAGACCAACCAAGACGTAACCAAGATTCTGGAGCAGGAAACAGACTGCTTGTTTAGTGTTCATAGATACGATGAACTACAGCATGTCAAAGATATGTCAAGAATAATTTTTTTAGCGCAGGCCTGGGACGAAAATTTCATAAAAAAAATAATCGACATGGGAATCAATTATTTTGTCGTCGACAACGAGACCGACTTAGATGTTCTTTTAGATTTCTTGGAAAAGAATGATGTTGAGATCAATCTTTTGCTGCGATTGAAGCTGAAAGAACTTACTGTACGCACAGAGAAATACTTTGTCTTTGGGATGCCCTCAGAAACCATAAGCAAACGGATAAAAGAACTAAGAAATAATAAAAAAATAAAACAATTAGGTGTTCATTTTCATAGAAAGACTCAAAATCTTGCCGAATGGAACTTGAAGTATGAAATATCAAATGTCTTCGATGAAAATGTGTTAAAGATGATCGATGTCGTGAACATCGGCGGCGGAATCCCAAGCGTATACGCCAATGTGAATGAAGACGTGATCCCAGGAATATTTGAAAAGATAAAAGCGTTCAAGAGCTGGCTCAAGACCTATGACATAAAGATGATCATTGAGCCAGGGAGAGCAATCGCTGCACCTTCCTGCAAATTGAAGACACAGATAAAAGCCATCCATGGAAACAATATCATAGTGAGCGCTTCTGTATATAATAGTGACATGGACGCTTTGATAGTCCCTGTTAAACTTCTTGTCGAGGGAGAGCTTGCCAAAGGCGAAGGCGAACCTTATGTGATAAAAGGCTACACTCCCTGCTCT
>JBDRIN010000098.1:0-4882 GCA_043815805.1 archaeon | reverse complement strand
TTGTAATAGCGGCAGTTAGGGCTTGCAAGCGCGCCCCAGAAAGAGTTCATCGTTGTCTTAAGGGCCATGCTTGCTATCTGGTCTTTCTTTTTCTTGGCCTTGTCTCTTGCTTCCCATAATCTCTGGATGAGTATTGGAAGTATGCCTGGCTCTCTCTTGTAGCCTATTCCATTGACTGCTACGATGTCTTTTTTGCCAGGCTTGGGAAGGAATCTTAAAGGGTCTATGTTGAATGTCCTTATGACGCTGGGATACAGGCTCTTGAAGTCGCAGACTATGACATAATCATATATCCCTGGCTTGCTTTCCATGACATAGGCGCCTTTTATGGGCTTTGACTTGGGATTGAAGTCTGTGGACGTGCCCACATATCCAAGTTTTCTCAGCTCTCTGAGGTAAAGAGAATCTAAAGAAGCGATGCTTGCATGTATCCTATCAAGCTGCATGCCTGTGATTAATGAGCGCTGGATGGTCAGGTTGAGAGTGTCTGTCTTTTCAAGTATCCTCATGACCAGTTCTGAGTCTTTAAGGTTGTAATCAACAAGCTTTTGCTTGTTGCTCTTGAACAGCTTCTCTATCTCTTCGCCTTTGTTCTCTGTGCTCTCGATGATTTTTGTATCCCCGAGCAATACTTTGGCAGCGGTGTTCAACTTGTAATCGTCTAATCGTATGAACGAGTTTCGCATTATGGTCAACCCATCGAGAATCATCCTGCCTGGAAAATCTGCCGTACTGGTCTTGAAGAAATTGCTTTCTATGCGCAGCTTGCAGTCCCACTCTGCTCTTCCAAGCTGGAAAGGGATGTTGAAGTGCTTGAACCGCTCTTCTATCTTTTTCAGGTCAAAGTCTATGAGGTTCCAGCCTGTTATGATGTCCGGGTCCAATTCCTGTATTCGCTTGGCAAATACCTGCAGCATTGACTGCTCGTCGCCATATATCTCTGCGTTTTTGAGTTTTCCTTTGCTTCTGATCAAGACTTTCTTGTAGTCGTCTGTGTACAATGAGATTGCGAAGATTTCTTTTGCATACTTATCTGTCTCTATATCTATGGAGAGTGTCTTCAACTTAGGAAAATACTCAACAGGCGTAAGTTTCGGCTCTTCATAGATCCTGTCGACAAAGTTGCCTTTTTTCCATTTGCCCTCTATGTTCATCGACCCTTTGAGGTCATTGTCAAACATGAACCTGTAGACAAATCTGACGTTGGCTTCGTAAGTCAGGATCTTCTGTTCTTCTAAGGTTTTCCTGAGATCTCCGACCTCTTTTGGAAGCATCATAATGATCTTTTCCACAGATTCTTCTGCAAAAGTCTTTAGTTCTGATTTCTCATGAGAAAAATCTTTGACTTTCAGGGCTTTTTTCACGTCTTTCTGCTTGATAAAGAAGTAAGGCTTGAACTCGTTCATGGTCAGAAAAGACTCTCCGTTCTCTAGCTTACCAAATAAGTAGACGTATGCCTTGTTATCAATAATCCTATAAGTCGGATAGACAATGAACCCCCTCATATTAGAAAATATGAAGAGCAACTATTTATAATTTTCCAAAAAGCGAAGTTTTTATATACGGCTATTATTCCCATAATACCATGACGCGAATAGCAATAGTCAACAAAGACAAGTGCAGGCCTCACGAGTGCGGAGGGTATTTCTGCATGAGGATATGCCCTCGGAACCGCGCTGGTGATGAATGCATTGTTGTCTCTGAAGATAAGAAGGTTAACATAGATGAAGCTCTGTGCATCGGCTGCGGCATCTGCCCTAAGAAGTGTCCTTTCGGCGCTCTAGACATCATCAATCTTCCTGAAGAACTGGATCACCCTATCCATCGCTATGGCGATAACGGTTTCTCTTTGTATAATCTTCCTGTTCCATTGTTCGGCAAAGTAGTTGGAATACTGGGTAGGAACGGCATAGGTAAAAGCACTGCTGTGATGATACTTGCAGGCATTCTAAAGCCAAACTTTGGTGAAAAAGGCAAAGAAGTCGATTACAAGGAGCTTATTGAACATTTCAAAGGCACAGAAGCCCAGATATTCTTCGAAAAATTGCAGAAAGGCAGCATCAAGGTGGCTTATAAGCCGCAGCAGGTGGATCAGATCCCTAAAGAGTTCAAGGGAACAGTCAAGGAATTATTGGAGAAGGCTGATGCCCTTGGAAACCAAAAGGTTTCCGGGGCGTTAGAAACGCAGAGCGTTTCAAACGAGAAAAAGAAATTAAAATCCATCGCAAAGACTCTTGAACTGGACGCCATAATGGACCATGACATCTCAAAAATCTCTGGCGGAGAGCTGCAGCGGGTCGCAATCGCAGCCACTGTTTTGAAAGACGCAAATGTCTATTTCTTCGACGAACCGACAAGCTATCTTGACATCAAGCAGCGCCTCAAGATCTCCAAGTTCTTGAGAGATTTGGCAACTGAGGATACTGCAGTCATGGTCGTAGAGCACGACCTGATTATCCTGGATTATATGACTGACTTGATACACATGATGTACGGTAAGTCTGCATGCTACGGTATCGTGAGCCAAGTTAAGACGACAAAAGCAGGCATAAATATCTATCTCTCTGGCTTTTTACGAGAGGAGAACATGCGTTTCAGAGATTATGCGATTCAATTTTTAGCAAGACCCAAAGATGAATCTTCCTCAGGCGAAGAGATCACTCACTGGGATAAGTTCGAGCATGACTTCGGCAGCTTCCATCTGAAAGCAGAAGAGGGAAAGATTGACAGGAAAGACGTGATTGGCATTCTCGGAGAGAATGGTATTGGTAAGACCAGTTTTGTCAAGATACTGGCTGGAGATATACTCACACCTCACAGCATCAAAGACCTCAAGATCAGCTATAAGCCCCAATACCTGGAAAAGAATAAAGAGATGGTCATAACCTATCTGCATGACGCCCTAAAGTATGAATTGCAGATAGTGAGGCCGCTTGGACTCAAGAAACTCTTTGAGAAAAGGATGGATGAATTAAGCGGCGGTGAACTGCAGGCTGTTGCCATCGCGCATTGCCTTGCAAAGACAGCTGATCTTTATCTTCTCGACGAGCCATCAGCATATCTGGACGTTGAGCAGAGGCTTGTCGCTTCTAAAGTAATCCGCGAGATGATGGCAGATAAAGGCAAGAGTGCATTGGTCGTAGACCACGATTTGCTGTTCATTGATTACTTATCCAAGAAACTTCTGGTGTTCGACGGCAAACCCGCTGTGAAAGGAACAGTGAAAGGACCTTTCACAATGGAAGAAGGCATGAATCACTTCCTGAAAGACTTAGGAATCACTTTCCGCAGAGACGAAGAGAGCAATCGGCCAAGAGTCAACAAACTTGAATCTGTGAAAGATCGCGAGCAGAAGTCGAAGGGGAAGTTGTATTATTCTTGAGAATAAACAATCATTCATATTCTAGTCATATCCAAAGGGCTCTTAACCTTCAAAATATCCCTTTTTGCAACTTTCGTATAAATCGTTGTCGTGCTCAACTGAGCATGGCCCAACAACTCTTGGATATACCTTATATCGACTCCGTTCTCCAACAGATGTGTGGCAAAGCTATGCCTAAGCGTATGAGGCGTGACTTTCTTCTTCAACCCTGCTTTTTTAGCAGCAGTCTTTATAATCACCTGGAACGTCTTCGGGATATACTTTCCTCCAAGCCGAGTCCTGAAGACAAACCCCTGTTTATCATCATCCTGAACCAGTCTTTTCAAGGTCTTCTTTACTTTGAAAGACAGCATCACAATCCTGTCCTTCTTGCCTTTGGCCCTCTTGATATGGATGATGTTCCTCTTGAAATCAACATCAAGCCATCTCAAATTCACGACCTCACTAGCCCGCAAGCCAGCAGCATAACCAAGCATAATCATAGCTCTATGATTGACATTCTTGCAAGACAAAATCATCAGTTCAATCTCTTTCTTAGACAGCACAACAGGTAGCTTCTTCTCACGCTTCACATTAGGCACACCATCTATGATTTCTTCAACATCCAAATCGCCCTTCCTGCTCACCTTCAAATAGAATTTCACAGCAAATCCAGTCAAACGCAGGGTCTCCTCTCGATAGCCCTTAGCAATCATGTCCAAGAGAAACTCCCGCGCACTCTTTCCCGAGTCCAAAAACTTCTCCACAAAGAACAGATACGCCTTAATCGTCTTATCAGAATACCCCCTCAAACGGCACTCATCCGTAACAATTTTGCTCCAAATCACCTCATCCTGCGAAATTCCAGCCATACAAGCCTCAAACCCAAAATCCTTTATAAAGCTATACTTCGCTTTTCCCCAATATTTCCGGATATAACCCCTTTAAACTGCGTTTAATAGGGGTTATATTCAATTCACTCGCGCGCCTCAGAAACAGAATCTACCCAACGCTCTTTGGGTAGTCGTAATCTATCCAACCGGTTTTCTAAAGCCGTATACAAACTTCCGACAACATGTTTTTCTGCTTCACTTAATCCTTCTCCTTCAACTATAAGCTGTTGTCCTTCTCTCTCAAGAAATATTCCAACGATATCCCGGGAAGTATTGTATCTAAAAGTAGTAGTTATTCCTTGGACTCTTGGTCTCCATACCTCATTGAACCCATCAATAACTGCCGAAACTATATCTGCTTCCTCTCTCTTGAGAGCTTCAAATTCTGCAGGACTAACATTCCTCAGCAAATAATCGTCATATTGTCTAACCATACAGATGTTACTACTTTTAGATTTATAAATTTATCGGCGCGCGAGTGAACTCTTCGCCTACTTCGTAGGCTTGCCTCGAGTCCACGTTGTAGACCACTCGGGAATATAACAGGAATTAATCGGCTTCGCAAACACGTTTGCTACGCCCAAATTTTGCTCCTTCGTCGCAAAACTTCGATTAATTCCATACGTTA
>JBDRIN010000097.1:0-6476 GCA_043815805.1 archaeon | reverse complement strand
CTCATCGAGTTGCTCTGGGATAGCAAATATCCTGTCGCTTTGCCTTTTCTTTCCTAAGAACTTGGCTTCTTTCTTCTTCAAAGCTTGCTTTATCTCATCAAAACCTTTCACACGCGCCTTGACTTCAACTTCTATCATGGTAAAAGCAATCTGTTGAGTTTTATAAATCTATCCTAAATGCGAAAACTATATATAATATGGGGGTTTTTCAGGAATCCAAAATGGCCAAAAAAGTTTCAGGAGAATACGCTGAAAAAGGGGATTATCACAAGAAACTTGACAAGAAATGGATATACTATCCGGTCTATGTTGAGAAGATGAGATTTGTCAAGCAGTACTTAGATAAAGTCAGAAAAGGCACCAAGATTCTCGATGCAGGATGCGGAGAGGGAGTATTGGTGGAGGAATACAAGAAGAAAGGCCATGATATCTCTGGCTTAGACCTGAATTATTCTTCAAAGCATGTCAAAAAAGGTGACGTCACCAAGATGGATTTCAAAGACAACACCTTCAACCTGATTCTTGCATTGGATCTCATAGAGCACCTAGACTTTGCGCAGCAAGAAAGATTCGTCAAAGAGCTCAAG
This sequence comes from archaeon, assembly GCA_043815805.1. Classification (GTDB taxonomy): domain Archaea; phylum Nanobdellota; class Nanobdellia; order Woesearchaeales; family JBDRIN01; genus JBDRIN01. Next base: position 5,889 of record JBDRIN010000097.1, on the reverse strand, counting down.
CGCGTCCTAAAAAAAGGCGGTAAGGTCCTGCTTGCCATACCTAACCAGGCGCATCTTGCTTCAAGGCTTAGCTTCCTTTTTACAGGAAAGCTCATAAGGACGAGCGAAGTTGAGCGCCATAAAGGAGACAGGCCCATAAAGGAATACCTAGCGCTCTTCAAGAAGCACGGCTTCAAAGTCATAAGCAAAAAAGGCATCTTCCCCACGTATCCAGGCATATCAGTGGCAACCTACCTGTTCCCATCAAAAGTTCTCAAGTGGCATCGCTTCTATAATGACTGGGCAGCAGGCCCTGGCTGGTCATTCATCAATCTGGTTGAGTTGAGGAAATAATTTGCTCCACTCTCAATTTTTGCTTCTCCGAAGCAAAACTTTTATAAACAACTATCTTTCTCTGGTTTTAAAGGGGAATCATTTTGGCTGAAGACACTAAAAGTAAGGATGAAGGAACGAGCTTTGACATTTCTAATATGTTCAAGAGAGAAAAGAAGTCCAAATCCAAGGCAGAGCATAAAGTAAAGGAAACAGGAAAAGAAAAGCCAGAATCTAAGAGAACAAGTAAAAGCCTGAATCTAACCCTTATTATCGTCTTGATTGTGATAGCGCTTTTCTTCAGTATCTATTTCAGATCCTATCCTGCCACTCTTCCAGTCGCAGAAGACTGGGCAGAAAGTACTGTACAGCAGAACATCAGGAACCAGATAGCTGGCCAGGTGAATCAGCAATACCCTAACCTGCCAGCCGATCAGAAAACCTTGCTAATCAATCAGGAATATGCCAAGTTCTTAGAAAGCAACAAAGGCGATTTCAATGCCCAGATAAAAAGCACTGCAGAGTACTTCAAGTCTCAGATGCAGAACGAAGATGGTCAGACATACCTCTTGGCTATAGACCCTTATCAGCATTATCGCCAGACCATGAACATAGTGGAGAACGGCCATCCAGGAGACGAGCTCAGAAATCCAGATACTGGAGAGCAATGCTCCAAAGAAGGGCCGGACTGTGTGCCCTGGAACACCTATAAAAAAGCGCCTTTGGGGAGTCCGGTCAACCGGGCATTCCATACTGTTTTTACCGCATGGTTCTTCAAGTTTATCCATTTCTTCAACAAGAACGCGACTGTATTCGGAGTGTTATTCTGGGTGCCAGTCTTAATGTCAGCCCTTTGTGTGATTCCCGCGTTCTTCATAGCAAAACGGAAAGTAGGCCTTTTCGGCGGCTTTGTCGCTGCCATGTTTGTGGCTATACATCCTGCGTTCATCGGCAGGACAGCAGCTGGATTCGCAGATACTGATGCTTACACAGTCCTTTTTCCATTACTCATATTATGGACCTTTTTAGAGGCTTTTGAAGCCAAGACTTGGAAGAAGAAGCTGCTTCTGACAATTGTTTCAGGTTTCTTTGTCGGTCTGTTTGCATTTTCATGGAATGCCTGGTGGTTTGCTTTCGACCTGATAGTGGCTGCTATCCTTGTATATCTATGGTTCTTGCTGATGCAGAAGCTTATAGGCAAGCACAAGTCCTTTGCGAAGAGGGTATTGTATTTCATACTGTCTGTGGTTCTTGCGCCATTGTATATAATATACTTGATCCAAGTGCTGATAACCCATTTAAGGGATAAAACGAAGAGGAAGGATCCTCAATTCACCAAGATATGGAGGACAGCGGTCATCTTGCTGCTCTTTGTCGGCTTCTCGTTCATCTTTGTCACTGCTTTCAGCTCAGCAGAAGATTTTGCCAAAGCACCGACTGCTCCTTTGCAGAGGGCAGCTACATTAAAAGCCCCTGTGAAAGGGGACATCTGGCCGAATGTATATACGACTGTCGCAGAGCTTAATCCTGCATCTATCAACTCTATCATAAACCAGATAGGTGGACGCTTATTCTTCATAATAGCATCTTTAGGAGTAGTATTCAGCTTGCTTCCTAAGGCAGGATGGAAGCTCAAATCCTGGCTTTTTGTGGCCTTCTCTCTTATAATCTTCCTTGTGCTGACGGCGGATGCCGCCCTAGGAATGGACAAGACAGCTTACTTTATTTGGCTCTCCATCCCTATGTTTGTCGGGTTGTTCCTCAACCTCAAGCACGATGATGAAGTCGATGTAAAATATGCTATACTGTTATTGATATGGTTTGTCAGTGCGATGTTTGCAACGACCAAAGGGACGCGTTTCACGCTTTTACTGGTGCCTGCCTTTGCAGTCGCTATGGGAATCGCTCTGGGTTATCTGTATCATATACTTTCAAAATTGGTCTGGAGAGAGTTCAGGGTCAGCAAGATATTCTCCCAGATATTACTCATAGTGGTTCTATTATTATTGCTTATAGCTCCTATGCGTTCTGCTCACGAGACAGCTGTCAGGGAAGTGCCTAGTATGGACGATGCGTGGTATGATTCTTTGACAGGCATAAAGGAGTTCTCAGAGCCAGATGCCATAATCAATTCTTGGTGGGACTTTGGTCACTGGTTCAAAGCCTTCGGTGATCGGGCTGTCACTTTTGATGGTGGTTCTCAGAACCAGCCCATGGCGCATTGGATAGGACATGTACTGATAACTGGAGACGAGAAGCAAGCCATAGGCATACTAAGGATGCTTGACTGCGGAAGCAACCGAGCATATGAGAAGCTATCCATTTATACTGGTGGAGAGAATCTTACGTCTATCAATATCTTATATGATATGTTCGACAAGGACCAGGCAGGCGCCAAGCAGGTATTGTTGGACAATGGCTTGAGCGACGCACAATCCGAAGATGTCCTGAAATACACTCACTGCAATCCTCCGGAGAACTATTTCATAACCTCTCAGGACATGGTGGGCAAAGCAGGTGTGTGGGGCCATTTCGGAAGCTGGGATTTTGAGAAGGCAGCGTCTTATTCTCTTACTAAAGATAAACGGCAGGACCAGGCAGTCCAGATTTTGAAGGATGAGTTGGGTTTCACAGAAGAAGAGGCCAATGATCGTTATTATACCCTGCAATCTTTGACTACAGATAACGAGGTCAATGCATGGATATCTCCCTGGCCAAACTATGTCTCAGGCAGCATGAGCAGCTGCACTAATTATTCTGCAGATGGCATATCCTGCACGTTCAACAGAGGCGTAGGTAGGAATCCTGACGGCACACAAGACATCATCGTGGAGAGAGGGTCATTCAACCTTTCAGATCCTTCACAGTCACAACTTGTGATAGGATTCTACCTAAGAGGCTCTGGAGCCAAGGTCGGAGAGAACACTGCCACCCCAAGAGAGCTCGTGATGGTCGATGAAGATGGTTTCACGCACCACGAGATAGAAGGAAGTGATTTCTCGTTCTCTATTATTTTAGAAGAGATGGAAGATGGCACCTACAAGGCCTTGATGTGCGATCCTTTGTTTGCAGAGTCGACCTTCACCAAGCTGTTCTATATGGGCGGCAGACACACAGAGCATTTCGACGAGTTCAGCTCTAAGACCAACATCCGTGGAGAAAGGATAGTCGTCTGGAAAGTTGATTGGGACGGCAAAGACGGAGTGACAACAGGCACTACGAACACAAATGTTGTGATTACAGAACCTGTTGGAGAAGAGCCAGTTGAGTCCAATGTGGATGATGTTATCCAGAGTATTATGTTCAGTTAGGGTTCTTTGTGAATAAAATATATAAAGGGCAACTTTTTCTTTTATGATATGAAGGTATTCATTGTCATAGCTGCGTATAACGAAGGCAAGAGCATAACCAAGGTCATAAATGGCCTTAAGAGGGGAGGATACCATGATGTTGTGGTGGTTGATGACGGCTCCAGAGACAACACTTTTGAGATTGCAGAGAAGACAGGTGTTGATGTTCTACAGCATTTCTTGAACCGCGGCCAGGGTGCTGCCTTGAAGACCGGTATTGATTATGCTTTGCTGCAGGGTGCAGACATCATAGTGACCTTTGATGCTGACGGCCAGCACAAGGTCTCTGAGATAATGCGGGTTGTCGAACCTGTCCTAAACGGAGAGGTAGAGGTGACACTTGGCTCAAGGTTCTTGGACAAGGAGACTTCTTTGCCTTTCAAGAAATGGATAGTCCTAAAAGGCGCGATATTATTGACCTGGATAATGTACGGCATAAGATTATCTGATGCCCACAACGGCTTCAGGGCATTTTCAAGGAAAGCTGCCAAGAAGATAGACATCAAGGCAGACAGGATGGAGCATGCCTCTGAGATAGTGGAAGAGATACATAAGAAAAATATAAAGTTCAAAGAAGTGCCGGTCACTATATTATATACTAATTACGCCATGAGAAAAGGCCAGAGTGTCTGGAACAGCCTGAGGATATTCGGCAAGATGGTCAAGAAGAAGATGGTGGATTGAGGTGATTCCATGACATGCTACGTAATACCCGCAGCAGCGGCAATAATACATTTATTTATGAGAAAGAAGATTCCTTCTTGGATGGACAGCGAGAAGCACAAATGGCTAAACTTGTTATTGGCAGGCGGAGCAATGTTTGGAGCTGTAGATCACCTGTGGAATGGAGAATTGATGTTCTTTGCCGGAGATTGGCTAGGAGACTTGACTCTTGGCATAACCATAACTACCATAATAATCGCTGCTTGGGCAATAGCAAGCTATAAGAGCAAAGTTGTGGTTGAAGACAAAACTTCTGCCTAAATATTGGCCGAAGCATTCACTTTTGGACCCACTTTATGCCTTTGAACTCATACTTGGTAGCTATAAGGACTATATCAACAATCCACCAAACTCCCAGACCCCCCAAGGTTATAAGTTTAAGGATGCCCAGGCCTATATGGCCCATAATGAACCTGTCAACTCCTAAAGTTCCGAAAACTGCTGACATGACCAGAGCTAGAACCCAGTTGACTTCTTTTACACTCTCTTTTGGCATGATTTTTCACCTCATTTTTAGTTATTTCAATTTTATTTATAAATGTTGCCTAAATTATCGCGTCAGCATTATCCACAGAAACTTCCACAGTGGAACGCGTGTTGTCTGAGCTTCTGCTCTTCTCTCTGTGACATAGACTATGCCTGTGGAATTCTTAGTGTTATTTTCAGAAACGCTGTCTTTTGGGCAATCATAATAGAACGGCACTTCTACGTCTGCATAGGCCCAGAAGTTCCCTGTCGGGTTGTTTTTCCTTGTGTAGATTGTGATGTTCTTTGTCTCATCCGGCCCAAGGATTATGTTGACTTCTTTGCTGTAGAAAGATACCGCTGTCAATGGGAGGATGTCTGCAACTTCATCATAGGTCTTGGTCCCATATTCTTCGTGTGACCAGTAATAGTCATCGAAGAACATGAACCGGATCTGGAATTCTCCTGTCCTGTATTCTCTGTTGTGTATCAAGAAGATCGGGCTTATGTAGTCGTTCAGCGGAGGCGCCCAACCGGCCCATGCGTATTCCCATGCAAATATTTTTTTCTCGCAATCACTTATCGTACCCTGCGCTCCCTGATTCTGGCTTTGTAGTTGTACCTCGTGCGGGACCTGTATGCCATAGACTTCCCACCAGCTCATCCTGACCTTTATCACAATGAGTATGACTATGATTATCGCTATGATCCCCACTAGTATGATAATCTTCTTGTGGTCGAACTTCTTCTTAGGTTTCCGAATATCAGGATCTCTGATATGACCTTCCTCGAAATTGACTTTCATGCCATATTATATAATATCTGGGTTTTTAAATGTTTTTAAGATAATTTCCACTCATCCCAGTGACTAACAAGAGAAACATTTTGGATTATTCCTGACTTAAATATGGCTCTTGGGGTTTTGATTCTTCTGCTCTCTGAGTTGCTTGGGGCCCGTAACGTAATCGTCTCACAGTGATGCCCACAGGACGTTCTGCAGAGGATTCTTCTGCGAGTTTATCGTCTATGGTCTTCTGCA
>JBDRIN010000096.1:0-5422 GCA_043815805.1 archaeon | reverse complement strand
TCCGCTTCCAACTATGCAAGAATCGAAATGAGTCATTACGCCTCTGTCACTCATATGACAAATAAGAGTGTTTGTGCCAGGGGTTGGTGAAAGTGTTACATTTTGTCCGTCTCTTGGGTCAACTTCAGCACAGCCTTCGTGCTCATAGCTTTCAAAAACTATATCACCATTCAATGTGCAGTTTATGATATCATTATTTATAGAAATGTAAAGATCATAATTTCCGTAGCTAGTGCCGTCAAAGATACATGTTGCGCTTGTATCTGTGTCGATAGGCCAATAGGTATTATAATCAAGACCGCATTGAGCTACATCTTCGGAACCTAGAGGGAGGGTTTGGTCCCAAGTGCAAAGATCCACAGGATCTAAGTCTCCGCAGGGTCTGTTATAGTGATCATCAACGCAAGCACAGTCACTGCATGCTTCATTTGGTGCACAGTCACCGTCAAACTCGCAGTCTTCGTATGCTATTTGGATGTATCCATCTCCGCACCATGTTCCTGGCACAGAATATATTTCACAATTAGTGGAACAATAAGTTCTGTCTCCGACTCCTTGTACAGGATCCCAGACAGGAGGTTGACCATCTATATTTGCTAGTCCATTGTCACATTCTTCTCCAGGTTCTATGATTCCATTGCCGCATGTACAATTCGGCGTGGGTTCTCCATCTTCTCCAAAAACGCTTGTTGTCATTCCCAGCGCAAGAATCAGCATCATTGTCACGATAAAAAATTTAGAAATTGTGTTGTTCCAGATTGCTTTTTTGTTCATATATACCCCTCCGTAAAATATGTTTTTTTAACTATTATCTCCCCTCTTTAAAAAAGGTAAAGCTTATAACATATATAAATGTTTTGTTTTGTACTAATTGCTGAGTAACAAAAACACATTTATAGAGTTTGCTTAACCTCCCAACCTGGCTGAAAAAGTTCTCTTTGTTTATAAACCTTTCTCTTCCGACGACAAAATCTCTGAATTTTGTCACAAAGCTGGGACAACTTGCCATAAAAACTAAACTTTTATTAAACCAAAGAGAATTCTGGGTTCCATGGGAAAATTACCGTTTGAAAAAATCAAAAGGCAAGTGTTTGTCAAGAAAGAAGCAGACAGCAATCCGGAATATGGGTGCAAGCCAAAAACAAGGCCGACAGAAGAGCTTTTGAATTATGGAATAATCAATATAGACAAGCCATCCGGGCCCAGCTCTCACCAGGTCTCATCTTACTTGCAGAAAATATTGAAGATCAAGAAAGCAGGCCATTCAGGAACCTTGGATCCAAAAGTAACAGGAGTCTTGCCCATAGCGTCAGGGAATGCTACGCGGATCGTACAGTCCCTTCTTACTGCTGGCAAGGAATACATCTGTTTGATGCATCTCCATAAAGAAGTAGAAGAGAAAAAGCTAAAAGAAGTCATGAAAGAGTTTGTGGGCAAGATAAAACAATTGCCTCCGGTGAAATCAGCTGTGAAAAGGGAATGGCGCTACAGGAAAGTCTATTATATAGACATAATCGAGATCAAAGGCCAGGATGTTCTTTTCAGGGTAGGATGCCAGGCAGGCACTTACATCAGAAAACTAGTGCATGACATGGGGAAGAGGCTAGAAGTAGGAGCGCACATGGCAGAGCTGCGAAGGACCAAAGTAGGACCTTTTGATGAAAGTACCTTATGTACGTTGCAAGATCTTACTGATGCACTATATTATTATAAAGAAGAGAAAGATGAGAAGCGTTTGAGAAAAATAATCCAGACAGTAGAGACAGGAGCATCTCACCTGCCAAAAATATGGGTTCTAGACACTACAGTTGACAGTCTTTGTCATGGAGCAAGCTTGAAAGTTCCTGGAGTCTCTAAAGTAGAGTCAGACATCCAGTTAGATGAGAAGGTAGCAGTCATGACTCTGAAAGATGAGCTTGTACTCGTCGGCACCGCAAAGATGATCTCTAAAGACATCATTAGGGAAGATAGGGGAGTGGCTGTGAAGCCAGAGCAAGTGTTCATGAAGCCAGGAACTTATCCTAAGATTGCGAAATAAGAGTTATTCCATCTTCAGATTATTATAGACTTTCAGACCGAACTCTCTAAGATAATTCTCAAGGCTTACAGTAAAGAGATGATGCTTGTCCCTTGTCAGGACAGTAGAATGTGTCTTTATGGCTGCTGCCATGAGCACTGCATCGCTAGGATCCTCTATCTCTTCTAGAAGACGCGGCTCTATCATGCTAACAAATGCTTTCTCTCCTTCCCTGTCTCCTGGATGGATGCCTGTCTGCAAGACCATGAAGCAAGGATTCTTCTTCAGCCATTTCCTTGCATGTTCCCTCACATGAGCTTCCACCTTGTGTTCTACATGCAGGAACTCGTTCATATTGAAATCTGTTATAGCCACCTTCTCTTTTTCACAAAGCTTAGCTAATTCTTTTTCATTATGATGCATAAACGTATGTATGAAAAAGCAGGTGTCTATTAATATAAGGCCATTATCAGAAAGATTTGTTTTTGGCAGTCTCTCGAATATCTCTTTCATTTTATAGGTTGCCTGTGAAGAAATCCAAGAACAGCTCCCAGAAGTTCTTCTTCACACACTCTCCGGAGCAGCATCTGTCACTGTCAAGGCAATCGATCCATTCTCCAGTGCATTTTGCCCTTCTTGTACAGATATTTCCATTGTAATCAGAGCAATTGCCTAGTTCTGCGTAGAACCTTACAGTAAGATTGTTATTGTACCAATTCTGTTCGTATCCTGCTTCTTCAGGGACCATGCCCAGCATGAAGCCGTACCAGCCTTCCCCCTGATTTAATGTTATATTCATTGTTCCTGTCTCTGATTGTCCAGCGCTGTAGTTGAGGTAAGGTCCTGCGTCTCCATCCCCTCCAATTGGAGTGCTTATCTCTTTTTGCAGCGCAGCGCTTCCCTCGTCAGGTCCATAGTTGCCGTATCTATATGTTAGGACAACTGTCTGGCCAAGCTTGGGCTCTGCGGGCTCTAAAGAGAGCTTGACTACATAGAAGTCTGTCTCTGGGTCATTAGATTCAGCTGGTGGTGTAGGTCCTGATATGCATTGATAGTTATAGGTGCATTTGTCTGTTCCTGCGCCGTCTGTCGCTATACACATGCCGGATTGGCATACTTTGTGTGTGTCTGTGATAGGTGTCTCTTCGACAGGTCCGCATTGATAATTGTATGAGCATTCATCAGTCCCTGTACCATCAACATCCACGCAGATTCCCTCAAAACATTCTTTATGCGTCTCTGGTTGAGTCTGATTATCCTGGCATTCACTATTATATGAACATTCATCAGTTCCTGAACCGTTGACTTCCATGCAGAGCTCTCCGACGCATTCAAAATGGGTCTCTGAGGTTCCATTCTCTGTAGTGTTGGTCTCATTATCTGTGGGCTCTTCAGGGTCCATAGGGTTGTCTGGGGATTCGCACTCTGCGTTGGTGGTGCATTCATCATCTCCACTTCCCATCCAGTTCATGCATCTACCATCTGGTGTGCAGATTTTGTGTGAGCAATCTCCATCCTGTTCGCAAGTATTATCTCCCGCGCCTTCTACCTCTACGCATAGCATACGTTGGCATTCCATATGGGTGGCGGGCTCTTCGGGTTCCGCAACACACTCTCCTTCTTCGCAGAGATAGCCATCATCACAGCCTATTGTTTCTATAGAGCCATCTTCATTTACGATTCGTACTGTGTTGTCGTCAATGCAGCTATGAGAAGGTTCTTCTATGCATTCTCCTCCTTGGCACATGTAATCACAATCAATGAATTGTTCGTTGCAGTCAGAGTCTATGATAGAGACCCTCTCGCCTATGCAGGTCTGAGAAGGGGTGCATATTGGGACATCATCAGGGATCTCCGCGCCGCCGCCACCTCCATCGTCTTCTTGTTCAGGACTTGGTTTAGAACTGTAGACCTCACCAGCCTCACCAGCCAAGTCATCCTGACAGGCTGTAAGTAAGAATAACAAAATGACCATGATAGATAGGACGATAATGCTGTTCTTCATGTTTGTACCTCGATACTCCTCCTATATAATACTATTATATAAACTTTTTGGTGGAAAAAGAAAGAGAAAAGAAAAAAATAAAAAAGGTTTATTGAGGCAGCCAGAAAGCTAGCACCTGATACCACGGCTTTTTCAGGCATTTACCAGAGCAGCACCTGTCTGTGTCGTCTGCAGGTATCCAATCACCATCGCATCTCCTGTTAGCTGCGCAGATGTTTCCGCCTTGGGCAGCGCATGTTAGGTTATCCTCTTCAATGCATGCTCCGCCTTCACATCCATCAGGACAAAAATATTTGACATTGTTGATATCTCCATCAGGAAGGCAGAATGCTTCTGCAACATACTGACCGGTAGGGGTATCACAATCTACATCATTCTCATCAAGACAACAGAAGTCGTGAAGAACACTTCCCCAGATTGAGGTTGCGGTGCCGAATACATAATAGTTCAAGCCGCCGTCTGTGTCTGTGCAGTTGTCATAAGGTGCACATTCTTCGTGTGTTGTGCATTCATCATCTCCTGCGCCTGCTACATCAATGCAATGATATCCTACTTCGCTGCATTCTTTGTGTGTTACATTACCCGGACCATCAACAGCATCAAAGGTTATCTTTGCATCATAGCCATCAAAGGTTGCGTTTTCTATGTCATTGTCTAGGTTGACGTAGAGCAATGCTGGTGCTTGCAGCCACATGTAGACTTCATCCGTGAACACTACGTCTTCTGGTAGTTCTATGCCTTCATCGTTCCCATAGATATGTATCTGAAAGACTTCTTCATCATATTGGTACATCAAGGCATCGCTTAAGTCAACTCCGTCTTCGTATTGTAGGTAGTATTCGTGTTCGTATTCATCAGATTCAAAGAACACAATAATTTTTGCATCGTCATCCTCAACAAGTTCTATGTCATGATCTTGGTTTTGATAGAAGAATACGTGCGTTTCATTAATAGAATCTACCCACATGTATAGCTTGTCTGTATAATCTTCTCCAGGTATGTATATGCATGCGTCGCTTCCTGTGCAACTCAACTCGTACACTTCTTCATCAGTTTGTATTGGCATGACGTCGCTCAAGTCAACACTGGTCTCGTGTGATAGTTCATAGTTGGTGAAGGTCACGATGTCAGTCACATCAAAGGTGACTCTTGCATCGTATCCTGTGAAGTCTGCGTTTGCTACGTCGTTGTCTGCATCGATATAGAAAAGTCCAGGTGATTGCAGCCACATGTACAATGTGTCTGAAGACACATCGTCTTCAGGGAATTTTATGCCGTCATCTGTATAATGCTCTTCTATCATGAATACTCTTTCGTCTGTTTGTGTTGGCAATACGTCGCTTAGGTCTATGCCTGTCTCATATTGTAGATAGTATTCATGTTCGTATTCGTCTGTCTGG
>JBDRIN010000095.1:0-11899 GCA_043815805.1 archaeon | reverse complement strand
GACGAGCTGGCATTAATCCTTGGCCTTAAGAGAGAGGAGATAATGGCCAAGATAGATGAGGAAGAGCTCCAAGAGATATTCGGCATGTTCAAGGAGAGGCTTGAACAGCTTGATGCTGATGAACGCTTCACCTATCTCAGCCTGAAGAATGTCGAAGACGGAGATGTACTGTTTGTGGGCCTTCCTGGAGTGGCAGCAGACATGGATGATGAAGATGACGCTTCTGTGCAGGAAAAATTGACAGGTGAGATAATTGAAGAGTCTAGAAAGAAATTGCACGGCATGAAAGCAATAATCATACTCAACAATGTGGAAGGTGTGACCACAGAAGAGCTTTACAGCTTCACGCCGGGATCTGAATCTGTAAGGGCCTTCATAGAGCAGATTAGGAAAGAGCCTTTAGCTAAGATTTTCATACAGTCAAACAAACATTGGATGACTACACATTTCTACAGAGAAAAAAACTGGTATTTCTTATTGAACAATTCAGCAACTAACAACGGCCTGTTCAACATCATAGAGATCAGCAAAGAGGAAGTGAACTGCTGGGACGCAGACGCCTCAACAGGCCAAGTCCTGGGCCTCCAGCCCTACGACGAAGAAAAAGTCAACTACACAAGTCCAGAGCAAAGGCTAGCCCTCAATTATTCTGTGCCAGATGAAATAATAGAAGAGAGAAGATTAAAAGATTGCGGACATATGTGATTACCTACTCGCATCAGCCTGCCTTTCAACTTCAAGTTTCTTGGCCAATGCTGCAGAATTAGGGCTCATCTGATAAGCATTCATTATCTCGTCTGCGAGTGCAGAAGATGCAGATTTCTTCTTGTTATGGGCCTTTTGAAAAGCGCCCTGGGTCATCAACTTAAGGACGATGTCTACCCGTCTCTGAGGAGCTGACTCAACTGCTTTAGGATAACGGGCTCCACCATACTCAATGGTGATGATCTCTTCTCTTGGAGCAGCATTCTCTATGGCTCCCACAAGGACCTCAATAGGGTTCTTCTTAAGCTTTTTCTCGATGATATTGAAGGCTTCTTCAACGAGTTTCATGGCTGTGCTGGCCTTGCCGGTGATTATAGAACTTGTTATCCTGTGCTTCTTAGCCCTATGGCCTGGCACCATGACCTTGTTAATCAAGCGCTCAACTATGAAAATCCTGGACTTATGGAATCTTGAACCAGCATACCTGGCTCCTGTCCTAGGTACATAAGTAGGATCCAGGTTTATATAGTCCTTCAAACCAGGGTCCTTTACCTCAATGCCCTTGACACTCCATCTGTTCAATGCTAATATCTCATTCATGTTTTCAGGAGAATAATGGTCTATTTATAAATGTTTTCCTCTATAAACAAAGCAACATTTATAAAGCAAGGATTATTTCTTGAGTTTATGCCGAAAAAGAAAGCAGAGCCTAAGGAAAAAAAGCCTAAAAAAGCTAAGAAACCGAAAGCCAAAGCGGAAAAAAAAGAAACTGCTAGCAAGAAAATCACTAAGAAAGCTGGCAAGGAAGCTGGTACAGATACTGGACAGCCTTCAGTCAACATAGGCCTTGTTGGCCATGTCGACCATGGAAAGACCACTTTGACAGAAGCGCTTTCCGGCAAATGGACAGACACGCATTCTGAAGAATTAAAACGTGGAATCACTATCAGATTGGGCTATGCAGACGCATCTTTCTACTACTGCAAGAAATGCAAAGAATACCGAACAGCTCCCAGATGCCTGAAATGCAAGGGAACCCCTGAATTTGTAAGGAAGGTGAGCTTTGTGGATGCTCCAGGACACGAAAGCTTGATGGCAACCATGCTTGCAGGCGCTACTATAATGGATGGCGCTTTACTGCTCATAGCAGCCAACGAGGTCTGTCCTCAGCCGCAGACGCGAGAGCACCTGATGGCGTTGCAGATAACAGGCATAAAGAAAGTCATCATCCTGCAGAACAAGGTAGATTTGGTGGATGAGGAGAGAGCCATGAGGAACTATAAGCAGATAAAAGAATTCCTCAAGAACACAGAATACAAAGATGCCCCTATAATTCCAATAAGCGCACAACATAAGGTGAATATTGATATGGTAATAGATGCAATAGAAGAATATATCCCTACACCGGAAAGGAACATCAAAGAAGATCCTGTAATGCTGATAGCAAGAAGCTTTGACATAAACAAGCCAGGGGCCAAGCCAAAAGATCTCCAAGGAGGCATACTAGGAGGTGCAATAGTGAAGGGTAAGCTCAAAGTTGGCGACAGGGTAGAGATAAAACCTGGAAGGATAGTGGAAGAGCAGAACCAGATAAAAGCCAAATCCTTGTTCACAGAGATAATAGGCATAATGACCGGCGGAGCCTCTGTGAAAGAGGCTGTGCCAGGCGGATCCATTGGAATCCTGACCAAGCTCGACTCCAACATCGTCAAGTCCGATTCTCTCACAGGAAACCTCGTGGGATTGCCGGACAAGCTTCCAGACGTATGGTACAACCTCAAGTTAATGTGTACTTTGCTTGAAAGAGTGGTGGGAAGCAAAGAAGAGCTCAAGGTAGAGCCAATAAAGATGAACGAGATACTGATGCTGAATATTAACAGTGCAGCTACTGTGGGGTTTGTCACAGACCTCAGTAAAGATAGCATAACATGCAAGCTGAAGCTGCCCATATGCGCAGAGAAAGGCGCAAGAATCACGATTTCTAGAAGGATAGATAATAGGTTCAGATTGATAGGTTATGGGATTATTGAAGGATAAGCCCTTTTTCTCTCGAAAAATAGTAAAAATTAAATACTAGGAAGTCTAAGTCAGATGGAATGGGGTGGTATTTTGGTTGATTTCCAAAAAGTCATGTGCAAAAGATGCAAGAGAATAGTTCCTATGTCTGATGCTAGGTATACTAATCCTACTACTTTGGTCTGCCTGAACTGCTTCAACAAAGAGAATCCTACCAGAGCAGTGCAGCCAGAGCTCAGAAAACCCGGTCCAAGTGCTATAATTGATGGTGAGCCAATAGGACCTATTGAGTTTATCAATTATGAGTGTGTGAATTGCGGATACAATTTCTCTATGAAAAGCGAGACTGCAATGGCAAGAAGGTGCCCTTACTGCTCCAGCGAGAAGGTACAAGTGGCAAAGAGGCCAGGTCAGGAAGTGGATGAGTTGATTGATGATTCTATGAGTCAAGAGTTTGATAGGTAGTTCTGAACACAAAAACTTATAAACCTTTACTCTTTTGCTTTTTTTATGAAGATAATATCTGACCTGCACATCCATGGAAGGTATTCTAGAGCGACAAGCAAAGCTTTAGATGTAGCTAACCTGGAGAAATGGGCAAGAGTCAAAGGAGTAGACCTCCTTGGAACAGGAGACTTCACGCATCCTACATGGATAGAGCACCTGAAAGCCAACCTGAAAGAGGATCAGGAGACAGGCATCTTGCAGACCAAGACAGGCTTCAACTTCATCCTGCAGACAGAGATTTCCTTGGTATACACTCAAAATGACAAGGGCAGACGAGTCCATGTCGTTGTTCTAGCCCCAAGCCTCGAAGTAGTGAACCAAATAACAGATTACCTGAAGAGCAAAGGAAGAATTGATTATGACGGCAGGCCGATCTTCAAGATATCATGCATAGAATTCACAGAAGACCTGAAGAAGATAAGCGAGGACATAGAGATAATACCAGCCCATATATGGACTCCTTGGTTTGCATTGTTCGGCTCCAAGAGCGGCTTTGATACAATAAATGAGGCTTTTGGAGACCAGGTAAAAAATATTCATGCTTTAGAGACAGGCCTTTCCAGCGATCCAGCGATGAACTGGAGACTCTCCCAGCTTGACCGCTTTCAGCTAGTCTCTTTCTCTGATTTGCACAGCTTCTGGCCGTGGAGGATGGCAAGGGAAGCCACCATTTTTGACTTAGAAAAATTATCATACAAAGGCATAATAAAAGCGCTGAGGACAGGCCAGGGCCTGAGCGGAACTATAGAAGTCGACCCTTCCTACGGCAAATACCATTTTGACGGACATAGGAACTGCAACATCCATTTTTCTCCAGAAGAAGCCTTGAAACACAACAATATCTGTCCTGTGTGCAAGAGACCACTCACACTAGGAGTTCTCCACAGGATAGAAGAGTTGGCTGACAGGCCAGAAGGCTACAAGCCAAAGAATGCAAAGCCATTCAAACGCCTGATTCCCTTATCAGAGATCCTTGCAGGCTTGTACAAGACAACCATGGCTACAAAGAAGGTCTGGTCAGAATACAATACCCTACTGAAAGCCTTTGCCTCAGAATATGATATCCTTCTGAATGCTTCACCAGATGCCCTGAAGAAAGTCACTGATGAGAAGATAGCAGATGCCATACTGAAGAACCGACAAGGAAAACTAAAGGTCATACCTGGGTTTGACGGCGTCTACGGCGTTCCAGTCTTCAACGAAGCAGATATGCCAGTGCAAAAACAAGAAACAGAGATAAAGAAAAAACAAAAAGGATTGAATGACTTCTTCTAAGCTACGTGGATCATGCCTTTTGCAGGCTCTTCGCAATTCTGGCAGTAGAACTCGAAACTGCCTGTCTTGTCTGCCTTGAAGTCAAGATAGCCCTGATGGATCCACTCATTTATCCGATAGTCTGGCATAGAGAAGAATATGTTGTCTGTACTTCTCACGAACAGCCTGACATGGTCCCCTTTATTAACAAAAAAGGTCTCAGGAAAGAATTGCTCGTCTTCGTACCAGACTTCTAAATCCTTCACAATGGGCTCTGATGCTTCCAAGCCAGCATGGTCATTCACGACAGGCCCATCTCCTGCAGCTTCTTCTTGCGTGCAAGCTGTCATGAACAGCATGCCTGCCAAGATTAGTATCAATAGTATAATTGTCTTCATTTTAAACCCCCAAATATTTGAATAATGAAAATAAAAAAAGGCTTACCATACGAACTTAGGCGGCCTGTTTATGTCAACCACTATTATCTTGACGTTCTGGCTTGTCTCAAGCAGACCATCGCTCACAGTGACAGTCACGATGTGTTCTCCAGCGTCATCATAGTCGGTCTCATAGACTTGTGATGTCATCCAGCCAGTCACCTTAACATTTATCTCGTCGCCTTCTGGGTCATAAGCGTTTATAGGCAACTCGATGGTGTCTCCTTCTTCAACAGCTATCTCTGGAATCCTTTCTAGGACTGGAGCTGTGTTGATATTTGAGATATCTACCTTGAACTTCTTGGTGCTGGTGGCTGATCCGTCTGTAGCAGAGATATAGGCCTCATAAGAGCCTGCGTCTCCATCTTTTGTAGCCCAGATTCCTTCATCGTTGAAAGGTTCTGAGAACTCAATCAAGACTGTATCTCCGTCTGGATCAGTGACTTTTGGCTCTATGGTTACCAGGTCTGTTTCAGTTGCTTGGATGTCAAACACGTTGCTGATTATAGGCGCCCTATTGACATTCTCAATGACGATAGTTAGCTCTTTCTGTGCGACATTCTCGTCATCTTCTGCTTTTATCAATACAGTGTAGGTGCCGTCATCGCCGAACTTAACTTCCTTGGTCTCGGATGTCATCCAGCCGCTGTAAGTGATTATTATAGAGTCTCCTTCTTTGTCGAATATGTTGCATTCTTCGCCAAGGTCTATGTCGTCTCCTTCTCTGAAGCTTAACATATCTTCGCACTCTATGATCGGCGCCTTGTTCCTTGGGTGTATGATGACAAGGACGTCAGCAATTGTTTGGTCCTTGCTGTCTGAAGCGACTATGGTTATCAGATATTTGCCTTCATCTCCTTCCTTTGTCTGCCAGAGGCCATTTTTGTTGAAAGGCTCTGAATAGTCAAAGGTGATGGAATCCCCATCAGGATCAATAGCTTGAGGGTTAATATCTATGAGGTCGCCTTCTTGGCCTTCGATGATAGCGGCTACGTCGAAATCTATCTCTTCTTCTGGCATCTCTTCTTCGACTTCTTCTGGCTCTTCAGCTGTCTCGTTATCAGAAACATTGTCGAATTCAAAGACAAAGGCGCCAGTAATGCTATCATCACTATTGCCTTGCGGCTGGCATCCAGCCAATACAAGAATTGTCGCTAATACAAGCAAGATAAATATTATTTTTTTCATTTTACCACCCATTTACCCTTTTAACTAATTATACGAGGAGTGTTGAGAGTAAGTAGTATATAAATTTTTCTATTTTATAGTGGATAAAAGTAGTATAGGAAAAGGTAGATTAAGACAAGGCAGACAGATAAGATAAGTTTTTAAATGCTCTGTGTTTCACCCAAACCATGGTTTATGATTACAAAAAGACCCGAATAAAGGCACAGCAGAAGCTCACTTCTGAAAAAAATTGCTATAAGATATATGATATTCGCTTTCCGAGCAAGTACAAGACCGATGTGAAGAAGAACAATACAGTCTATGCAACCCTTTATACGCCAAAGAAGAAGTTCAAGCAGACAATCCTGTTGATACATGGAACCGGAGCAGGTAAGGTGCAGAAGTTCCTGTTTGACATATTCTGCAAAGCCCTTTCCAAAAGAGGGTTTGAAGCTGTCTTCATAACATTGCCTTACAACCTGCAAAGGACGCCTCCTAGAGAGAAGAGCGGCAGGACATTCGACCGTCTTGATGCCAAACAGACATTATGTTTTTTTGAACAGGCCATATTGGACATAAGGTCTTTGATGGATATGCTGGAGCAGAGCCAGAAGAGACGGTTCTCAATATTCGGGACAAGCCTCGGAGGCATCATAGCTTTGATGAGCATGGCTCTGGATAAAAGGATCAAGAAAGGAGTCTTCCTTGTGACCGGAGGATATTATCCCAAGCTTCTCTGGGGAGGGGTCTTGAGGTTTTTCATGAAAGAAGACTGCCCTAATTCTGCTGAATGCAGGAGGATACATGAAGGCTACAGGCAATACATCAAGAAGATCAAGAAGCCAAAAGACCTGGACAAAGTGGCTTTCAAGAAGGAATGTTACCTCTATGATCCTCTTACCTTTACGAACATGATGAAAGAAAGACCTGTATTGATGATAAACGGGTTGTTTGATTTTGTCATACCAAAATCTGCTGCTGATGAATTATGGAACTCTCTGGGAAAGCCAAGACTTATATGGCTTCCGGCAGGCCATGGGACAACATCCCTGTTCTATCCCAAGATACTGAAAGAAACAACAGCTTTCTTAGACAAATAGCTCTTTGAGCTTGTCTTCAAGCTTGATTATGTTGATCTTGCCGTCCCGCTCCTTGACTACGATGCCTTTGCCTTCTAATCTTTTCAAGACCCGGTGGATCTTCACCTTGTCCATCTTGGACTCCTTGTTCAGGAGAGCCTGTTTGATAATACCTTTGTGGGCAATGATGGTTTTTACAAGGCCTCTCTCTTCAGAATCCAAAAATTGAAGGGTAGAATCAATGTTATGCACATACTCTTTCTTCTCCTGCATGAACCTCTTCATCATATAGTAGGATGTGAAAGAGCCCACAACTACGCCTAGAGAGGCAAGTATCAAGAGCATCATAGGTACAGGGATCATACAGCTGCAAGCATTGCCTGCAGCAATCTCATTCTGGATGTAAAGAGTCACCAAGGACACTATGAAAACAAAAATCATGATTATTCCTATCGCTAAGAGCCATGTCCTGAAGTGTTTTGGCTGGGAATCAGTTGGTTTCATTTTCTGTAACAAAGCTTTATAAATGGTTTCATATTAGTAGAATCATAACATATTTAAATATTCCCCTTTCCATAAAGGAGAATCAGCCAAAATGATATGCATAATAGCCTTGATCGTGTTCGGAGTGCTTGGAATCTTCTCTGTTAGTTACCGAAAGATCGCTGTAGAGGCTATGGATTGCGTCTTCAAAAGGGTCACCTTCAGGAAATGCACAACAGGCCTTGACAAGCGCCTCAAGAGCCAGATTACAGGAAAATTGATGAAGAAGAGCCCTAGAGTGGCCAGGTTCATCTATAAACACTTTGAGGTAATCTCATGGATCTTTACAGTCTTGCTGTTTGTAAGCCTAGCATATTCTGCTTTTTCAATCTACAACTTCGCCTTGTACGGGAACTGCTATGGCCCTGAATCGACAGCTTTCTGCGTTTTGGACGTGACTAATCAGTTTAATATCCATGAAGGCGTGTCGACTTGCGGAGAGGGGCACATACCAGGTGACGCTGAGCTCATCAGACCAGAGGTGAGGTTCACAGACCCTGCTTTCGGACCGCTGGATGCCAAAATAGTGCTGGTGGAGTTCGGCTGCTTTAAGTGTTCCTATACAGCAGATGCAGAGCCTGTCGTTAAGCAAGTCTTGGAGGAATATCCTGATGTATTGTTCGTCTACAAAGACTTTCCTTTGAGCACACATATGGGTTCTGAGAAAGCATCTAATGCAGCGCAGTGCGTCTACAACATGGAGTCGGATAAATACTGGGACTTTAGGGCTTTGCTTTTGGAGAATCAAGACAGTCAGACAGATGAAAACATACTGTTTTGGGCGGCAAAGCTCGGCTTGGACGAACAAGAATTCAAGTATTGCTATGAGAATAACCTATATGAAAACGTAATATTGCAAAACATAGAAGATGGACACACCGCAGGCATCTACGGCACGCCGACTTTTTTCATCAACGACAGGGCCATAGTGGGGCCGAAGCCTTTCAGGGCTTTCAAGAACATCATAGAACAGGAGATGAAGGAGAACGGAGAATGAATATAGAGAAGATAAGGCAGGATTTCCCAGCGTTGAAAGATAACCTTATCTATTTTGACAACGCTTGTATGCCCTTGCGTCCTAAACAAGTCATTGCTAAAATAAAAGAATACTATGATGAATACCCTGCCTGCGCAGGGAGAAGCATGCATCACCTGGCAAAAAAAGTCACAGACAAGGTGGATGAGTCCAGGACGATCCTAAAGAAGTTCATAGGATGTCCTAAAAATGGAGAGCTCATATTCACTAAGAATGCAACTGAAGCGATCAATCTTGTTGCTTACAGCCTCCAACCGAAGGTTGTAATGACCACAGATAAGGAACATAACTCAAATCTTTTGCCTTGGCAGAAATTCAAGCATATAACGCTTAAATCAAATCCAGATAATACCTTTAATCTAAAGGCTTTCGAAGAGACTGTCAAGAAAGAGAAGCCGGATCTTATTGCAATGGTGCACACAAGCAACCTTGATGGTTATACTATTCCTGCAAAAGAGATAATAAAGATTGCACATAAGAATGGAGCACTCGTATTGCTTGACGGAGCACAGAGCGTTCCTCATAAAGAGATCGACGTCGGAAAACTCGACGTCGACTTTTTAGCATTCTCGGGGCATAAGATGCTCGGCCCTTCAGGCATCGGCTGCCTCTACGCCAAGAAAGCGCTTTTGGAGAAGATGAAACCTTTCATGCTCGGCGGCGAGACAGTGATCGATTCGACTTATGATTCTTACACACCAGAAAAGATACTTCCTAGAAGGTTCGAGGCAGGCCTGCAGCATTATGCTGGCATCATCGGTCTGGGCGAAGCAGCCAAGTATCTGATAAAGATTGGAAGAAAGAATATTGAAAAGCACGAGATAATGTTGAACAAGAGATTGACTGATGGTCTGAAGGATGATGTAGAGATCCTGGGCCCTCAAGACCCAGAACTACGCGGAGGTATCTTCAGCTTCACCATACCCGGACTTGATGTTCACGAAGCAGCCATCATGCTAGACCATACATATAACATCGCTGTCAGATCAGGCGCCCACTGCGTGCATTCATGGTTCAACGCCCACAAATTGAAGGGCTGTGTGCGGGCTTCTCTCTACTTGTATAATACAGAAGGAGAGATAGACAAGTTCATAGAGGCTGTGAAAGAGCTGAAAAAACTATCTAAATAAGATAAAAACATTTGGTCACTTCGTTCCTAACGTTTTCCTCTTCAAGGAAAACATTTAAATACTTCTTCTACTTATATCTTTGTATGAGAAAAGTATTGCCAGTCCTGTTCTGGGTAGCGCTCGTCTGTGTAGCTGTAGTTCTATTGACAGAGTTATCCATATATTTGCAGGCAGAACCTGAAATTACTCCAGGATATCCTTACGAGATAAGCCTTGTGCGAGGAAGCGCTCCGCATTACACAACAGAAAGGCTCTCGATGCTTTATTCCTCTATAAAATATCTATATATACCTGTCTTTCTCATCTTTGTGTTGTTCATAATAGAACGATTTAATCTTCATAAAGAGCTCAAGCAAGAGCATAAAGATATGAGAAAACATCCGAAATCTAGAAAATAATATTAATACAATGCTTAATAAAACATTATATTTAGTATTAGGTGAAAATAAAGATTTAGGCAATAAACTTCATTCTCATTATGTGTATGAAAGTGATAAAAATACCCAGATAAGAATTAAGAAGGAGATAGAATCAATCCTTATGAATTATTCTGATAACAAATTATTAGGTTTAGCATATGATAAAACAACTAAAAAACTCATCCAAGAACTAATTAATCTAAAGAAAGAAAAAAATTGGAAAAAGATAATTGTTAAAATTTTAACAGGATTAAGAGATTTATTAGAAAGAGAAATCGAGGAAGCTGAACCTATTTCAAAACCTAAATCCCTAGTTAATAATATCAAAGAAGAATTGAAGAAATTACCGATTTACCATACAACAGATATTATCAAAATTATAGAGGAGAAAAAAGGAATAATCAAGGTCTATTATTTGAGTAAAATATTTTCACCTAAGTATGATCCAAAAAAACTTAGTTATAACAATGTTTTTGAACCCTGGAGGGATACCCAATTTATCTTTACTATGAATTTTAACAAGAATTTATTTGTGTGGGATTACATCAATGTTCACAAACCCTTTCATGGCAAAAGGATTGGAACTAAATGTGCATTATTTGTGGAAAAATTAGCTAAAAAACTTGGTTTTACCAGATTTAGTGTTGAGTATCCCAACAGAGAATATTGGATTAAAAAGTTTAGTTATGGAATCCCTTACAAATATAGGATTAGTTCTGGAAAATATCAATATACCTTAGAAGGGTATAAAGAACTTTAGAATTCTGAGAGGGTATGACTACGGCTTGAAAAACTTCTTGAAGAAACTTTTTTCTGGCTCAGCGTCATCTCCGCTGGCCTCTGCAAAAACATTCAATAATTCTTTCTGTTTTTTGCTGAGCTTTTCAGGAATCACGACGTTGACTCTCACTAGCTGGTCTCCTCTTCCATGGCTGTGCAGGTAAGGTATTCCTTTTCCGCGCATCTTGAAGAGAGTTCCTGGCTGTGTCCCTGACGGGATTTTTAGGTTTGCTCTGCCATCAAGAGTAGGAACCTCTATCTCTGTGCCAAGGCTTGCCTGTACAAAACTGATAGGCGCTTCGATATAGATATCATTGTCATGCCTCTCGAACAGCTTGTGCTGCTCCACATGGACCACAACATATAAGTCTCCGTGCATTCCGCCTCTGAAACCAGCTTCTCCCTCTCCTGAAATGCGGAGCCTTGAACCATCTTCTATGCCTTCAGGGATATTTATCTCGAGTTTCTTGGTCTTCCTGACAAGACCGTTTCCATTGCACTTGTTGCAGGGCTTCTTGATTATCTTGCCTGTTCCGTTGCATGTGGTGCAGGGTCTTGTGGTCTGGAATATGCCAAAGACTGTCCTGCGTGCCTCTGTCCTATGGCCTGTGCCATGGCACTCTGCGCAATCCTGGATGTCTGTGCCGCCAGAGCCCTTGCATTCCTCGCACTCATCCTTTTTGCTTATAGAAATCTGTTCCTTGGTGCCGAAAGCAGCCTCTTCAAGGCTGATCTCGATGTCTGTCCTTAAATCAGAGCCTCGATTCTCTCTACTACTGCTCCTTCTGCTGGAAAAACCGCTTCTTCCGCTGAAGAAAGCGCTGGC
>JBDRIN010000094.1:0-9350 GCA_043815805.1 archaeon | reverse complement strand
TTCTCCTTTGTCGTGAATATGCCTGTGCTCTCCACGACTACGTCAACGTCCAGGTCTCTCCAAGGGAGCTTGGTTGGATCCCGTTCTGCAAAGACAGGGAGCTCTTTTCCGTTGACTACTAGAGCATTGACTCTGGCTTCTACTGTGCCGGGGAATTTCCTATGTGCAGAATCATATTTCAGAAGATAAGCTAAGTTCTTGATGTCTGTAAGATCGTTCAGTCCGACGAATTCTATGTCTGGGTCTTCTAATCCGACCCTGAAGACCATACGGCCTATTCTGCCGAATCCGTTGATTGCGACTCTAACCATACTTCACCTCTTTTTTTATACGTTGTGCTCCTGGAAAGACTCGTTGGTCTTCTTCCAGATCTCCTCATACGTCGCTAGTTTGTTCTTGATGAGGACCTGGACAATAGCATCCACTTGAGAGCGCACCATGGCCAGTTTGTATGTGTTTATCATGACGAGCTCTCTGAGTTCCTGCTTAGAAAGCGCTTTTAACTCCTTCATGAAGTCTTTCTTCACATTTGGTTCTTTAGCCATGTTCACCCCCTAATCCGGAATACGAAGAAGTGATATATAAAGGTTATGGTATTAGATGAGGAGAAATGTATATTGGAAAGAAAAAAAGAAAAAGATTATGCGATGCATTCGTATCTATCCACATATCTTCCTAACTCTGGCCATCGCTCTTCCAGTTTTGCACTGACTCTATCGAGGTTTTTGCGCCTACCTTGGAGAACTATATTACCATTCTCCACATAGCGTCTGTCTCGATCTCTGCTCCTGTCAATCTGGACAGCGACATTATCATAACTCCAGCTTATGTTGGAAGGAGTTATCTTCCCAGTCATGAGAGCATCTCCTAAGATCTCATTCATCTCTTTTCGCATCTCTCTATTATCAGGAAATGCTTTTTCAGGATTGCTGCTCTCTTCATCTAACTCCGCTTGTGCTGTTCCAACCGAACATCCATTTGCTATAAGGAAGCTATACACTTTAACCCAATTGCCAGAACCTTTCTTCACAGCCTGCAAAAAATCTTGATGTGTTTTCTCCAAGTCAGAGCCATTAAAGATTGTATAATCAAACAATTCTTCATACTCTAATCGGTCTGCTAAGTGTTTTGGCACAGATGCTATGCTGGCAGCCCTCTGTTCTGGGGTGTCTTCTCTCTGATTCAACCTGCCAACTATATCTGATTGGCTGCCGCGTATATAGATATTTGTGGTGTCATATGCTCTGCTAAGTGCAGAAATAAGATCAAAATCACCCAGCGCACATATTTGCGGCTGTTCTTTCAGTCCTGCAAGAGAGCTTATAGGGATGCCGTATCTATTGCCTCGAAGTTCATAAGGCAGAGCTATCTCTCTCCTCACCATCAACTCATCGAACTCTTCTGAAGAAACAAAATCCATTTCTTCGCCTCGATCATCTGGCCTTCTATCCCTTGTGGTAATTTTTCTAAAATACTCGAGCTCCGGCATTTCCTCTCTAACTCTATCGATAAGAGTGTTCTTACCAACTCCGGAAGGTCCTGAAACTATGACTAGGTGTGACATTTTGGTTGCCTCTTTTTTCTATCCTAGTTCACACATAAAACTGCGTGACATAGTTGTCTATCGCAATGAGGTCTTTATCTGTTTCAGGATTTCTGTTTCCGATATTTTTCTTCAACCTATCTGACATTGCCACTCGCTCTGCAGATTCCATGCCTAACATCGCATCAAACTCAGGATTGCCTTTCCATCTTGGCACTCCTACTGAAGAACTGTAATTTTCTACATCTATCACGCCTGCCTGAGCAAGAAGCATAATATCTGCTAGGTAGTCCCATCGCCAATGATCTTTGGGTACTTGTGAAGTCTCATCCAGTTCAGAGGGATTTAAAAAACCCATAAGCATGACGTCTACAGGGTAGTGTTTTTTTACCAAATCACCTTCTCCTGTTCTTACCTCACTGATTACTTCATTTGAAAATCCATATCTAGGCCTATCATCTTTTCCTCCCAGAACCTCCGGTCCAAAATTACCTGGACAATCTGTCCATCCAGAAGGGATTACCTTATTGTATCTGTGCCTTAGAGCACCATATACTTCGCCTAATTTTTGATTAATTCCATCTACTTGTGCTGTAACAGCTTCTTGTTCAATTCCCATTTTTATTGCCTCCAGTTTAACGGTTCGTAATCGAACCGTTTCTTACACCTTGGGCAGCTCTTTGGAGCAGCTATTCGAGTTTCCCATTCATATCCACAGTGTTCGCATGATTTCATTGTAATACTAGTAATAATATACACAAATAAGTATTTACCGCATACACTTTGTATTTTATGTATTCAATATACATTTTTACGAAAGATTTATATAGAAAAAGCTCTTTTTATGCTCCATGGAGCAGAGAAAACTCATCCAGCACGGCCTGAGCAGCCTTACAGTGGCTTTGCCTATGAAATGGCTCAAAGAACGCGACCTTAAGAAAGGAGACTCTGTATACGTGGATATAGAGGGAAATCAGCTCATCTTAAGCACAGAAGAGTCCCTGAAGATGGAGAAGATAAGCATAGATGTCACTAAATTGGACAGGACATCCACGCTCATGTATATAATGAGCCTGTACCGCTTTGGTTATAATGAAATTGAAGTCACCTTCAACAAGCCCAACACGCCTCATTACCGCACAGGCAAAGAAGTCTCTTATTTTGAAGTCATAAATGAGATTGTAAATAGATGCATAGGCGCAGAGATAATCGAGCAGTCTGACAAGAGGATACTCATAAAATACATAACCAAGGAAGCAGGAGAAGACTTCAAGGTGATCCTAAGAAGAGTCTTCCTGCTCATAAACGAGACTGCAGAAAGTTTGTTAGAAGGCATAAAGAACAAAGACATGACTCTTATAGGAACAATAGACACAAAACATGACAACATCAATAAGTTCATAAGCTACTGCTTGAGATTATTGAACAAATACGGCTATGCAGACGTGAAAAAGACCAGCTATTTCTTCCACATCATAGCAAGCTTGGATAAAATAGTGGATGTCCTGAAGTATAACTCAAGAGACATACTGAACTATAAGAAAAAGTTCGCTCCTTTGACACTTGAGATCTGGGAAGACATAAACAAGTCCATAAGATGGTACTATGAGTTCTTCTATGATTTCAAGCTGGAAAAGGTGAATCGCATCAACCAGAACAGGGATGCCATAAAGAACAGATTAAGAGAAAACACAGAGAGGCTTCCGAATGAAGAACTGATGTATCTCACCAAGATGGTGCAGATACTAGAAACAATACTTGATCTATGTGATTTCAGGATGGGGTTGGAGAACTAACGTCTATATACTGCCCCGGCTTCTTCACCCATCTGAAGCGCACGCAGATTGGCAGCGACGACATCTGGGCCTTTATCACCGAAGATATCTTCCATCACCCCTTCTATGACTTCTCTTTCTATGCCAAGATACGGAAGAGATACACCTAACACAGCAATATTCTGACCTTGTTTATTCTTAGCAGCGATAGCAACTTGATTAGAATCTATCAAGACAACATTATCAAGGCTGTCTAAGAAACCGAGAACTCCTCCGACATCATAATCAGATATGTTTTCAACAGGAACAGAGCTTGACACAATCATTCCATCAGGAGCCAACGCATCTGCATAACGCAACGCCTCCATAGGCTCCACACCAATGATTAGATCAGCAGCACCTGCAGGGATAATATCACTATTTACATAATCTGGAGAAAGACGAACATGAGTATATACAGCACCTCCTCTCTGGGACATGCCATGGACTTCAGGCTGCTTGAGCTTCAACTCTTCTGCGAATGCAGCACCAACTATGATCTTAGCCATGGTCAAGATTCCCTGGCCGCCAACTCCTGCAATAATTATGTCTTTTTTTCCGTCCATTTTCACAAGCTTTTCCTCGCAGCATGAATGCAAGGCCCTTCTGCTATCACCACAGATGTTCCTTTATATTCAACTTCATCTCTCAAGATTTTCACATTATCTTCATGACTTGAAGGTCTTGCCTTCATAGTCTTTACATGCTCTGGTGAAACACCCATCCCTATGACGTTCCTCACCAGATCATCTCCGTGAAGATAAGTAGGCTGGAAACCAGTCATGGCAACAGTGTTGTTATCTAATATGATGACTGTAATAGGCAAGTTGCCGTCTGCAGCTTCCAAAAGGCAAGGCATGCCTGAGTGAGTATACGTAGAATCTCCTATGACTGCTACGACATGTTCAAGGCCTGCCTCTGCAGCGCCCAACGCCATACCTATGCTGGCACCCATCTCAACGCAGGTATCTATAGCATTAAGCGGTGGGAGATAACCCAGAGTATAACAACCTATATCGCTTGTCACAATAGGGATGTCAACCTGTTTTTTGACAGCGTTCAAAACTTTGTAAGTAGATTCATGCGGACAACCAGTGCATAACCTTGGCGGCCTGCCTTTCAGCAATTCAGCAGGGACCTCAATACCTGCATTAGGTAACGGATCAAGCCCTAAAGCTTCTCTTACAAACTCTGGCTTTAATTCGCCAGTCCTCGGAAGATGGCCAGTGAGCTTTCCATAGATATTAAAGCCAGAAAAATCTCTGAGTATGTTTCTCACCCCATCCTCAATATAAGGATAACCTTCTTCAACAACCAACAGATTATAGACTTTGTTTCCAATAAGCCTTAATGCAAAGTCCTTGATTCTTTGATCTGGAAGAGGATTCACAACTGTCAAAGCCATATGTGGATATGGGCTTTGATTAAAGTTTTCTTCAACATAATTTGCAGCGATACCTGCAGAGATGACTCCTAAAGGTCCGAGGGCATCATTCTCAGACACTGCGTAAGGCGCATGATTAACAAGTGCTGTCAAGTCAGGCATCACTCTCTCGACAAGATCCTTATGTCTCTGCCTAGACACGTGCGGCAACAACATGGCACGTCCACGTTCAGCGACAGGAAAATTCGTTCTTTCCAAAGGAGTGTGAGGCACAACTTCTGACCTGCTATGCGCAAGTCTCGTAGTTATCCTCAACATGACAGGAAGATTGTATTCTTCAGACAAATCGAAACCCATCCTGGTGTAATCATAAGCGCCCTGCTGATCTCTTGGTTCAAAGCAAGGTATATTTGCGAAGCGGGCCAGTTCTCTGCTGTCCTGCTCGTTCTGAGAACTATGCATACCAGGATCATCAGCCACAACTACTAATAAGCCACCATTCACTCCAGTTATGGCAGAGTTCATGAGAACATCCATAGCCACGTTAAGACCGACAAGCTTCATAGAGACCATGGCTCTTGCTCCAGCTATGCTAGCACCTAAAGCCTTCTCATAAGCGACTTTTTCATTAGGAGACCATTTGCAATGGACCCCTAATCCTTCGGCATCATTCAGTAGCCTAACAAACTCATTTATCTCAGTAGCAGGAGTTCCAGGATAAGAAGCAGAAATAGATGCACCTGCGTGTAAAGCAGCCAAAGCAACTGCTTCATCACCCAATAATAATGCAGAATCTTCGCCACCCATAAAAAGCTGTCCCCCCATAAATATAAGGTAAAGTGCAATATTATATAAATCTTTTGATGTGTAACCATTTCAGAATAAGGACAAGAACAAATAGAAATATTTATTAACCTTGCTTCCAAAGGGAAACCATGGAAACATACGACGTCGTAATCGTAGGAGCTGGGCCTGCGGGGTTGAGCGCTGCCATCGAACTGTCAAGGTATCCCAAACTCAACTGCCTGATAATAGATAAGAATGATTTTCTTGATGTCTCTACAAGGTCTTGGTCCACTTTTGATTCGTTCTTGAAAAAACAAGGATATCTCTCATCAGGAGTCTATAAACTGAATCACATACTCTTCAGAAGCCTGCGGAAATCTGAAGTCAAGATTGATATGGGAAAAGATCCTATATGGGTTCTAGACGAACAAAAATTCAAAGAACTCATGCTGAAAAAAGTGAAGATAAAAAAAGCAGAGAAAACAGAAGTAAAAAAGATCATAAAAGAATACAACAGAGTCTTTGTACACACAAACAAAGGAAAACTCGCTACAAAAATCCTTCTAGATGCTTCGGGTGATGCAGGTTTATGCAGAGAAAGATTCGGTATAAAGGTCACAACAAAGGTATACTTCAAATGCAGACTATATGAAAATTGCAATTTCCATAGCGACATAGCGCCTTGGGGAATCGCTCTCACAAAGAAAAAGAAAAATTCTGCCTTCATCGCTGGCTGGGTAGAGCCATACAGCAACTCGAAAGTGTTGTTGGCCACAGAAGCATACTCACATAAGCCTGTAAGTCAGGCACTGCACAGAAAAGTGCTTAATATATTCATGAAAGACCCTCAGTTCAATAAGATATTCGAAGGAGCAAAGAAAGTCAGAGAATGGAACGCCACAATCTCACTAACACCTCAAGAGAGAGGAGCTTTTGACAATATACTTCTGGTCGGCGATGCAGGAGTACAGAGTAGACCTTTTGTAGTTGAAGGATTGAGACCTGCCATAGAAGAGGGGGTTGTGGCTGCAAAAGTCGCCGCAAAAGCAATACGATTAAAGAACTACTCTTATAAGGTCTTAAGAGAATACGAAGAGAAGTTCATCCACAACCTGAAGTTCCATGAGAACCAAGAATTGGCAAGCATATTTCAGATGTTGTTCATAGAATTAGATGATAAAGAGTTTGACAGATTCTTCGCAGAAATAAACAATCTAGACAAGAAAACCCTCTTAAAAGTCCTTAGGGGTGAGCTTGAGATATCTGACCTCCCAAAAATCTACAAAGCGATCCATAACGTCGTGCCTATCTCCGAACTCATACACCGACTACCAAAGAAATATAAGCATAAATTCATGCAAAGAGTAGAATTGTATTTGAAAGATGAGTTTGAAGAACTAATCCATAAGATAATTTAAGGCTTTATCCCCATCTTCTTCTCCATCTCTGCAATGACCATGGTGGTCTTTATCACAGTGTCTGGATTCAGTGAGATGGATTCTATTCCACATTGCACTAAGAACTCTGCGAACTCTGGGTAATCACTTGGAGCCTGCCCGCAAATCCCATTATATTTCTTTTTCTTCTTGCAGACACCGATCACTTGTTTCACAAGAGTCTTGACCGCTTCATTCCGTTCATCATAGATGTCGCTTACGATCTCGCTGTCTCTGTCCAAACCAAGCGTCAGCTGTGTAAGATCATTTGTTCCGATGCTGAAGCCGTCAAATATTTCTAGGAACTCATCTGCAAGTATGACATTACTTGGTATCTCGCACATACCATAAACCTCTAACTTCTTGCTCTGCTTCAAGCCGTTCTCTTCTAATGCAGCCAGAACTTTCTTGGCTTCGTCAACAGTTCGGCAGAAAGGAATCATCAACTTGATATTATCCAGGCCGAACTCTTCAATCACTCGTTTGAAGGCCTTGCATTCAAGTGCAAACGCTGGCTTGTACTTCTCAGAATAATAACGTGATGCGCCTCGCCAACCGAGCATAGGATTGTCTTCCTGCGGCTCAAACTCTCTGCCGCCAACAAGATTAGCGTATTCATTGCTCTTGAAATCAGCCATTCGAACAATGACTTTCCTAGGATAGAAAGCAGCTGCTATCATGGCTATGCCCTCTGCCAGTTCCTCGACATAATAATCAGATTTGTTATTATAACCTCTAGTCATATCCAATATGGCCTGCTTTGCCTGGTCATCTTTCAGATGCTCGAAGTGTATCAATGCCAAAGGATGGATCTTGATATGGGAATTAATTATGAACTCTTCTCTTGCCAAGCCTACTCCGTCGCAGGGAATAAAGCTCTGCTCAAACACGTGTTCTGGATTGCCGATATTCATCATTATCTTGGTCTTGGTCTTTGGGATGTTCTGAAGATCATGCTCTTCCACTTCAAAATGCAGGCATCCTTCATAGACTTTGCCTTGCTCGCCTGTAGAGCAGTCTATAGTTACATCTTGTCCGGTCCTTATTTTTTGAGTTCCGTCGTTAGTGCCGACGATGCATGGTATGCCTAATTCTCTTGAAATGATGGCCGCATGACATGTCCTTCCACCTCTATTGGTCACAATTGCAGAAGCTATCTTCATTATTGGCTCCCAGTCAGGATCAGTCATCTCTGTCACAAGAACTTCTCCTTCTTTGAAGTCATGCATGTTATGCACATCTTTTATCACTCTTACTTTACCTGTGCCTATCTTCTGTCCTACAGAATGGCCGGTAACCAAAATATTAGATGTTTCCTTAAGGATGTATTGCTTCAGCTTGGTCATGTCTTGCTGAGAGTGGACGGTCTCTGGCCTTGCCTGGACGATGAAAAGTTCATTGGTGATTCCATCCTTGGCCCATTCCATATCCATTGGCTTGAAATGCCCTGCTTTCTCGCTGTAATGATCTTCAATAGTTACAGCGTACTTTGCAAGAGTCAGTATCTCATCATCAGAAAGTATGAATTTCCTCCTTTCCTCTGCCTCAACAGGAACGTTCTTTGTCGGCTTGGTTCCTCCGGAATATATCATCTTTATGCGTTTTGTGCCAAGTTGTTTTGAAATGATTGGCCTGAAGCCTTTTTTCAATGTCGGCTTGAAGACATAGAACTCGTCTGGATTCACCGCTCCCTGGACGACGTTTTCGCCAAGGCCGTAAGCGCCGGTTATCAACACGACGTCCTTGAAGCCTGTCTCGGTATCAATAGAGAACATGACTCCTGAGCATGCTTTGTCAGATCTCACCATCTTCTGCACTCCAATGGACAATCCTATGGAAAAATAATCAAAACCTTTGTCTTCACGATAAGAGATGGCTCTGTCTGTGAACAATGATGCGAAACATTTTTTGCACGCCTCTATCAAAGGGATCTCTCCTCTTATGTTAAGAAATGTTTCCTGCTGGCCTGCAAATGAAGCATCAGGCAGGTCTTCTGCAGTGGCACTGCTACGGACTGCAACATCTGTGTTCTCTCCGTATTGCTTGCAGAGGTTCCTATAAGCCTCTACGATGCAGTCTTTCAATTCTTGAGGCAACTCTGCTGTCAATATTGTATCACGGACAGCATGGCCTTTCTCCTGCAGGTTATGGAGGTCATGGACATTAAGGTCTGAAAGAATCTCTTTTATCCTAGCCATTATGCCTGCTTTCTCGAGGAAATAGAAATAAGCTCTTGCAGTGACTGTGAAGCCATTTGGAACCTTGATATCCTTAGCTGTCAGATTGGTGTACATCTCACCCAGAGAAGCGTTTTTTCCACCAACTAGGCCAACATCCTCTATTCCAACCTGGTCAAACCAGAGTATGAATGCGTCTTCTTTTCCCAT
>JBDRIN010000093.1:0-13305 GCA_043815805.1 archaeon | reverse complement strand
ATCGTAGCAAACGCTTAACTTTATAAACCAGTTTTGTTTTTTGTTCCATTGGTGGACACCTCGAATGTCCACCCTCCAAACAGCTCTGTGCTGTTTGGAGTTAATATATCTTTCGGAAAACCAGAGACTTAGGACAGAGCCGTAAAATGACTAAACATTTATAAACCCTTATTTATTCTCTCGACGATATGGTATTGGACAAGTTAGGCAGTTCATTGAAAAACACTTTGCAGAAGGTGACCAAGGCGTTGTTCGTAGATGAAAAGCTAGTCAATGAGCTCGTGAAGGACATCCAGAGGGCTCTTTTGCAATCTGACGTCAATGTTCAGCTGGTCTTCGACCTGACCAAGACCATAAAGGAGAAAGCCCTCAAAACTGAACCTCCGAAAGGCCTCAGCAAGAAGGAATTCCTTGTCAACATTGTCTATGATTCTTTGGTGGATTTCCTTGGCGGTCCTGGCTCTAAGATCAATATCAAAAAAAAGCCTTTCAAGATGATGCTCGTGGGTCTTTTTGGTTCTGGAAAGACCACTACAGCAGGAAAATTAGCTGCATATTACAGCAAGCGAGGCATGAAAGTCGCTGTCATCCAGACAGACACCTGGAGGCCTGCAGCATACGATCAGCTGCAGCAGCTGGCCAAGAAAGCAAATGTGCCTTTTTTTGGTGAGAAAAAAGAGAAGGATCCTGTCAAGATCTATAAGAAATACGAGTCAGAGCTCAACAAGCATGACCTTGTTATCGTGGATACTGCCGGAAGAGATGCTTTGAGCGACGAGCTGATAGAAGAGCTCAATAAGCTGAACAAAGCTGTCAATGCAGATGAGAATCTTCTTGTAATAAGCGGAGACATAGGCCAAGCTGCAGAGAACCAGGCCAGGAAGTTCAACGAGACCTGCAACGTCACTGGTGTCATTATCACAAAGCTCGACGGTACAGCAAAAGGAGGAGGTTCTCTGATAGCCTGCTCTGTCACAAAGGCTCCAGTCAAGTTCATCGGTGTTGGAGAGAAGCTCAACGACTTCGAAGAGTTCAAGCCAGAAGGCTTTGTCGGCAGATTGCTCGGCATGGGAGACCTGGAAGCTTTATTGGAGAAGGCAAAAGGTGCTATCTCTGAGGAAGAAGCACAGGACCTTGGAAGAAAATTCCTAAAAGGAGAGTTCAATCTTATCGATCTTTATGAACAGATGCGCGCCATGAAAAAGATGGGCCCTCTGAGCAAGGTCATGGATCTTGTCCCTGGCATGGGCGGATTGAAGATTCCGAAAGAAGCCCTTTCTGTGCAGGAAGGAAAGCTAGAGAAATGGCGCTTCATAATGGATTCCATGACTAAAGAGGAGCTTGAGGAGCCTGAAGAGATAACTGGTTCTAGAGTGGAAAGGATTGCCAAAGGCTCAGGAGTCACTGTCGCTGAAGTCCGCGGACTCATCAAACAGTACAAGCAAAGCAAGAAGATGATGAAAATGATGAAAGGCGGCTCTGAAAAAGACATGGAAAAGATGATGAAGAAATTGCAGAGCGGTGGCGGCAAGTTTAAGTTTAAGTGAATTTATTCTCTAATTCTTCAAATAACTCTCTTACGTGCGGGCAGAATTTCTCTTTTTTCATCAATCTATTGATTTCTTCTATCGTCATGAACTCTCCTTCCCCTAGCTCATATGGATTCAGCTTGAAAGGCCCTTCATGAACTATCTTGAAGACACTTGCAATGAAATTGACTTGATCATATTCATTCTTTTTCTTGAAGAGGAACTCAAGTTTAGGGACTTCAACACCCAATTCTTCAGCAAGCTCTCTTTTTCCTGCTTCTTCGTATGTTTCTCCTGCCTTCACTCCGCCACGTACTGCAACATCATAATGATTAGGATATAGTTTCTTGTTTTTTGTCCTCTTATGGACAAATATTCTCCTCTTAGAATCAAAGACATAAATTGTGACTCCTCTGCGCAGAAGATTCTTCTTTCTGACCTCGGGAATTGGCATTGTGTCTATGACATTATCATTCTCGTCCACAATGTCACGCATCTCTACCTCAGGCAATTCTTGATACATCTTAAAGAACACTAACGCATCATCGCAGAACTTCTCTTTCTTGAACATCTCTTTGAGTTCATCTATCGTCACCCAGAAACCTTCTGCTATCTCGTCTTTCTGCAGCTTCAATGGTCCGTCATAGACCAGTCTGTAGACTTTGACCCATGCATTCTCCAGGTCTGTCTTGAAACGTGTTTTGAACAGGAATTCAAGCTTAGGATTCTCAATCCCAACCTCTTCCTGCACCTCTCTCCTGGCGCCGTTGTCATAGGTCTCTCCTTTGTGGACTGTACCTCCAACTTGGCAATCATAATATCCCGGATAGATCTTCTTATTCTCAACTCGCTTGTGCACAAAGATCTTGCCTTCAGAGTTGAGCAGAATAATCGTGACTCCCCTATGGAGCTGCCTATTGTTCCACCATTCATCTTTGTTTATGGTGCCTACTACTTCGTCGTTCTCGTCCACCAAGTCCCACATCTCTGGCATATTAAGAATATAACTACCTCGTGTTTATAATTTTTGTGTTAGAAATCCTTTGTGAAGATCGGCTCATGGAGAGACGGAAAAAAGGGGTGGGTGAGGTGTTTAGAGAAACACTATGACCATCCCTCCACGACCATCTTCTAAGGAAACACGAGGTGTTACTACTCAGTAGTATTACTTATATTTAAATGTTTCGGTTTTAGACTACTAAATAGTGGTTACGAGTTGAGGTGGTGTAGAAAAACGTATAATATAAACAGCTTTATAAAGAGAGATAATTTAAACGAAACACAAAAGAGCCTCTAAAAGAACATCTTACAAAGTAAAATTCCTAACAAAAGACTCCATCTTTTTTTGTTCTCTAACAAGCACCTCATCAGGTATTTGAGACACATTCACAGTTATTTCATAAGCATCTTTTCCAGAAATAGCAGACAAAATATGTTCCAAAGAAGGCAAGTTATTTATATTTCGTTTATAGAGGGCAGACCCAGGATATGGCGTGGCAAAATAAATGGCCCCAAAATTATTGAATCCTCTTTGAAATGTGAATTTATCTTTTTGAGATACAAGAGTTTTTCCATATTCGATCAAACGTTCAAGAAACTCATAATCTTCGCGAATATTATCTAAGGTTTCATTATCATAACCAATTATGATGTTAGGCACAGGCACAATTCCTACTTCAACAGTCATCCTAAATGCCTCAAAATTATCATCGACAGTCATCTGTTTATTCATCCTCTCCAAAGTTGCAGGACTGCCAGAATCGAAGCCATAATAAATAAAATCACATCCCGCATCAGCAATCTCAGAAAGTAATACCTCATCTACTGATGTTGATCTGGCAGCAACACCCCAATTAAAAGCCAAGCCTTTCTTTCTTATACCTTCGATTATTGCAAAAACATGCTTTCTATTGAACAAAAAGGATTCGTCCATAAAACTTATGAAATCCACACCATACTGATTAACTAAAAAATCTATTTCGGCAAGAACATTATCTGGAGATCTATATCTAACTCTGCGCCTGCCCAAGGAATTAAAACAAAAATCACAAAAATATGGACAACCTCTTGAAGTCAACACATTACCTCTTCTTTGAGCTGATGAGGAAGTCGAAGAAAGAGGAAAAGACTTGTTTTCAAAATATCTTTGAATAAACCAAGCATCTAGATTCGGCAGGGGAATAGAATCTAAATCCTGTATGGTGGGTGCATTTTCGTTTATAACCGTACCACCAGCGTCTTTATACGCAATTCCTGCAACCCCATCATAAGGGCCCCCAATTACACGCAGAAAGGCAGGTAATGTTTGCTCTGATTCTCCTATAAAAACAATATCTAGCTCAGGAATAAGCTTCAGGAGCTCAGCATCTACTGCACTGGCAAGGCCACCACCAGAAGTTATAACACTATCTGGACTTTTCTCTCTGATAATTTGAGCATATCTCTTTTGATGAAGATAAGTGGTTATTATTCCAGAAATGCCTACAAAATCATAATTTTTCTTTTTAAGCGCCCCAATTAAATCCTCATCGGACTGAAAGTTGCCATCAAAAGTGTCGACATCATAACCTTCATTTTCAAGAATAGATGTCAATATTGCCAAACCGTAAGGATAATGTCTGGGAGGTTCGGAGGTTCTGTTAGGAGAATTTATTAAAAGAACATTAACCATCTATATCACCAACAAGTTTATCTAATTGAGAATAAAACTCCACCAGATCTGAATCGGAGTTATAAAGAGAAAAGTCTAGATGATCTGCCATCAGCTCAGCAAGACCAAGGGAATAATCTCTACAAATCCGTTCAACATAAAAAGATGAGAAATCATGATATCTGCCTATTCTCAGTCTTATCTTTGATCTTTCAAAACAGGTTCTATCATCGGCGTGAATACCTACAACAATACAAACATAGTGTTCTTTGAGAAGATTGACTTCTTCGAGTGTTCTAAAACCAGAAATAAGAACATTTTGATCCATTTGTACATCATCCAGAATATTTCTAGCAACAAAATCTCTTCCTAATTTTTCAAACAAAGACTCTATAGACTCGATTTTGGTTAGCGTCATTTGTTTCTTCACATAATCACTTGCTTCAACTGATTTAAAGGCGTACTTATTCTCTAAATATTTTCTCGCAGTAGTTTTGCCCGAACAAGGCTTTCCAATTAATATTAAAATCACTCTATTTCCTCCAGAGCCATACCAAAATTATTTGGTCTGGTAAGACCAACAAACCTGTATTGTCTGTCTGTGTCTGATTGGACTGAATCGGACAAAGAAACTAAATCATTACCAAAAGCATATATGCAAGGACCTATGCTACTCATCCCAACACCCAACGCGCCATTTGATAATAAATACTCCATTATCTCTTTCACTTTAGTCCCATAAATAGAAATTTCACTTCTTTTCCACATAGTTTCTTGAATTCTGTTAATCCCATCACAAAAGGTCTCAAGATCACTCTCCAAAATTGCTGGCAAAACTTGGGATAGCCTTATTCGCGCAAGTTTTCCTACTTCATTTTCAGGTAAAGGGCAGACCTTCTTAAAAAAATCGTTTTCATTTCTACCATGAACACTATTAAAATTCGGAAGGACTAAAAGAATTTCCCAATCAGGCACATCATACCTCGCAATAACTGGAGACGGGTAGATATTCACCGTCCTAGATGATGGTGCAAATTCATTTTTTATTTTTGTAGAGTGACCTGCTTCTATTAAAAAGCCCCCCTTATCAATAAGATTTATCCCCAGACCAGATGTGCCTCCCCTACGTAGAAGAACCCCCAATTCTCTATGATCCAACTCTCCGCCATAAAGTCTTGAATAAACATACGCTGTTGAGAGCAGAGTGGCTGTTTTTGAACCAAACCCTGAATGGACAGGTATGCATTCTCTCAATTCGATTTTAATACCTCCAAATCCCATTTTTTCCTTAATAAAATTCAGACTGGATTCTAGAGAACTCAATAGTTCTAGATCTAGAATTTGACTATTAACAATTTCTATATCTGGATTAATTGATGCATTGAAAACAAGGCAAGGATATTCTATAGAGAACCCCATAGAACCATCAATTCTTCCCAGACCACCGTGCATATCATACAAATCTATTGCAATCCTTGAAGGGACAGTTGCTTTAAGTTGTGTCATCATCGTC
Source organism: archaeon (assembly GCA_043815805.1). Taxonomy (GTDB): domain Archaea; phylum Nanobdellota; class Nanobdellia; order Woesearchaeales; family JBDRIN01; genus JBDRIN01. The sequence goes on along the minus strand of JBDRIN010000093.1, from coordinate 7,613 downwards.
TCCTTTTGCTTTATAATCCTTTTCAAACAGTATGCAAACATAATGACCTGAACCCTCAAGTATATTAGCGGAATGAGGAACATTTTCAGGAATCCAAATAACAGCCGGAGAAGGCACAACATACTCTTCTCCTCCAATCATGATTCGATAAACCAATGTTTGCTTGTCTGCCAGAATTAAATTTATCTCTGGAACTTCATGTGAATGTGGCTGAACATAATCTCTTAAAGAAGACGCAGAAATATCTATTTTGTGTACAGCCAGATGAAAAGGAAAGTCGGCAACAGAAAGTCTAGTTATACCTTCCATATTCTTGTGGAAAGGAACTGAATCTAAAGAAGAACTTTGTAATTTATGAATGTATTTTTCATATTTTCTTTCCATTTTCTTACTTACCCATTAATCTTATATGAACTTCGGATTAAGAAAAGAACGACCTTTATAAAATTTATTGTATTCACTACCGAAAAATCAGTAAAATAATCGGAAAATATCCGAAATAAAACATTAAACTTTTTAAACAAGCATACTATCTTTAAAGAATGAAACTCAAGCACCCACACAATTATGGTCTCATGGTCCTAGTGAAAAAAGAAGATTATGATGCTTTTAAAGAATATAGGCAAAAACTTGAACCTTATGTAAAGTTTTTTATGGAGAAGGAATTCTTTGATGGTATAGCTCCTCAGCACCTTTCTTTATGTTATTTCAGTTATCCTAAAAAATACCCTGAAAAGTATGTGAACAAACTTATCCCCAAAATAATAGAAATTTTGAAGGATCAACTACCTATAAAAATAAAAGTGAAGGGTCTCATAGGGTGGTGGGAATGTAATTTGGGTGTTCCTGCCATTTTATGGAATATTACAGATTATGGTGAAATTTTAAGAATACGTAAAAAAATAATTAAAAAACTATCTTCAGATATAGACCATTTCAAAGATGAGAACCCAGATTTTACTCCACACATCGGAGTTGCACTGGGAAAAAAAGAAAAAGAGTCAGAATTAAAGCAAATTATAAAAATAAGTAAAAAAGGAAAAGAAAAGGTGATTACTCTTGATTCAATTTTTATTTTTTTCCCAAGCGGTCCAAAAAAAATATTTCCTATAGAATAATCATGGTTCAAGAGAGAACATATGAGGTGTGCGTTTTTCAAAATAAGTAACATCTGTTATCCCCCTCTTCTTCAATTCCTGGATAAAAAATAGAACATTCGCACCTAAGTAATCAGGAGAATGCGCATCTGAACCTATAACTAGAGGTACGCCTTCAGAATGAGCCAAAGCAGCAATTTCGATGTTTGGGTAGGAAGGTGCACCATAAACTTTTTTTCTGGAAACAAGATCATAAGAAGACTTTGTCAAGCCAGAACAATTAATCTCATATGCACAGCAAAATTGCTTCATAGATGCAACCAAATTTAAAAAAAATCCGTTGATTTGAGAAGGTCTAACACCCGACCTAAGAATAATATCAGGATGAGCAATAACATCAAAAAACCCGGAAGCAACAGCCCTGTCTAAAGATGCAAAATATGAATCAATTACTTCCGGTCGCTGTAGAGCGTTATAATCCCAAACAGAGAATCTTGAGGAGCCAGAATCAAAAAAATGAACTGAACCAAGTCTGAAGTCACATTCAAGAAGAGGCAAAAGACTGGTCAGATAAGACTCCGCAGAAGGATGGTAATCAACCTCTAGACCCGAAAGAATCTTTATCTGATTTGAATACTTAATCTTTAGTTCAACAACATCATCCAGGTATCTTCTAATCTCCTCTTTAGTAAGACGGTGCTCAGAATCAAATAAGAAGGGCGCATGCTCTGAAAATCCAATGATTTCAAATCCCCTATCAATTGCTTTAAGAACAAAATCTTCTATATCTCCTTCACCGTGATGGCTTCTCTTCGTATGAACATGACAATCAATCATTTTAACTTCAAAGCTCCAATAATTTCTTCTTTATACCTGGGAAATAAGGTCTTTATTATCCAATACGGATTGTTAACCTCTAAGATTTTCTTTTCGATAGAAGGATTCTTGCTTATTTGGGATAAAAAACGTAAAAAATGACTAGAGTACAGGGTTTTTATTATGATGTTTGAGTTGAGTTTCTCAATGAAGTAATCAATGCCAAGATTATCATAAAAAATGTTCCCGAATGATTCTATTTCTGTGCCATAGAAAAAAACATCGCCGTTCGGCTTTATTGTCAAGTCCAAACCCTTGTTTGCTTTAATTGCTGCAAGATTTCCCAAAGTGAACTTTTTTGAATATTTATCCTCAAGAAGAGAAATGTATTCATAAATGGATAGCGGTTTTCTTATCCCAACGAGAGATGGAAAAACAAGATTCTTGTAATTAATGTTTACATTCCCTTCGTCAAAAATTAATTCATCATCAAGCTCAGATTTTGTCTTTAGATTAAACGAGATATTCAAATCATGAAGAATGTTAGAGATAAACTCTCTTATCATTTCTTTATCATCTAGGATGGAACGTATGGCAAAGGAGATATTGGTAAATTTTTTAGAAGCATTCTGGGCATGCTTGAAAAAAATGGCATACTTTTCTTTAGACATTTTTTCTAAATGGAAAGAGTCAATGCTCAGTCTAAGGGAATATTTGTCATTTCTAGACGATGCCAAATTATTAAAAAACAACATCTTTTTCTCAAAGCCATCGTCAATCCAGCCACCATTTGTTATTATCTGAAAATAGTTGCTGCCATTAGAAAGGGAAAGAATGTCTATCATTGTCTTTTCATTATTGAACGGCTCTCCTTCTGCACTTATTATTATATGAGAAGTATCTAGATGATTGATAAGATTAGATATGTTCTTTCTAGCTTTCATGTTGAGATTCAATTCACTCTTCTTAAGTTTCCTTTTATCTTTATACATACAAAAAGCACAATTTAAATTGCAGGTGTTGGTTATATCAAGGTATATTAGATGATCAGCTAGTTTCATTTTGACCTTCCTCCATAACTCTAATAAGATCTGAAGCGTCATCCCTCACTAAAAAATCAAAAGGAACATAAATCCTTTGTCTATCAATAGGAAATTCTGGAGAGCCAACAAAAAATACATATTTTGTAGTATCCTTTTGGCCGCATTTAAGATAAATATCGTCACGTATCGAGGTTGGCAAATTATCCCAATTAAGTTCACCACTCACATTTAAAGCATCTATCGTCCCACATAAATCATCTAGTTTTTTCTGCCCCAGTGCATCTGAAGATGCAAGAAAGACAATCTGGCTAGCATTATCAAGTAAATCAACATGAAAATAATCACCACCTCTGAGAAGAGATTGTAAGAAATAAGAAACAAGTCTTGGATTGTCTAAAGAAAACTGGTGATGATATGTAAACGCAGGTCTATGTAATTGAACATATTCATCAAGGTCCAATGTTTTCGCATTTGCCGCCTCAACCAGTCTATTGAAAGTGTTAGGGGTAGTAAACCTAAAACTTCCAACAAGACCATTTGAAACATAATCATCACTTGGTGGAAATAGAAGGTAAAAATCTGGAGGAAATGATCTTGTCGAAAAAAGATTAGAGAAATCCTCATACAACCTTGGGAAATGCTTAATAATTTCTAGAACTCTATCAAAAGATTTATGATAATGAATGGCCAATTCGGCAGCAGGACCAACCATGCCATATACTTCTGAACCTGAAACATTGAAGAGTTTCAAGAAATATTTCAATTTCTTTACCTCATCAAGTTGATCGGGAGAATACTGGAGTATAGGACTAGAATTATAATCCCATTTCCACCCATCTTTTTCTTGGTCTGCTATAGAAAAATCAAATTTTCTGCCCATTATTCTACCGGATAACCTGTGCCCTGCAAAATAAGTCTCATCGAAATAATCTATAAAATGAGCAAGAAAATCTAAACTAAACAATTGGCAACCTTCAAACAGATTAGACCTGTATGCGATGGCTGATAATAATTCTTCATCAGCTAAAACAGAACAATCATAATCTGTTCCAAAGTATCTTTCAGGTAAGGCTGTGCCTTTTTGTGTAGAACCACTTATTTTTATTTGGGGGTCTAAAGAGTATCTTTCATTAAACAATCTTCTCAAAGAAGAAACAAGAGTGCTCCCAACATGCTCTTGTATTTTCCTTTCTTGTTGACTCAACGTTAGATCTGGAAAAATCATTTTCTAAATTCCTCCAAAAAATTAAAAGCAGAAGAAAATACCATATCATTAAAAAAAGAGAAATCAGAAAAAGTTATCTGGCCAGGCGCGGTTTTTAAGCGTTCGTCTAAAGAAACATAAGTTAAACATGATCCTAAGTAGGGTGCAATAATTCTGGATAGAACACCTTTATCTCCACTACAAAAAGAAATAATGTCTTTTTTAGCTCTCAATAATTCAAGTGGAATCCAATTATCAGATAAATGATTAGCATATGTTACTATTTTTACTAAATCAGGATTAAGTTTTTTTATTTTAAGATATAACTTATTTAAAGCAGATATTTGAGGGGTCTTTTCGAAATCATGAAATGATATGATTATTTTTGTATCATTTTTATTCTTTAATAATTCAGATAAATGCTTATTAGGCATAGACAAATCAACATCTATATACTCACAATTTCTCTCTATTGCAAATTTAAATAATTCAAAATGCTTTTTCTGATTAACTAAGGATTTTCCAGAAATATTTCTTGTTTTCAGTGAAAAAATCATTTTCTTTTTTTTCCTGATTAAAATCTGCTTCAAACCATCCTTTCCTATATTTCTCATAAAATCAGCTCTTAACTCGACAATATCAGCTAATTCTTCTGCCTTTTTTATAAGATATAAAGCCTGCTTTATGTTTCTAGGAGGTAGCGAAATACATATTTTTTTATTTATGTCTGTTTTTTTCATTTTTCAAAAATAAAATTGCCTCGCGGACAATTTTTTTTTCAACTAGAAAAGAATAAATATTTTCTTTTTTTTTAGCTTGACCTATGCTCTTTATAATTACAAAATAGTTTCTTTTATACTTGTTTTTTTTATCTTCAGAAAGGTAATTCAGAAGTCTGTCCACATCTAACTCTTTGTCTAAATAAGAAAAAACATTCATCTTTCTAAGTAAATTAATAATTCTCATTTTTTCTACTTCAGGCAAAAGTCCTAAAATCACAGATATCTGACTTTCAACAATCATACCAAGGCTCACGGAAAAGCCGTGTTTTACTTTGTAATTTGTATAAAGTTCATATGCATGACCAAAAGAATGACCGAAGTTCAAAATATGTCTTAATCCCAAATCAAATGGATCCTTTTCAAAAACATATTTTTTGAGCTTTATGCTTTTCACTATCAAATTAAACAAAGTGATCTTATCTCTGGACAAAATCTTCTCCAAATTAGTTTCTATAAAATAAAATAAATCTTTATCTAGGATAACAGACATTTTGATTGATTCAATTAGTCCATTCATGAGTTCTTCAGCAGGCAAAGTGTCTAGAAAAGAAATATCTATAAAAACAGAATCTGGTTGTAAAAATGTTCCAATCATATTTTTACCGTGTTTTGTGTTAATAGCATTTTTACCGCCAATGGAGGCATCTGACATCGCAAGAAGGGTTGTGGGAATATTAATTAGAGAAACTCCTCTCTTAAAAGTAGCTGCAATAAACCCTGCTAAATCACCTATTACACCCCCTCCGAGGGAAATAATAAGAGTGTCTCTGCCATATTTTTTGTCCAGAAGAATATTTTCTATTTTTTCTTTTATTTTTCTTGATTTACTTTTTTCTCCCGGAAAAACTGAAATGAATTCATATTTGAGAGGTTTCAGCTCTTCACTTATTCTATCAGAATATAAGGACTTAACGTTGTGATCTGTTATAATAACTATTTTCTTATGTTTTTTCTCTTTAAGTATAAACCTCCTCAGCTCACAAAACACTTTATCGCCTATAAAAATAGGATATTCTTTGTCTTTATTTACGATTTTAACATCCAATCTTTTCATTTTATTTAATAGACTTGATTAATTTAGCTAAATCAGAAGGACAAATACTTTGTTTTCCATCAACCATTGCCCTCTTAGGATCATCATGACATTCAATTATTAAGCCATCAGCACCGAGATTTAAAGCCGCCTTAGAAATATCAACGACATATTTAGAATCACCAGTGCTATGTGATGGATCAAAAATGACTGGAAAACTTGTTTTTGATTTGAGCTCAAGAATACTTGCTAAATCAGGCGTATTTCTAAATTCAGAATCTATCTGTTCAAAAGTTCTTATACCTCTTAAACAAAGAATTATATTTTTGTTGCCATATTGTGTTATATATTTAGCAGCATTCAGAAACTCATTTATAGTAGAAGACATGCCTCTCTTTAACAAAACTGGTTTTTTATCTAAGGAAGTTTTTTTACCCACATAATTCAAAAAACCAAAAGATGTCATATTTCTGGACCCTATTTGGATTATATCAATTGAATCGTAGTGTTTGTCCAATTGTTCAGAATTTAGAACTTCCGTTACAACGAACATTTTATTAAAATCTGCAGCCTTACGCATGTATGCTAGACCCTCTGAACCCAAACCTTGAAATGAATCTGGAGAAGTTCTAGGTTTAAAAGCACCACCTCGCAAAAATTTTATACCCATCGAGGCCAATATAGAGCTTAGTTTAAATATAGATTCTTCTGATTCAATGGCACAAGGACCAACAATCAAAATGGGTTTTGCTTTAATTAATTCCAATATATCCATAAGTACCACCATACTCTAGTAAAACAACATCTTTAATAAAAACCAAAAGCGAAAATCATATATAAATCTTATTATTTATTCTCGGAAATTATTCGACCTCTTGATTCCTTAAGTATATTCAAAACCCAAAAAACTATGAAAAAAACAATATTTGTTCACTAACTCCGTCACTGGCGTTCCTTGACTTTGGCTTCTAATCGAACCCAAAGGTTCTCAACGTTGCTTAAAAGAGCAACATTTAAATACTAAATAAGCACAATCTTAACTTGAGGGGGTGAGTTTGGTGATAAAGACCAAAGAAGATGCTAAAAGAATATTGAACAATGTTGATCCTGAGAAAGTATTCTATGTCTGTGACGGCTCAATACTTCACAACATAAAAAACTTTAATACTATTCTAAAATATATGCATCCTGATGCTTATGCACACCACGCCAATCCTGACAAGAATGATTTTGCAAGATGGCTGAGCGAAGTCATGGGTGATGAAACATTGGCAAAGAACATAATGCATAAATCTAAAGAGGAAGCTCAGAAGGTTGTTGAAAGAAGAATGGTTTTTCTGGAAAAAAAAGCACAAGTAAAAACAACGAAAAGCAAGGTTAAAAAGAGTTCAAAACCAAAATCCAGGAAAAAGAAATAATTTTTTCTAATTTATCTATATCTTCAAGCTTGTAACTTTAGACATGCCGAACTCGTTCATAGAAACTCCGTAAAGATTATCTGCTTCTGTTATTACACCATCGTTATGGCTGATCATGATATACTGCGACCTTTGGGCGTAGCTGTTCACTAACTTGGCTAATTTCTCAGAGTTTCTCTTGTCAAGCGCAGCGTCGACCTCATCCAGTATATAGAAGCTT
>JBDRIN010000092.1:0-9110 GCA_043815805.1 archaeon | reverse complement strand
TCGAGCTCTTCAAGATTGATTTCAGGAGTCTCAGGCATGATTTTTACAGTAACAATAACCTTAGCCATAGAATTCACCTCTAGTTCGGTCCTTCGAAACCGCATTCAGGACATTTATACTTGACTACGATCTGGCGGCACTTTTTGCATCTGATTATCTCGTGCTTGCCGCAGCTAGGGCACATGAACCTGACTGATCCTTTATCATTGGTCAAGCGCTTCTTGCACGATATACATTCTAATGGTTTATCCATGTTTGAGAGAAAAAATTGGCTATTTATAAATCTTTCCTTGATATTAAGGCTAATGTTGCTGTTATTCTTTCTTTTTCACAGCAGCCCTTATAAGGCCGTAGAATAAAGGAGCAGGAGCCTCAAGCTTTGACTTGAGCTCTGGATGGGCCTGCGTGGCGACAAAATAAGGATGATTCTTGAGCTCGATGAACTCTACTAGTTTCCTGTCCGGTGACATGCCTGAGAAGATCAGGCCGTTCTTTTCAAGGATCTCGTGGTATTCGGGGTTCACTTCGTATCTATGTCTGTGTCTTTCGCTCACTTTCTCTTGCTTGTATAAAGAATGGGTTACTGTGCCTTTCTTCAATATGGCAGGATATCCTCCAAGACGCATAGTGCCTCCTTTCTTGGTTATCTTTTTCTGCTCTGGCAATATGTCTATGACAGGATACTTGGTCTTGGGGTCTATCTCTGTGCTGTTGGCTCCTTTTAGTCCGCAGACATGCCTTGCATATTCGGCGACCGCCAATTGTAAGCCGTAACAGATGCCCAAGAAAGGGATTCCTTTTTCTCTGCATTCTTTTATGACTTCTATCTTGCCTTCTGTGCCTCTGCTGCCGAAGCCTCCTGGAACTATGACTCCATTAACTCCTTCCAAGAGCTTGGAGACACTCTTTATATCTGTTGTCTCGAGCCATTTGAGGTTGATTTTGGCTTTGAAATGGGCTCCGCAATGATTCAATGATTCAATTATGCTGGCATAAGAATCCTCAAGCCGGGTGTATTTGCCACATATAGCGATAGTTACCTCTTTGTCAGGATGTTCCATGTTGTCGACTAATTTCCCCCATTTTTTCATGTTCGGAGGGATATCGAGCTTCAGCTTTTTTTCTAGGGACTTGTTTATGCCTTCTTTTGAGAAGATGATTGGGATCTTATAGATATTGTTGACGTCCAAGCCGGTTATCACATCTTCCTTGTTGACGTTGCAGAACATCGCAATTTTTTCTTTGATGTGAGGTTTCAGGAATTCAGAGCATCTACCTATTATTATATTCGGCTGGATGCCTCTTTGCCTTAGAAGGTTTACGCTCTGCTGCGTCGGCTTGCTCTTCTGCTCATTGACATTAATGGGTATAGGGACATATGTCAGATGGACATATAATATGTTGTCATGCCCTACTTTTTTCTCTAATTGCCGTATTGATTCCAGGAAGAGCTCGTTTTCTAAGTCACCTACAGTGCCGCCAATCTCGATTATCATGACATCTGCTTTCTCTTTCTTTGCTATCCGGAAGTACCAGTCTTGTATTAGGTCTGTGACGTGCGGTACATATTGGACTGTCTTGCCCAGATAGTCGCCTCTCCTCTCTTTTATTCGGATTGCATTGAAGATCTTGCCCATGGTGAGGTTCCATTCAAACTTACAGTCTACGCCGAGAAATCTTTCGTAATGGCCAAAGTCCATGTCGACCTCGCCTCCGTCCTCTAGAACAAAGACTTCTCCGTGCTCTATGGGATTCATGGTGCCAGGATCTGTGTTCAGATAGCCGTCGCACTTTATAGGAATGACTTTGTATTTAGAAGAAAGGATATGGCCTATGCTGGCAGCAGCTATCCCTTTTCCGATTCCAGAAAGTACACCCCCTGTGACAACGATCCATTTCAATTTAGGCATATAAAAGAAGGATTTTGCATCTTTATAAATTTTATTATGATAAAAGATATATGATTAAGAAGGTCTAAAACGCTTTTATAAGGTTGGAATAGACGTGCCATCCGTCAAAGCCTGGTATGGGCAGCATGTTGAAGATGAACAGGAACATGTTAATCCTTGCTGATAGAAGCCAGGCGTATCTTGTGTTGGGTTTCATGTCTTTCACTTTTTTCACGATTAATAGTGAGACCACCCATAATATGGCATTGACTGCAGGACCTGCAAAGGCTGTGAGGGCGTATTGGCCAGGTGTTGCGACGCCTTGGATAGATACATAGGCAGGTACGAAAAAGATAAAGCCGAAGTTGACTAATCTTAGGATAATTCCTAATCCAAGCCATATATATGCTGCTTCAAAAGTCGCCTGCAGGCCAAATCCCATAGCTACGAACTTATGGCCGAACTCGTGCAGTATTACTGCCGGAGCCACTATCATGGCAGCATATAACAAGTCTTTCCATTCAAATTTCTTCTTCTTGTAGCGGTCCATCCAGTTCTTCACGACTTGAGGCCGCTTGATGAAGATCATGAAGATGAAGCCTAAAGCTATGGCTATGATAATTATATCCAGGACTTCTGCCAGGTTGAAGAATGCCATGTTAAGGGCACAAATCATGCTTTTATAAATTTTCTGAATTTATTGCGGAAAACTTAGAGCAAACTTTATATACAATCAGATTTTCTCTTTTCTTATGACATCTTTAGTGGCATGCTTGTCGATTGGTAAGGGGACTTGGAATGAAGTAATCAATCTCATTAAGTCTGGTCAGTTTGAGAAGGTCTTCCTTGTCACCAATCAGTTCGGCAAGGACACTTTCAGGGGTGCCAATGTCAACTTGGTGGTGGTTGATCCTGCTAAGCCTTACAAGGCGTTGATAGAAGACATCAAGGCCGCTTTGAAGGACAAGATTGTCGATACAGAAGTTGCTGTCAACATGATATCTGGCACAGGCAAGGAGCACATGGCGTTGCTTTCTGCGCTCTTGCAGCTTGGTTTTGGCTTGAGGTTTGTCGTAGCGACAGAAACAGGCGTACAAGATCTTAATTTTTGCTGATATAGACCCTAAAACCAGATTTTATCCCTAAAACATCTACGTTGCCGAAGACCTCCTGCATCTTCAGACTCAATTGTTCTCCACCTTTCTTATGGCGGGCTACCAACTGCAAAGTCCCATCTTTTGTTAGGTGTTTCTTGCTCTGTTCTATCAGGTCAAAGCATACTTGCTTGCCTGCAGTTTGAGGAGGATTCGCAATTATGGTGTCAAACTGGCCTGGGATATTCTTGAACAGGTCGCTCTTGTAGACCGTGTTGTCAAGCTTATGAAGCTTCACGTTCATCTTGGCAAGCTTTACAGCCCGCTCATTGATATCTGTCATCTCAATCTTGGCTTGGGGATATCTTTTCTTCAGGACAATGCCTACGACGCCTATGCCGCAGCCTATGTCTAGGATTTTCCAGTCATTATCAGCGATGCAGTGCTCAAGCAAAACTTCTGTGCCTTTATCGAGCTTTTTCTTTGAGAAAACTCCCGAACCAGTGTAGAATTCCAACTCTATATCTTTTATCCTTATCTTTATCTTCTTGAGGTCCAAGGCAGAATCTTGTTTTTCAGAATAATAATGGCTCATTTTTCAATAATGCCATACCAGCCCAGCAAAACCTTGTTGGTAGCTCTTATGAGCTCTTGGCCTTCTCCTGTTATGGTAAGGCAATTATCTTCATAGGTTATGCTTGTGATATGGCTTTTTCGTATCATTATGGTAGCATAAGGTGTGCTCTCACAAGAAGGTATTATAAGATATCCTTCGCAGTCTTCGTGCTCTTTAACGCAGGCAGCGGTTGCGTCTATGTTATAGACGCCCATAAGACCTTTTGCAAGGCTGGAAGCTGCAACGCCTAGATAGCCATCACTTTGTGTTGGGTTTATCACGATGTAGATATTGTATCCTGGCTGGATCAGCTTTCCGAAATTGTTCTTGTTGTAGATAATCTCCAGGTCTGTGAGCTCGTGAGGTGCATAGTAGAAACTCAATTCAAAGGTCAGGTTATTCCTTTGGAACTCTGTCTTCCAGAAATCCCCTGTCTTGATGAAGGTGTAGTTGCCCCATTGGAAATAATTGTTAGGGTTCACCACAGGCTCGTCAGGCACCCTGTTGTTGATATAGTTGACGTAGACAAGGAAAGCTATGGCTATAGCAGCTATTATGAGTATAGTGATGATGAGCCAGGTGTTAGACTTTTTTATATCTTTCTTGGTTGTTTTTTCTTCTTCTGGCTCTGGAGCTGCTGCCTTTTCATCAGCTTTCTTCTTTTCTTCTCCCTTTTTCTTGGGTTTTTTTGCTTTTTTTTCAGCCATCCATAACACCAAAGTAACTGAACATTAATCTGTCTTTTAGAGCATAAAATCCGGTCTCTGTCGAACTTAATATGATGCAGTAGCCATCCATAGTGATAGTTGTTGTGTTCTCTGCTATCTGGAAGAATATTATCGGCTGCTGCAAGGTGGCATTTTCACAAGTCAGAATCGGGAAGGCAGTGTAGGCCTCTGATTCTTCTGTGACTGCCTTTACCACATATTTGTTGCTCAACTCGTTGGCCATCTCTAATTCTATGTTTTCAAGGTAGCTAAGGACATAAGTCTTTTCGTAATTAGGATTAAAGGTCATGATCAGGACGTTTGAATCCCTTAGATAGGTTGTGGCTTCTCCTGGCACTGTTATATTTTCCAGGCTTCCAGGCAGGTATCTGAATCCTACGTATTTTCCATCTTCTACTTTTGTGTAGATCTTGTTGTCATTGCCTACCTCAAACTTGAAGTCGTTGTATCGGAGGTTTTGGGTCTGGTTGCCGACTATGATGCCGAAGATGCTGGATACCATGACAGCAGCAAGTATGATGCCCATCCAGATCCGTTTTCTCTTCTGTTTGCGGTCCTCTATTCGCCTCATAAATCTGGTAGAAAAAGGCACCCTTTATATATTTTATGAAATCTTCAAAAAGATTTATATATCATAACAGAACTTTATGAGTATGCTTTCAGACAAAGAGTTGAAAAAGTGGTTTGCCAAGCAGACCACCAAGAAACCAGAGGTGTATTTTCCTATCAATACCTTGAAGAAGCTAGGTTATAATAGGCATAAGTGTAAGTCCTGTGGGAAGTATTTCTGGAGCATACATAAGGGGGATGTCTGCGGCGAACCTGAATGCGAGGGAGGATATTCTTTCATCGGACGGAAGCACAATCCTATGGATTTTGTAGAGGTCTGGAAGAGATTCTCCAAGATGTTATCTAAGACCGGCTATACTCCTGTTAAGAGATATCCTGTGGTTGCTAGGTGGAATCCCACCATGGAATTCACTCTTGCCAGCATCGCTGATTTCCAGCCGTATGTTGTTAGCGGTGAGGTTGAGCCTCCTGCCAAGAAGCTTGTTGTTCCGCAGCTTTGTCTTCGTTTTAATGACATAGATAATGTTGGAATTACTGGTCGCCACAACACTGGCTTCACCATGATCGGCCAACATGCTTTCTTGCCTAAGAAAGAGTTTGACCAAGGCCAGCTGTTCCTGGATTATTATCAATGGTACACCAAGGGCATGAAGCTGAAGCCTGAGGAGTTCAAGATACATGAGGATGCCTGGGCTGGTGGAGGCAATTATGGGCCGTGCCTTGAGTTTTTCTCTGGTGGCTTGGAGATTGGAAACCAGGTCTATATGTATTATGAGCAGACAGCAAAAGGAGGAAAAGAACTGGGCTTAAGAGTCCTGGACATGGGCATGGGCCAGGAGAGGCCTGCATGGTTCTCTCAGGGCACCACTACTGTGTATGAAGCTGCTTTTCCTGATGTGTGTAAGCGGCTGTTTAAAGAGACGGGGATAAAGCCAGAGCACGATATCCTAAAGAAGTTCATCCCTCTATCTGGTTATCTAAATGTTGATGAAGTGGAGGATGTTGAAAAGGTCTGGAATGAGATAGCAAAAAAGATAGGGGTTGATGTGAATCAATTGAAAGAGGCTGTCTTGCCTTCAGCAGCAGTATATTCTATCGGTGACCATACGAGGGCTTTGCTTTACGCTCTTTCAGACGGGGCCATACCGAGCAATGTCGGTGGGAGTTATAATCTAAGAGTCTTGTATCGTCGGATAATGGGCTTCTCGGCAAAGTATGGCTGGAAGGTCGATGTGCATAAATTGATTGAGATGCATGCCAAGTATCTCAAGCCAGAGTATCCTGAGCTTTCTGATAACCTTTCTGGAGTCAGGAAAATCTTGGAGGTAGAGGAAAGGAAGTATCTCGAGACCAAGAAGCGGAACAGCCAGATCATAAGCCAAGTTATTAAGAAGCAGATTCCGGTGTCTAAGATGATAGAGCTGTATGACAGCAACGGCATAAGCCCAGAGGAGATTGGAGAAGAGGCTTTGAAAATTGGTAAGAAGGTCAAGGTTCCTGATAATTTCTATGCTCGGTTGGCTGAGAGGCACGAGAAGAAAGAGGTCGAGACTCAGACCAAGAAGGAGATTACGCTGGATGTTGACAAGTATGGGCCTACTAACCTGTTATATTTTGACCATTATGATCTTGCGGAAGGAAAAGCTGATGTTCTCTATGTTAAGGATAACTATGTAGTGCTGGACCAGACCATATTCTACCCTACTTCTGGGGGCCAGGCGAATGATCTTGGGACTGTCGGCAAAGAGAAGGTTCTTGATGTCTTCAAGCAGGGTTCTGTTGTTGTGCATCTTGTTGCTGCTAAACCTAGTTTCAAGAGAGGAGATGTTGTAGATCTGAAGATCGACTTTGATAGAAGACTGCAGTTGGCGCAGCACCATACTGCAGCACATATTATCAATGGCGCTGCTCGACGCGTGCTGGGAGAGCACATATGGCAGGCTGGCGCTGCAAAGACTATTGAGAAAGGTCGTTTGGATATAACACATTATGATACTTTGACTGAGGGCGAAATAGAGAAGATTGAAGTATTGTCTAATGATATTGTTGCGAAGAATCTTCCTGTGTTCAAGAGCTTCTTGCCTAGAAACATTGCTGAAGCCAAGTATGGGTTCCGATTGTATCAAGGCGGAGCTGTGCCTGGCAAGAAGATAAGAGTTGTTGAGATACCTGGTTTTGACGTTGAGGCTTGCGGAGGGACTCACTTGAATACTACTGGCGAGGCTGCTCTCATTAAGATCTTGAGGACGTCTAAGATTCAGGATGGTGTTATCCGGTTAGAGTTTGCTGCTGGGAAAGCTGCCCAGAGCAAGATGCAGGGCCAAGAAGGATTATTGATAGAGACAGCTGATCTGTTGGGATGCAAGGTCGAGCAGATACCTTATTGTGTAAAGGAATTGTTTGAGCTCTGGAAGACAGTGAGGAAGGCCATGAAGAAGGGAGTTAAGTTAAGTGAGAATGACTTGAAGCTGAAGTCAAAAGAAAGTTACAATGGTGATGTTTTGCAGGAGACTGCTCGCATATTGAGAACACAACCAGAGCACATAAATAACACTATAAAAAGATTTCTTAAAGATGTAGAAGATTATAAGAAGGGTTAAACGCCCATTTCTGTCTGTTCGACATTTGCATCGGTGATCACGACTCTGTTTCTGCCTAGTGCCTTGGCTCTGTAGAGTCTTTCGTCTGCTTGGCTGACTACGTCTTCAGGTCTTTTTCCGTCTACGTATTGTCCTATTCCAACACTAATAGTCCTGGTTATGTCTATATCTCTGGCACCACCGTATATCTCTTCGACTTCAAGAGAATATTTGATTATTGTTTCTTCTATTTTTTTTCTTACTCTTTCCATGGCTATCTTAGCCTGCTCTAAGTTTGTTTCAGGCAATATGACTACGAATTCTTCTCCGCCATATCTTGCTAATACAAGATCAGATGGTTCTTCTTCTTTTCTGTCATATTTTGCAACGATATCTGACAACTTTCCTTCTGTTCTTGGTTTGGTTCTTAATTCTGTTTTCAAAATATTTGAAAGCTCTTTTGTGAATTCTTCAGCCAGTTCTTGTAGCACAGTGTCGCCCGCTGCGTGACCATATCTGTCGTTTATTTCTTTGAAATAATCTATATCTATGATAGCTACGGAGTAAGTTTGTACTTCTCCTCGCTCACATCTTTCTGTGAGCTCTGCTAATTTTTCTTCGTAATATCTTCTATTTTTCAAGCCAGTGAGTGAATCTGTCCTTGCTTCTTCGTAGTGTTGTTCTTTATCTCTTTCTAGCTTGAGTATCCTTACTGGGTTGAAGAAAGAAGCATATCTGTGGACTTTTCTAGCCAGAGTCCTAGCTCCGGTTCTTACTCTTTCATCTAGTGAAAGGTCTGTCGCCCTTCTATTCCTCTCTCTAGACTCATTATCTGTCATGGTCCTACTTCCATGAATGTTATCCTTTATAAAACTTTCGATTTATTGCCACTCTACAGTAGTTAATAAGCAAGAATTCATAGGTCTAGGAGGCAAGCTCTGAAAAGGCAGAATTCTACCTGGAGAAGACCTTGGCTATTATGCCGATGAAGATCAGTATGAGGCCTACAACCACATAGCCAAGCCCATGGTCAAGGCCTGGAAAGGTCTCTGTCAGGTATCTTGCAAAGCCTACAAGGGCAAATATGAAGCCTATGAAGACCAATATGCCTATGATTATACTCTTTACCATCCGTTCCACAGATTCCTTGACTCTCTCTTTCAGGTCTTCTAGAAACTCGTCTACTTTGCTCTTCAATGTGGCCATTATGCCTAGGTTTTGTAAGAATTCGAACATCATAATCACCTCTTTCCGAACATGCGTTCCCACATCATGCCTGCAAAGAATGCCACGCCGACAGCTAAGAACGGATGCTCCACTATAAATTCTTTATAATCATGGACTTTTTTCCCGGCCTTCTCTTTAACCTTCTTGAATTTCTTATAGCCTGTTTCGACCTTCTCCTCCCATTTATCTTTCTTTGGAGAACTCTTTTTTTTGACCATGAAATCACCCCTTTTTATCGAGCGAAGGTTTGAAGGTTTATAAAGTTTTCTCTAGGAGAGAGAAAATGTGAGAACGCTAGTGAACAGATTTAACTATTTACCGTGTTTACTCCGACGTATCATGTTTTCACTCATAAAAAACACATAAGTTTAAATATGGGGGAGTGACCTCTGGCTATATGAGACATC
>JBDRIN010000091.1:0-3501 GCA_043815805.1 archaeon | reverse complement strand
TCATTGTCTGTGCCGCATATGTTCCCCGGACAAAACATTAAGTAAATACCAATCTAATATGTCCGGCATAGTATTCAGTCTCATCTCTATGGTTGTCGGATCATTTGGCGTGTTGCCCCAGAGTATCCAAGGCGCTACGTCCACATCCAAATGGCCTTTTATGGTGAAGACGCCAGGACCATAATAATCAAATGTTCCCATATTGGCAGGATCTGTCACAAGATCTCCTTGAGGATTATAGATTGCCTGTTGCCTGTAGCGCGGTCCTTTGCCTCTATAGTCTACATTGCCTTCAGCACCCATCAAATTATGCGCTATAGCCACACCTTTTGACTTCCATTCATGCATATCGAGCATACTCTCTCTTTCAGGTATATCTGCATCTGCTTGATAGACGTTCCTGTGGTAATGCATTATCTGTTGCTGCAGATATGACAATCCTCCCCAATATCCGCTAGTGACTACTTCAGGATCAAATGGGGGTTGCCAAACCCGGCCCAACATGTCAATAGCGCCTATTCGTATAGTATCACCAACAGAGATCACATCCGGATTTTCTATCTGTTCGAAGAATGCGATATCCATGTAACTATAAGATGTGCCATAGAATTCGTTCAGGTCTTCTGTAATCTCAAACAATGTATCTCCTGTTTCGACCAAGCCAGTCATGATATCGTACATGCCAGTCGGGTCGATATACTTCAGTGGGTTGTTGCTTGCGTAGCTGTACCAGTTCTTGTTGTCTTTTATCGGATCCTTTTGTGTGAACTTGCCGATATCAGAATCATAGTAGCGTGCACCGAAGTAAGTCAATTCGCCTTCGTTTTCTTTGCCTGTGAAGCCGAAGCGTTCTTGACTTGATGAGAGACTTTGTCCGTAAGGCAGGTGAGTGTTTTCTCCTTCTTTATTTCCTTCTGTGTCTGTTGTGGCTCTTGTGCTGCCAAGAACATCTTGATGTATATAGCGGAGTCCATCTTCATCATACTTGGCTTCGAGGTTGGCGCCGTAGATGTAATGCTCTTCTGTGTGAACTGCGGCTCTGGCATCCGGTTCATTTGCAGGGCTTAGCCCTGTTTCGACCACTCTTTTTGCTTCACCACTAAGATTACAAGCACTAAGAAACACTATTGCAAGAACCATAACTATGATTATCGCTCGCATATTAGACTTCCTCCTTCAGATTGATAGTCGCTATATTAGTCAATGTCTTCTTTATCTCGTACTTCTTCCTGAAGTCTATGATGAACTCATTGAATTCCTTTATGTCCTTGAACTTCAACTTAAGCAACAGATCATACTCGCCGGTTATGCCGAAGGCTTCTTTGATGTGGGGGTTCTTGAAGACTTCTGGAGGCAGATCATTTTCAGTAGCTAAGTACATGAAGACTATGAAGTTCTCGTCCATGGATTCATTGTCAAGCTTCAGAGTATACTTCTCTATGACACCGTCTCTTTTCAGCTTCTCCATACGTTGATGCACTGTGCTTGGCTTCAACCCGGTCTTCTTGGCGATTTCACGTATTGCTTCCCGGGAATTCGCCTTCAAGACTCGGACTATCTTCAGGTCTTTTTCATCTGGTTTGTAACGCTTCATCTTTCCCCACTTCCTTTATTTTATCCCTTACATACTCTTCCGGCCAACCCACTCTTTTTAGGTTTTCAATGAGGTATTCAGGACTTTTATTTAGGGCCAAGCCCTTAGCTATATAGTTCTCTAACAAAAGTATGGCGTTCGCTTTCTTGCTCACTCGTTTTTTCTTGAACATTTTCCTTACGCCTAGGAATATGAAAAATGCAACTAGGACTATATATCCTATGATGACATAGATGTTTCTTGTGAAGACCTCTTCAAAGACTTGAGAGAGCTCTTCTTCCGGCTCTGTCTCGTTCTCAGTTATATTATCCAAGCTTTCGTTTATGCTCTGGTTAAGGCTCTGGTTCTCTAATCCTGTTCCGCAATCCCGCTCAAGTATCGGCATGGACTCGTTGGTGCTGCAGTTGTTCAGATCAGTGCATCTCCTGACTTGGATCCCGTCGACACAAGGCAGCCAGTTGTTGCAGGTCCAGTTCTCTACGCATGGTGGTATCAGTACACCTCCACCTCCTCCGCCACCATCGCCGGAAGGAGAAGGTATTGAAGGGCAATCCACGCTTTCTATACCATCACCTTCACAACCAATTTCGCCGATGCACCAGCAGTCGCATTCGCGAGTTCCGCATTCCTTGCTAGGATCACTCCATTCGCCACAAATAAATTCGTTATCACAAGAGTAATAGAATCGTCCTGTGTTCTGGGGATTGAACATGTCTTCTCCCCAGGTAACCAAGGATTCATCATAAAGCCCATCCAAATCGAATATGTATATGACAGAATCACGAGAGACAAACACCAACTCCACATCAGAGTCGTTGTCAAGGTCAGCGACAAGTGGAGAGCCGGTTATCGCTTCTCCTGTTTCAATCGGGAACCCTTGGATAAGAGTCCCGTCATTATAGAAACCATAAAGGTTCTTGTCATCACTTCCAACAATAACTTCAAGATTATTGTCCTGGTTAATATCTGCCAAGACAACAGAAGACAAGACCTTTCCTCCGACAGCAACAGGCCACCCTTCTAAAGCATCTCCATCAATAGAAAATGCGTAGATTCCGTTACTGTTTCCTATGATGATATCCAAAGTTCCGTTTCCGTCAAGGTCTCCTATTGCAGCAGAAGACGTCGGTCCTTGAGGGGTCAGACCTATGCTTTTCTCAAGAAGCACACTGGAATCGTTTTTTAGCACAAAGAGTTTCCCTACTGTATTGACAACTATCTCAGGAACCTCATCTCCGTCTAGGTCAACAATAACAGGATTTGAGTTGACCTCTTGGCCAAGTTCCTTGAACACCCCTAGAGTGCTTGCGTTGTTGTCTCCATCCAACAACTCAGTCCCATCATGGTGCCACGCATACAGATTCTCTCCTCTTCCAGAAGTCCAAAAGATTTCGAGATTCCCATCCATATCTATGTCGCCGACACTTGGTGAGCCATACGAATACATCTCATTGATTGTGGCAAAAACACCGTCAGTAGAAGGATCATTGTCTCCGTCAATCACTTCTGTTCCATTATGATACCATGCATAAAGGTGGGTGTCGCTTGCGCCTGTGACGATCTCCTTCTTTCCGTCATTATCAAGGTCTGCTATCAATGGAGAAGATATGGCAATGCCGCTATAGGTATTTTTTGACCATAAGAGTTCCCTATTGCTTAAGTTCCACACATGTAACTTCCTGTCTCCACTGGTATGACCTACTATCTCATAATGGCCGTCTCCTTCGAGGTCATCTATGGCAAGAGTCGCTCTGAAATAGTTTCCATCTTCAAGAGGGAAGCCTTCTAGAAGAGCTCCTGTGTAGTTGAAGCCGTATACTTTATCTGCCCCCACAAAAAGCTCCAGTTTTCCATCATCATTTATGTCAAAAGCCTTAGGTCCTTTCTCTATTCCGCTTCCGACTATC
>JBDRIN010000090.1:0-11241 GCA_043815805.1 archaeon | reverse complement strand
TATAGAAATCTGTTCCTTGGTGCCGAAAGCAGCCTCTTCAAGGCTGATCTCGATGTCTGTCCTTAAATCAGAGCCTCGATTCTCTCTACTACTGCTCCTTCTGCTGGAAAAACCGCTTCTTCCGCTGAAGAAAGCGCTGGCCAAGTCTTCAAAGATGTCACTAGAGCCTCCAAAATCAAATCCAGAAAAATCAAAACCTCCTCCGCCAAAACCAGCTCCGCCAGGACCGCCTCCCATCTTAAAAGCGTCGCTTCCGAACTGGTCGTACTGCTTCCTTTTAGCGTCGTCGCCAAGTACAGAAGCAGCCTCATTTATCTCTTTGAACTTTTCAGTAGCGTCCGGATCTTTATTTAAATCAGGATGGTATTTCTTAGCAAGCCTCTTATAGGCTTTCTTTATCTCTTCCTTGCTTGCATCCTTGCTGACGCCTATTATCTTGTAGTAATCTTTTCCCATAGTTTACCTCGACCAGGTATTGAACGGTTTCTTACTTATCTTTTTTATTGTCTTTCTTGTCTTTTTCGTTTTTTTTATCTTTGTCATCCTTGACTTCTTCATAATCAGCATCGACCACTTTTTCATCGTTTTTCTTGCCTTTCTTACCTTTTTTCCCTTCTGGCTCTGCCTCTCCCTGCGCTTGCTGAGCTTTTGCCTGTTCCTGAGCCACTCTCTGATACATCTCAGTGCTCAGTTTTTGGATCTTCTCATTGATCTCTTCAAGCTTTTTCTTGATCTTATCGATGGGTTTCTCTTTCGGCTCCATGAGTTTCTTAAGGTCTTCGATCTCTTTCTTCACTTCATCAAGCCCTTTATCATCTACTTTTCCTTTCAGGTCCTTGAAGAGCTTTTCAGAAGTGTAGATCAGGGTGTCTGCCTGGTTCACGACTTCAATCTCTTCTTTCTTCTTTTTGTCCTGTTCTGCATACTGCTCTGATTCCTTGCGCATCTTCTCGACCTCTTCCTTGGAGAGGTTTGTAGTAGCTGTTATCTTGATGCTCTGTTCTTTGCCTGTCCCGAGATCTTTGGCACCAACATGCACTATGCCGTTTGCATCGATGTCAAAGGTTACCTCTACCTGGGGGATTCCTCTGGGTGCTGGCGGAAGTCCTACAAGGTCGAACTGGCCTAGAACTTTATTGTCTGCTGCCATGCTTCTCTCTCCCTGAAAGACTCTTATGGTGACTGCTGTCTGGTTATCTGCAGCAGTGCTGAAGACCTGGCTCTTTTTGGTTGGAATGGTGGTGTTCCTGTCTATGAGCTTGGTAAAGACTCCTCCTAAGGTCTCTATACCTAGGCTTAGTGGGGTTACATCAAGCAGCAGGACATCTTTGACTTCTCCTGCCAGGATGCCTCCCTGGATGGCTGCTCCTAGGGCTACTGCTTCGTCAGGATTCACGCTTTTCTCACCTTCTTTGCCTGTCAGTTTCTTGACAAGATCCTGTACAGCAGGCATCCTTGTCGATCCTCCTACAAGTATGACCTTGTCGATGTCACTTTCTGTCACTTTGGCATCTGCCATGGCTTTCTTTGTAGGCCCTTCGAGCTTGTCGAGTATGCCTTCAATCATCTGCTCGAGCTTTGCCCTTGATAGTTCTGTGTTAAGATGCTTTTTTTCGCTTATGAAAGGCAGGTTTATGGTTGCTTTCAACTTGCTTGACAGCTCTATCTTGGCCTTCTCTGCAGCCTCTTTAAGGCGCTGCATGGCTGTCTTGTCGTCTCTTAGGTCTATCTTCTCTTTTTTCTTGAACTCATCAGCCAGCCATTCTATGAGTAGGTCGTCTATGTCGTCTCCTCCTAGCTGGTTGTTTCCATTGGTGGCTTTGACTTCAAAGACTCCTTCTCCCAGCTCTAGGATAGAGACATCAAAGGTTCCTCCTCCGAAATCAAAGACCAGGACAGTGTGGTCTTCGCCTTTGTCCACGCCATAGGCCAAACTGGCAGCTGTGGGTTCGTTTATGATCCTTAAAACTTCTAATCCTGCTATCTTGCCTGCGTCTTTTGTGGCTTGCCTCTGGCTGTCCTCGAAATAGGCAGGCGTCGTGATTACTGCTTTTTTGACTTCTTGGCCGAGATATGCTTCTGCATCTTTCTTTAGCTTTTGGAGTATCATTGCAGATATTTGCTGGGGGGTGTATTCTTTGTCCCACATCTTGACCTTATGGTCTTCTCCCATATGCCTCTTTATGCTCCTTATAGTGTGCTCTGGGTTGGTTATGGCTTGGTTCCTTGCCACTTGCCCGACTAGTATCTCGCCGTCTTCATTTACGCTGACAACGCTTGGTGTTGTCCTTTGCCCTTCAGCATTTGGTATGATGGTGGCTTTTCCGCCTTCCATAACTGCTGCTGCTGAGAATGTAGTTCCTAGGTCTATTCCTATTATTTTATCCATTTTGGTCCGCCTCTGGTTTTTTTATCCTTAAATCGTCGTATTCAAGTATTTTTTTTAGGGTTTTCTTGTCTGGAATAAGGTCTTCCAGCTTTCCTCCTGGTATGGGGTCTTTTTGGTTGACAAAGATGGCCCATTCCCTTATTGATTGAGGATCTTCAGTATTCACGTTGTGGTTCAGGTCATACCACTGTATGGCTTCTCCGCCGTGCTCTTTGCATGTCCCTATGCGGCAGAACAACGGCTTTGCATCATGTATCTTGCAGGTCTTGTTGAATTTTAGGAAGATGCATGGTCCATAGGGCTTGTCTTTCTTCTTTTTTGTTTTAAATCTGTATAACTTGGTGTTGAATCGTTCTGCCTTGTCAAGATATTTCTCCTTGAATTTTTCAGGACTTATCTTAAGATGCTTTGCTATACTTTCTATTTCCTCTGGCAATACAAATGCTGACCCGAAACTGCAGCAGTGACCGCATCTCTTGCAGTCACTGCCAAGCTTCAGGACCTGTTGTCGAGGTGTTTGTTGTGTGAGTGTCATTTCGCTACTTTCACCTTTGAGTGTCTTATGAGCTTGTTGTTGAGCATGTATCCTTTCTGCAGCTCTTCTGTGACTGTATTGGGTGCTTTGTCGCATTTTTCTGTCAAGAGGGCTTCATGCTTGTATGGATCGAATTTCTCTCCTATGCAAGGTATGATCTTCAGGCCTTGCTCTTCCAAAATGTCTATGAATTGGGCGAATATGAGCTCCATGCCCTTGTAGAAATCGTCTTTTTTGTCTGCTTTGTTCAGGGCGAGCTCGAAGTTGTCTAAGATGGGTAAGAGCTTCTTTATGGTCTCTGCTGTTGCATGGTTCCTGAAGTCGCAGGCATCTTTTTCTAAGCGTTTCTTATAGTTCTCGAACTCTGCCTGTAATCTCTGGAGAGTGTCTGTAAGCTCCTTTATTTTGGCTTCAGAGTCTTTTATTGGTTTTTCAGAGGTTTTTTTAGATGGTTTTTTTGTAGTCATGAACATCACCCTTCTCGTTGATTTAAGGTCAACAAGGGTGAGGTAAGATGGACTTATTTATAAATGTTTCGGTTTGTGATTTTGTTTAGAAAAGGATATAAACTAGAGGGAATTACCAATCCTATGCTTTTCCAATTACCCCCACCATATGAAACAGGACCATACAGACCTCCTAATGAAGGAAGAAGTTTGCTTATAAGGGTGAACAGAAACTGTAGCTGGAATAGATGTTCTTTCTGCCCCTTATTTAAAGAAGCAAGTTACGAAGAAAGGCCTGTTGAAGAAATATTGGCTGATGTCGATACGGCAGCAAAGCATTATGAAGAGCTAGGCAGGATGCCCAAGACAGGGTTCCTCCAAGATGCAGATCCACTCTCAATGAAAACTGATGATTTAGTGAAGGTATTGCGGAGAATAAGGGAAAGGTTCCCTAATATGGAGAGAATAACTGCTTATGCTCGCTCATCTACTCTTGCTAACAGACCAGTAGACGAATGGAGAGAGCTTCGCGAAGCTGGACTCACAAGGGTCCATCGTGGATTAGAATCAGGATATGATCCTCTATTGAGATACATGCAAAAAGGAGCCACTGCCAGAACTCATATCATCGGAGGCCAAAGAGTTAAACAAGGGGGTGTAGAACTAAGTGATTATGTCATGCCTGGGCTTGGCGGTAATTTGGAGCTGGAGCCTGGAAAACCTACTTGGAAAGAGCATGCCTTGGAAACTGCGCGTGTCCTAAACGAGATTAATCCAGATTATATAAGACTGAGAACGCTTGCAATTGATCCAGAATCGCCTTTAGCAGAGAAAGAAGCCAACGAAGGATACAGGCGTCTCTCAGATCCAGAAATAATGCAAGAAATCCGTCTGTTCATTGAGAGCCTGCAAGTAACTGAGACAGAATTGGAAAGTGTTCACACTGTAAACATCCTGATGGAGGTTGGAGGAAAACTTCCTGAAGATAAAGAAAAGATGTTTGTATCTATAGACAGATATCTTGCTATGCCTACCCAAGACCAACTTTTTTTCAGGTTGGGTGTTTTTTTAGGATATATCTATTCTGATTTTCCACTTTTCAATACGCTAGAACAATTCCATCGCCCAGAGGTAAAAGAATTACTCGAGAAAGCAATCCCACAATTTCTGGAACATGAGGGACTTACTGCTGAAGAATGCATAGATGGTTTCTTAAGACGACAAATATAAAAAAAGAAAGAAAAAAATAAAAAATTATCAGTGGTGCTCGTGTTCTTTGTGGTGATGCTCCCCTTGATGAGGATGCCCCTCATGATGCTTTGGTTCCTTAGGCTTCTTGCCATGGACTGTATAATGAGCCCAGAAAAGATACACTATGAAGGCTGCGATGATGATTAATATCACCAATGTCCATGTCTTGTTGGCAGGCAATGGTTCTGGCTCAGTACCTTCTTCAACACAAGCAGAGGTGTCGTACTTACAGAGATCATCGCATGTGACTGTGCCACTCTCAAAGCCAAGTCCGGCGCAGGTCTCTCCGCCGAAGTCAGTGCCGTCGCACTGTTCTCCAGATTCCTTAGCATTGTTTCCGCAGATCTTCTCTTCGGCAACTGCACACTGGGCATTGGTGGTGCACTCGTTCTCACCAGCGCCATCAACCTCGACACAAGCCCCTCCTCTGCATACAAGATGAGTCTCGTCAGCCTCTTCAGGCTCTGCAACAGCATCACCAGCTATAGCAAAGTAGCTGAATCCAGGCGTGTCTGCATCAAAGTTGAAATAGAACTCATCAGAAGCCAGCCTGCTTGTTGTGAGTTTGTTCCACTTGCCGTTAGCATACCTGAACAAAGCGATACTGTCTATGTCAACATTGTTGGTGATCATCCAAGTCCTTGAGATCCTGAACTGGATCTTGGCAGAGTCTATGTCGTCGTCTGTCATCCTTGAAGGGCTGACTTCAAGGTACTGGAAGACCTTGCCACGGCCAGTATCTATTGTAGTTGGGTTAGTCGTCCCTTTGGTCTCGACCCTTAGCCTTACGTCATTCAAGTCTCCTTTGGTCGTGAACTCTATTCCGGTGAAACCGATACCAGTGTTGGCAATGCTCATGGTGTTCTTCTCTCTGGCAGTAACCCTTGTCCAAAGCTGGGAAGCAAATGTTGTTGTGGTTCTTGTGGTGCTGCCTCCGCTGGTGCCTGAAGAGCAGGATCTTGTTAGAGCACCCCTATCATTGGTCGTTCCGCAGCCGTTGGCATCTGTAGCGGTCCTTGATTGTGAGCTACTAGTGCAAGAACTCCAAGTGCCGTAAGACCAGCTCTCTGTGCAGGTAAGGTTGACTGTGAGGTTTATGGTCTTAGCTGTGTTGTTCGTCGTGAAGAAGAACGTCACAAGAGTCCCTGTGTTGTTGTTTTTAGTTATATTTATCTTATAGTTCAATGTCGCGTTGTTTCCATCAACAGCTGCATATAATGGCAATGCCGTATCATTATATACGCTTGTGTTTGTACCATTAAAGATCCAAGCACTACCAGTCTGATTGGCTCTGTCCTCTATAGAAATATTTAGAGCTCTTATGTTACCAGTAGTATCGCTTGCACTAAGAGTGACTGTATGGTTCACCAAGCTCATAGAGTAATTGCCATTAGTCACATTAATGTAGATGATACAACTCTCCCTGCATTCATAACTTGCTGCGCCAGTAAACACTCTGATGTAGCCTTTTAGGGTTATGTTTCTCATCGCAGTTGTATACGAATTGCCTGCAAGGTCAGTTACAGTAACACTGTAATTATAGGAACCGCTTTCTAATCCGGTAAAGTTGGTTGAGGTTCCATTTGTAGCACTCAAAGATGTTACGGTAGTGTTGGCTACCAATCCTGAACTGTTATACAGGCTAATCGTGACATTCTTTAGGTTAACTTCTATCACAGTCACATTTATATTGATCCAAGTCTGGTTCACGATGGCATCATCACTCTGAGTCTCGGCATTAAAGGTTACGGTTGCATTTGTAGTGTCCAAAGTGATGCTTCTCGTCGCTGTAAAGTTGCTGTGGTTCATTGTGTCATATACAGCAACCTGATAATAATATACACCGTCTGTCGCATTTGTGAAGGTGGCTGAAGTTCCGTTTGTAGCAGTGAGAGTGGTTGTGCTAGCTGTCGTATTCAACGTGATGTTGTCGCTGTTATATAAATAGAAGGTTGTGTTGAGCACGTTGGCTTCTGTCACGTTCACCTCTATGAAGATCCAGTCCTGACTCTTATATGCATCGTTCGCTTCTGTGGCGTCTGTATACTCTATTGTTGGCGCAGTCACATCAGTAATATTCACTGTATCGGTTGCAAACAGTGTTTGATATTCACTAGAGTTACATGTGACGTTCCAAGTATGGTCTCCCGTGCTGTTAAAGCTTCTGTTGTACTGCCATAAATTATTGGTTGTGTTCCAGGCCATATTGTAAGGTCCATTTGGAGCAGTTGCGAACGTAATCACACACAAACCTATGCTATCATTTAATTCTTCATATGATGTCCTATTTGTGTAGTTTGCAAAGAATATTACCTGATCACCAACCTCTCTGGTTTGGTTTGCCAATGGCAGGCTTGCATTATCTGTCTCATCCCAGATAAGGAGCGAAGCGTTATATAAAGAAAAGTTTGCAACGACAGCCCCTATACCTGAGAAATGAGGTATCTTGATCCAGACAACCTGATTGCTAGTGTCTTTATAGCACAAACCTGTAGATAAGTCTTCATCTGTCTCTGAACAGATCACACCTGTTCCGTTCAAGTATGCCTCGTAATCCGTGTCCAAGTAATCCAGATAATCCTCTAATGAGCTATCTGTCTCTATGTCTGTTATTGTATCTCCTGCAGTCTTATTCCAGATAGGGTTGAATTCATTATCATACAATATGGGAATCGTCACTATTATGGTCTCGTCTATAAGCGCGTCTTCATAAGGGACGCTAAGCAATACTTCATCATAAATCTCCGGACCTTGGCTTCCAAATTTCCAGGCAGCGCTTATATCACTTCCTGTGAAATTCTCTGAGAAAGCAGCGTCTGGAGGTCCTGAAGCAAGCAAGTCTGTCTTCACATAATGGACTGATATGTTACCGCTTGTTATTCTCAGGCTGATGTCTCCCATTAGGATAGCTCTCAACGGCGAGAATACTGAAGAATTCATGCTCTCATTCATATCTCCCATCATATTGCAGCCTGCTGGAGGGTTTGGCACATCACAAGACGAGTTTGACTTATAGAAATCCATAAATATGGATTTGCCTTCACCAAAAGGATCAAAGTCCCCGAATCCGACCATGATTATATTACATACTCCATCAGTGCAATTAATAGTGCTGGTTGCCGTAGCGCCGCTTAGCACAGCAGCGCTTACCGGTGTTGAGACTGGCGCATAGCTTTGCGAGTATATGGTAAGTTTCTTTATAGCTCCTCCTTCAAGGATTGGCAATTCGAAAACTCCGTCTGCAGCATTCGTCATCCTATTATATTCTATGCCATTAGTCTCCAGTTTCATCTCAATAAAAGAGCTTTCTGTGCTCAAAAGGCTGCCATTGTCATCTACCAGGTTGAACTGAACAGCCTTTGTAGTGACCAAGACTGTTTCGTCCCATTCAGCAGATACATTGTTTACAGAGATATTGAAGTCTGTTCCGTTAATGAGTGCCCCCATAGTGAAGTTATAATTCGAGACACCAAAGACCTGTCCGTCTGCAGACAAGTTGTATAAGTCATAATAATAAACCCCGTCTTTCTCTGCAAAAGCCATCAGCATGATATCTGAATGAGCCTCTGTAGCTGGCAAAAAGACAGAGAAGGCTCCGGTAGTGAGGTTGTAAGAGTCATCGTAGGCTGTGTTATTCTTAGGCCACCGCATCATCTGTCCCATATTAAAGGGTAAGGTGTCTTGATCAAATATCATCTCTCCCATAGCCAACATATAAGGAACAATCTTGAAACTTGTCAGATTAGTCATATTTATTATAGAGCCGTTAAAAGCAGATATGCTCTTATTAGCTGATATCACCGCGTCTATAAAGTAGGTCCCGTTTTGTATGGTGCATGTAGCATTTACCCCTGTACTACTTAAGTCATAACCCGTGGCATTGCAGTTTGTTTCTATAGACTCAAAGTCGACGTATATGGGAAACGAGGACGATGGAAAAACCATCAATGAATAGTTTCTGTCCAGAGGAGCCACTATGTACCTCTCAGTAGACTGAGTGCTATGTTCAGATGACACAGGGAAGCCTAGTCTTTTATCCTTGAGACCATAATTATAACCCAGATATGTCCAGTTAAATGCTGAATCTTGACAACCGCTCTGGTTGCATAGGCTGTCGTTTGTTGGCCCTGATTCATAGTCATAACCTTCTACCTGTATGCGGAAAGTTACCGCTTCTTTCAAGTATATGTCTGGGTCAGCCAAGCCCCATTCAGTCCTTAATTCGGACTCAGGAAGCTCTGGAAGGCTCGGTCCCACATACATACCGTAATGGTTGTCTGAATCGTTATACTTGACTGCTGTCAGTCTGTAGAACAATCCCCCCATACCTCCGGGGCCTCCCATTCCTCCGCCTTCTAAAGATTCATTAAGGCCTGGAACACTCGTTATATAGAATATTCCGTCGCTGTCAGTGGTGTCTGTGAATGTGCCTACAGAAACATCTCCGCCTTGTCCAAAACTCAAAACAACAAGAGAGGCAACAGCGCCTTCTAATGGCTGGCCATCTAAGTCAAAGACTGTGCCGTTGTACCAGAAAGTTGTTGTGACAAAAACAGTCAGGTTCATAGAGCTGTCGTTAAATTCATCGCTTGAAGCAATAACCTGGAAATCATAACTGCTATAATTCAAGCCTGAACTGACGTTTATTATGAAGTTCTCTGGCCCTTGGCCGCAGAAGAAATCGTCTGTTGTGGCGCTCCACAATAGTGTGTTGCTGTTATTAATGAAAGTGTAATTTCCCGGACCTACGCTTGAATCGTTATAACCATGGAATGTGAAGTTAGCAGGAAGGATTATTGTCAAATTGTTGAGACAAGAATTGTCGCTGGCCTGCCTATAAATTGAAAAGTTAAGCAGCTTTGGCACATTCTTGAGCACATACGGCGAAACTATGCTTGACTGCCAGTCACTCAGGCCCTCATCATATGGGACTTCTGGCTGGGTAATTCCTACAGTCTTTGTGTCATCAACCGAAAAGTTGTTGCTCATATTATCAACGGCATTGATGAAGACCGTGTTTGAGACAGTTGGTGCGCTCATTATGGCAGTAAAGTTTAGGTAAACAACAAAACTCTCATTAGGCGCCAAATCACTGCCTATGCAAGATGTTACGTTAATATTCACATAAGAATTGTTGAACTCAGCGGAATAATTATACACTGCACAACTTGATTGATTTGTGAAGTTAATGTCTATATCTGGGTAATCTGTAAGCCAGATGCTTGTCAGGTTTCTTGAGAGAGTGTTGGTTATGTTTATTGCATAAGTTATAATATCCTCTACTTCGTAGGCATCATTAGGTGAAGATTTTACGACTTGTATGTCGCCAACATTAATTGTGAAAGTCCAATTAAGAGTGCTATTGCCCCAACCATCATTAGAACCGTTGGTTGCGTCAACACAATATACATTCCAAGAATAATTGCCGTCATCAACACCAGACATATCGAAACCCATAGTGCCACTACCATTTACAGTTCCATCGCTGTACATGCCTCCTGTAGAATTCCAAACACTAGTGGTGCAATTAGCAAATATGTTAACAGTATAATTAAGACTGAATGAGCCCGTATTTAAGGTTGTGCCATTCGCAGGATAGACCAATGCTACGTTTATGGGAGGTATGACGTCTGCTATCGTAACTGCTGTTAGGCTGGAAGCGTTGTAGTTTCCTGCTGCGTCTGTGCAGTTGGCTAACGCGGTGTAGTTTCCTGGTGCTTCGAAGGTGAAGAGTACGCTTGCTACTGTGCCTGATCGACTCATGGTTCCGTTGTTGTTCCCATCAACCATAAATATGCAACTAGTCACGCCTACGCTGTCTGAGTAGTTTGCTGTGATGTTGTATGCGGTGTTTTCGTCTCCAGAGGTCGTGTTCAATGTAGATGTTGCAGGGGTGGTGCGATCTACGGTGAAAATCCTGTTGGTGACGTTGAAGTCTGTACTATTAGTCGTATTGGTGCAATTGAAGAAGATTCTGATTACGGTCTCAGACATGACGCTTGCATTGACGCTGGCATTGTGGGTGGTGTTAAGGCCAGAAGTCAACATGCTTGCAGCCGTATTCTGTATGGTTGTATCATTGGTCCAGAACGTGCACGAAGCAGAATATTCCGTCGTGACCTGCGCTGTGAAATTGGCATTATAGAACTGGCTTGCTCCTGGGCTGACAATGGTCGTCCCGATATTTGCCCATACCAAGCTGATTATGCCTATAGCTACTAATAAATATACTGCTAGTTTTATAGAATATTTCATTTTCTCACCACCCTCGTTAAATTTTGACTATATTTCATAGATAGACCCTTTCGCAGTATATAAACTTTTATAACTTTTATTGAGTAATAAAAACACAGAAGACCCAAATTAGCAAAAATTTAAATAACTCTGATGGTTTCTCCTGGCTATGAGATTCACAAGGATAACCATAATCCAGACAAGCGTGCCGCGGCAGCACAACATAAATGAGGAGCTTCAATGGTTAGGTGGATCCCTTGGTTTGTTCAATCCCCGTGATAAGGACAAGAGCTGCTTTAGGATATTCATAGCTTTTGTGCAGTCATTGAAGACAAATATAGGCTATTCCAGCGACGAACTCGCCACAAAGCTTAACCTGACTAGAG
>JBDRIN010000089.1:0-2575 GCA_043815805.1 archaeon | reverse complement strand
TAAGTTTCTTTCTGAGGATGTTCAAGGGGATCACCATAAATCTCCGACGTGGAGGCGAGAAGGAATCTTGCATTATGTTCGCGGGCAACGTCTAACATGAATTCTGTGCCTATTGAATTAGCTCTCATTGTTACAAAAGCAAGTTTCTGATAATGAATAGGGCTTGCAGGACTTGCAAAGTGTAATACATTATCTATCTTTCCAGAAGAGAAACGATAAGTAGGATTCATTAGAGAGATGTCTTTCTTTATAAAAAGAAAATTCGGTTTACCAATATGGGAAGATAAGTTCATTATCTTCCCCGTATAAAGGCTATCTATGATAATTACTTTATGATTTCTTTCTATAAAATGATCTACTAAATGACTGCCGATAAATCCGGCTCCACCTGATATTAAGGTTGTTTCCATTATTTTTCTTCCCTTTCCTTTGTAAAGAATCCTGTTTTCTTAACACTCTACAAACATTTCTTTTCCGCAAACATTACAGTTAGTTTGTATCTTAAATCTTCCTTTAATATATCGAGCATGTCCTGTTGACCAAATACAAGTGTGTTTTTCTATCATATGCTTTCCTTTACACTGCTTTGTTTTTTTTTTGTATAAGTACTTCCTTTTTTTGATTTTCGTCTGCCATCTTTATAAGATTGTCGTAAAGAATCTGACATCTTCTTTTTGGTTTCTTCGGACCTTTTCGTTCCTAAACAACGTAATCGTTGTTTTTCCTTTATTTTAGGATTTTCCCATCTTTTCTTTTGTGATTCTGACATTTTCGCTCTTGTTTCTTCTGAAACATTCTGCCTCATGATAGAAAATTTTAGTTTTGTTTCTTCAGAATGACGTTTCCCTGTATTTGCAATTGATATTTTCTTTCTAGTTTCTTCAGAAACTACATGCCCTTTATTTATTTCTGAAAGTTTCTTTCTTGTTTCAACTGTAACTTCTCGATTTCTAGCATTCTCCGCCATTTTCTCCCGCGTTTCTTTTGAGAAAGTTCTATTTTTTCCTAGTTTAACATACACTTCTCTCAATTCAGGGTTATTTTTGTATAACTCTCGTCTTGATTCTGATAATTTTCTTCTTGTTTCTTCGGAAATACATTTTCCTTTATTCCCTTCTGAAATTTTCCTCTTAGTTTCTTCGGAATGATGCTGTCCTAGCGAAGAAAGAACCATTCGTTGTTTAGCTTCTTCTGTGTGCTTTCGTCCTTTATTTAATACTGATATTTGTTTCTTGAATTCATCAGTTCTCTTTTTTCCTTTGTTAGCTTTAGATATTTTTTCTTTTGTTTTGTCAGATTTTACATACCCAGAATTCCCTTCTCCCCCATCAGTTAAATTGCATAAAGGACCTTTACTCAAATCAGATCGCCCTATTTCTTTTATTAATTTAGTTTCTAAAGAAAAAGAATCTTTTTCCGAAAGTCCTTTTCTATAAAACAGAAGTAAAGGTTTCAATCCTTTCTTTTTCAAACTCATTATTTTATAGAAAAGTTTCCCTTTAGGAAACAAATGTTTTAGGAGCTTATACCTAAAACCCTTTCCTTTACCCACATAAAAAGGTTCGTATAAAAAAGAACAACTATTATAAGAAAATCTCCCTGATTTTCTAGGATCAAGATAGAGGTAAACGTAAAAATTCTCCATATTTTCCTCAAAAAATTATTTTAATATTTATAAGACTCAACAGCCCCTTTTATTTGGAACCAATCTTTATTGATTCTCACTTTATCATTTACTTCAATAGCTTTCTCTAAAATAAGCAAAGGAGAATCTTTTGTTCTTGCTATATAAGCGAGGGCAGATGTATCTTTTGGGAGACACCTTCCCCCGGCACCAAAATCCCCATCGTGCCCGGGTACGTTTGTAAATTTTCCTATTACTTCATCTAATGACAAAATTTCTTGTACTCTTTCGTAATCCACTCCTATTTTTTGACAAAAGAAGAATAGTTCATTACTTAGAAGTACTTGAACAAATCTGTGAGTGTTCGCAAAATATTTTAGTGTTTCAGCTTCGATACGAGTGAGATGAACATATCTAACTTTTGGGGCAAAAGCTAATATAAATAAAGCCTCAACTAACTTAGAAGTTCTATCATCATTAGTGCCAATTACAATTCTGCCTGGATTAAGAGCATCTATTACAGCATGAGCTTCTCTAAGAAATTCAGGACAGAAAGCAAAATCAAACTCGGTATATTCTGAAGCAAATTTATCTGTACTCCCTGAGACAGTCGTACTTCTGATAATGATAATCTTTCTATTTTCTCCAGAATGTTTTGCTAATTTTCTTATTTCTTTAAGAGCAGACTCAAGATATTCTAAAGAAATCTCACCTGTTATTTTCATTGGAGTGGGCAAACATAGGAAAATAAAATCACATTCTACTACTCTATCAGGAGATGCATTCGATTTAGAAGGATCAATATCATACTTATAGACCTTTACAAGAGCTGGACAAAGGTCTTCAAATACTCTTGCTGTTGCATTTCCTACGTTACCGCATCCCCAAATTCCTACTGATACTTTCATATTTTCTCCTTTCGTTATGCTGATAGGTTGCAAGGGTAGGAAA
>JBDRIN010000088.1:0-14609 GCA_043815805.1 archaeon | reverse complement strand
GCTTTGATGGCCTGCGCCTGCAAGAACTTGACCACACAAGCATAGCTGATTTGATAAATAAATCTCCGTCTTTCAAGCTTCTCTATCGTATCAGAGAACAGCCGCCTAAACGTGTCAAGAAACAGAAGAACCGTTGGGAAGCCTTGGATCCCCGGCCCTACCAGGTTGTTAGGTATGATGTCTATGTACGTTCTGTCGGTTTTAAGGATGACTATGTCGCTGTTGGTGCACTTGTTGAGCTCTTGGGAGACCCTTCTTCGTTCAGCTGGACCTGCTTCTCAGATTCAAGGCTGAGATATGACCGGCTAGATGATGGTCCAAAGCCAGTCTTAGAAGAAATCTTTGTTTATTTAGACAAGATTGCACACATATGTCCCCGAGATGATTAATCATGCCCGGCGCATAGGAACTTCTGATTGATCTCTGCCAGCTTCATCACTGACTCTGACATCTTCTCTGGAACTGATGTCGCATAGATGGTCTGCCCTATGGCTCCTGGAAAGACTGTGTCTCCTGAGAACAAGACTTTCTCTTCAGGATACCAGAACGAGACACTTCCCCGCGTATGTCCTGGTGTCGGAATAACTTCTAAAGGCCCTATCTTCTTTGGCAGGGGAATCAATTTAACATTGAACTTCTCTGCCATATCTTTGCGAAAGACTGCGCCTGCAGGATCTTTCTTGAAATCCTCTATCTCTTGGGCAGAAGCATAGAACTTGGCATTCGGGAAGAGATCAAAGTTTCCGATGTGATCAAAATGCAGATGCGTAAACAACACTTTCTCGATTTGGTCCAAAGGAACTACCTTGCCTAAGAATTGCACGACTATCTGCTTCAGGCTTCTATAACCTGTGTCAATGACTATCTTCTCTTTCTCCAATAGATATATATTTGTGGCTTCTGTATCCAATTGAAGCTTCCAGACATTATTTGTCACTTTAAATATCATTCATGTTTCCCCTCTCTGAAAACATCAAAGATCCTGGTGATGACAATTCCCAGGACAAAGAACAGGAAGAGCCATAACTGGTTCCCTTGCTTGGCAAAGATAAGGTAACCAACTAAGAAACCCAACCCTAAAGTGACGTATTGGAACTGCCATTTTTTCCTGTATGGCACTATCAGTCTAGCGAACAAGATGCCTGCGGCAAATATTATCATAACATCAAGGAAATAGACGTTGACAAAGATAGATATGACTATGCCGACTATGAAAAGGAATATCAAAAGGGTCTCCCACCATTGTTTAGCAAAGTCGTATGTCATCATGCCCACGTCTTTTTAGTCTCAATGAATGTATGCCAGATTATAAGGACGACCAGTCCTATTATGAAAGCAAGGATGAATGAAAAGGTGTTGGACAATACTATGAGCAAAGCATAAGCTACCCCCATGGCGGCTGCCCATATCACAGACCACCTCATGGTTCGGAACATGTTCATACCGATTGAATGAGGATAGGGTATCAGAGAGTACAGACCTATGAGTATGGTCATCAGTATAAGGCTGTACATGAAAGATCCTGGTGCGCCTCCTGTCGCGAAATATATCGGCTTCAGGATTATGACTATTATGAAGCTTGCCAACAAGCCCCAGACAGATAAGACTAACAGATGCATGAAGTTGAATCTCCCCCTGAACTTGCCTATCTTCAACCGGTCTATGAGCATGGCATCCACTGTTCCTGGGACAAACACTATCAACAAACCGCTCGAGGCCACATTTATCAAGAAACCTATCAACAATCCAGGGATCCAATAGCCATATGACACTTTGTAGCCCATTTGGGCTCCCTTTAGCTTTTGGGCCCAGACATAGATTCCCAGGAATATGACAGCGAATATGAAGAATAGGATGAACCACAAGATTCCTAAACCAAAGCTTATGTCATGGGTCCTCCACCAATGCAGGAAAAAACCCAACGCGATGAATAAACAAGTGACAAAGAATTGCACCTGCTCGCTCTTTGTGAAAGTCCCGTGCCTCTTCAAAGTATACCAA
This sequence comes from archaeon, assembly GCA_043815805.1. Classification (GTDB taxonomy): domain Archaea; phylum Nanobdellota; class Nanobdellia; order Woesearchaeales; family JBDRIN01; genus JBDRIN01. Next base: position 12,608 of record JBDRIN010000088.1, on the reverse strand, counting down.
GCGCCTTGCATGGTCTAAAATTGGTTAGGAGCATTTATATATTTTTCCTTTAAAAAGATTATTTTGCCTCTATTATCAGTTTATTGTTCTCAGGATGGATAAATGCCTCTCTGCCAGTCTCTAATTTAAGATAATCTGCTATTTTCTTAGGAATCCTGACCGCTAAAGAATTTCCTGTCTTAGTTATCTTTGTTGTTGCTCCTAAACCCCATATCCCTTTTTTCTTGGCTGCTGCTTCTATTTTTTTGGTTGTCAGAGAATCTGTAAAAGATTCCTTACATTTGCTGCATATCTCTGCGGGAAATTCTCCTAGATAGACTCCAAACATGTATTCTTTAATCTTGCCTTTTTTCAACGTTCCTTTTTCGCATATAGGACATTTCATTCTTACCACCTTGGTTTGACAGTTATGATAAAATTGTCTTTTCCAATCTTTTTTGTCACAACAGTAAAATGCCTGAAATGGTGTAGTATCTTATTGGGTCTCTGTAGTTCTTTTTCTCCTCTTTTGATGGCTTCTTCGACTTCTTTTACAGATATGCCTCTCTCGACCATCCTTTCTCTGGCATGTTTACTGTATTTTAACAAAAATAACACCTGTAAGTACATGTAAGTACATGTAATATTTAAATCTTGCGATTTTCCGCCTTCACTAACTTGAGAATCTCCAATTCATGGCCTGCGCCGATGATGGCCAGAATGTTCTGGTCTGGAAAGGTCTGGAGCATATGTGCCAGTTTCTTTGCCATAATCTCGTTGCGTTCCTGCACTAATGTATAATATATATTAGGATAATGGTCTTTGAGCTTTTCCATCAAGACCTTGATCAATTGTGAGCTTGGGACTTTGGAAAGGTCTATCCTAACTTTCTCTTTAGAGAACGGGGCGCTTATGAGATCGACGAACAGGTTCCATCGTTCTCTCCACGAGAAGCGATCGGAGAATTTCTTTAGAGTTACTTCGATGTTCTGGTCTATCAATGCGATTCTTGCTCCGGATTTGCCTGCTTCCTGCACAGCAGTGAGCATGTCTGCGCCTGGCTTTACGCCGACGATCTCTCCAAGCTTTGCCTGGATAATGCCTCCGATTAGAGCGAAGAGATAACCTTTCAAGCCGAAGTGCCTGATGTTCATCAGATTCCTGGACGGCTTTACATCGTGCAATAATCCGTATAGGCGTGCCTTATCAAGTTCAACAGCGACAATATCTGGCTTGAACTTGGTGAAAGCATCCTTTATCTCGTTTATGGACTGCTTTGCGATGTGGCTCGTTCCGATGATGTTGAGGTTTTTGTATTGCATAGAAATGCAGAATAAATAGCTTTATATAAATTTGATGCAAATCAAGTCCACTTTACATTCAAGAAATGCGTCGAACAGCTTATGCAGGGATCATAGGCTCTTATGAGCCGTTCTATCATATCGGTTATCTCTTTTTTTGGCTTGTTCAGTATTTGCGGCAGCATCTTCTTTATGTCATTCTCTATGCTCAGCACATTCTGCGTCGTAGGCGTTATGATGTTGCAGGCAGATATGCTTCCATCAGCTCTTAGAGTGTATTCGTGAAAAAGCACTCCCCTTGGCACTTCTATGGCAGAGACTCCAATAGTTGGCTCTTTCAGTTTTACCTCAACCTCTTTCTCTTGCCGCACCCTGAGCTTCTGAAGAATAGTTATACATTCGTCGAAAAAATGGATTATCTCAATGGCTTGGCAAAGATTATTGTTGAACGGATTCCTGTTGGGAAGCTCTAGCTTTGTTGTTTTCAGGAGCTTCTTTGCATCTTTGCTGAGGAATTCGCTTTTTAGGTTTACCCTCGCTAATGCTCCAGTTATAAAGCTCTTATTCTTCATGCTGACGAATTTGGAGCTTGAATATGTCCTTATATTCTCTTTCAGATAAGTGCGATAGTCGCCTATCTCAAATGTTATACTTGAAAGGGTCTTAAGTGTGCCTTTGAAAGGAGCATATTCGTCAGAGCAGAGCGCCAAGAAATCATTGTCTGTCTTGAAGTCTGGCTGTTTTAGTGTCGAGAATATCTGTTTGAATTCTCTCAACATCTTTGGCTTCTCTTTCTTGAGCAAAGAAAGCAATTCATCAAGCTCTTTTTTCTCCGGCAATTTGGTGAAGCCGCCAAATCTTGTGGTTACGCTGTGGATCTGCCGTCCTCCGACAATCTCAAGTATCTTATTCGCCAGACTTTTGATGCTTATGGCTAATTTGACTATCTCTGGTCTTTTCTTGGCTAATTCAATAGCATTTTCTATGTTGAAATAATCTGGCAAGCTCATGAAGAAAAGATGCAAGGCATGACTTTGGATTATCGAAGCATAAAGAAGAAGTTTTCTTAAAGATGATGTCTGATTTGATATCTTGATGTTTTGGGCTTGCTCTAACGCTGTATAAGATGCTAGAAGGTGCGCTTGGCTGCAGACGCCGCATATCCTTGAAGTGACGAGTGGAACTCTTTTGAAGTCCATGTTTGTGACCAATCCTTCAAAAAACCTTGCGCCTTCAAATATCTTCAGGTTGACATCCGGCTTTTTATCTTTCCTTATCTTTATAGATAAATCTGCGTGTCCTTCTACTTTGGTTATGTAATCCAGCTTTATTGTTTTTGCCATACTTTTCTCACAAAATCTTTGTATCTTTTTGACGTACCTGCAAAAGTCATGAACATTTCGCAAATCATCTTCTCAGAAAGTCCTCTTTTCTCGAACAACGCGACAAGATTGTCGATGTTGGCTTTTGTCACCGGCCCTCTGCAGCCATAGCATTCTATGCCTTTTGAAGTGCATAATGCATCGCAGCCTCCGCATGTGACCGGACCTAGGCATTGCTTTCCTAGTGCTAGGAGGCAGGGATTCTTGTTTTCTCTGCATTCCACGCAGACTGCTTTGTCATAGACCTCTGGAAGCTCACCTTCCGATAATGAAGTTATGACTTTCATGAATTCTTCTTTCACAGGCGGACAGCCTTTGAGGTAATAATCCACCTTGACATAGCTGCCTATGCCTTTCACATCGAGATTTTTCAGGAAAGAGAAATCCTTGTACGCTTTCTTCTCTTTGAAAGATTTGTCATAGTCTCTGATGGCATTGACTCCGCCGAAAGTAGCACATGTTCCGAAAGCTATGAGATACTTTGTTTTCTTTCTAAGATCCTTCAGAGTCTTTATCTGCTGCTTGTATGTTATGGCTCCCTCGACAAAGATTGCATCGTAAGGGCCTTCTTGGTTGTGCTCCTGGATGATGGGAAGATGTGTTAAGTCTACTAAGTCAGATATCCTGCCGAATAGCTCGTCAGAGTTTATCATGATGATCTGGCAGCCCTCGCAGGATGTGAACGAAAAGATGCCGATCTTCAGTTTATTCTTCATTCAAGGTCCTCTTTTTTGACTGGTTTGGCTTTTTGCCAATATTCAAAAAACTTGTCTTTTAGTATATCCAGCAGGGCCTTGTTCCTGCACAATATGACGGTGCGTTCTTCCATCTTTTCATAATTGTGGACTACTATGATGAACTCTTCTGAATCTTTTATCATGAAGGCTGTCCTTGGGAACTCCAATATTCGGACTTCGCCGCCGTTCTCAACAGTGGTCTTGATCATGGGCTTGTTGTCTGGATTTACACCAAGAGTTATTACCTTGACTTTCACTCTCCTCTTCAATGCTTTTTGCATAGCAAGCCTGCTGGCAAATGAACCTCTAAATGAAGGCGCAATCTGTAGCAATTCGTCTTGGGCAGCATCTCTCAAAGAAGCAACGATCTGAAGATGCTCGTCTCTGCCTAAAAACAAGCTTACAGAAGGATCGTTTGGAGCCATTATAAATTTCCGTGGTGCTAGTTCGAGGTCATCAATAAGCTCCCTCTTTTCCTGTAGATCCGCTTCCTTCTGCTTTAAATATTGCTTTAAAGAGGTCTTTATATCGCGTATCTGGTACTTTTTGGGGCATACAGGCAGTATATCCACGAATCCCTTCTTGTGGAGCTCCTGTAGGACCGAATATATGCGTCCCTGGGGCACTTTAGCGTTCTTATAGATAGTATTAGCGTCTGCAGAGTCTACCGTGGCCAAATACGCTATTATCTCCTTCTCATATAGGGTCAGTTTTAGAGTGTCAAGGAATCTATCTAGGTTCATAAACTTTTATAAGTTGTTTTACATATTTAAAAGTTTCTATTGCCACTAATAAGTGGTGATATAAATGGTCAAAGCAATAATATTTGATGTTGGTGGGGTCGTTGTAAACGGTCGAGAAGAAGAGATATACGCAAAGCTAGCAGAGAAGCTAGGAATTGATGAAATAGAGCTTAAGAGCATGAAAAAGCAGCATAATCAGGAACTGTTGACAGGAAAGTTAAAGATAGCTGAGTTCGCAGAAGAAATCAAAGAAAGGTTCGGCATAGAAAAAGACATACTGTCAACTTGGAAAGAAGTGCACATAGAGGCAACACCCGCTAATAAAGAATTGATACTGCTTGTTGGAAAATTGAAAAAAAAATATACTGTCGGAGCAATCTCAAATGTTCCGGATCTACATACAAAGGTGACTGAAGCAAGATGCATCTACTCGCACTTTGAACCGAAGATAATCTCCTGCGACGTCGGATTGGCAAAGCCAGGCAAAGAGATCTTCGAGCTGATGCTGAAAAAACTGGATATGGATGCAGACGAATGCATATACATAGATGACAGAGAGATCCATATAGAAGGTGCGAAGAAACTAGGCTTCAAAACCATCCTTTTCAAAGACAACGAGCAGCTAAAACAGGAACTAAGGAAGCTAAACATCATATTCTAATATCGAAAAAGTTTTATATGACCTCTCAAAACCATAATAAAAACTAAAGAGGTCAATAAAAAATGAAAGTTTCTGATATCAAAGGAAAAGGACAGGTTGACGAGATAACATTGAAGGTAGTCTCTAAAGGAGACCCTCGAGAAGTCAGAGGAGGAAGCCTTAAGGTATGTGACTGCACATGCGAGGATGACTCAGGAAAGATCAAAGTCACCCTGTGGAACGACGATATAGACAAGGTTTCAGAAGGCACCACCATCAAGATAACCAAAGGCTGGTCCCAGGAATACCAGGGCGAGCTTCAGCTCTCTTCAGGCAGGTTCGGGACTCTAGAAATCATAGAATGAAGAAGATAGGTCTAGCTTTAAGCGGGGGCGGCGCAAGAGGCATCGCCCACATTGCCTTTCTAAAAGTTTTTGACGAGTTGAAGATAAAGCCACACATGATAGCCGGCACAAGCATAGGCGCTGTCATAGGGGCTATGTACGCTTCTGGATGCTCTGGCAAAGAGATAGAGGAACATTTCAACAAATTCACATTTAATGGGATAAAAAAGAACCTGTCGGGATTCTCATTGAAAAATATGGGTCAATACTTCAAGTCTGATAAGGTAATATTCAATGTCAAGCACATCCTGAAATGCAAGACATTTGAAGAGCTAGATATCCCTCTGAAAGTTGTAGCAACTGATTTCTGGGAGAGAAAAGAGAAAGTATTCGAAAAAGGAGATATAATAGACGCACTCAAGGCAAGCATCGCCATCCCAGGTATGCTACCCCCAGTAAAGATAGGGAATAATGTATATATAGACGGCGGCGCATCGAATCCCTTACCATACAACCTCCTGAAAAAAGAATGCGAAGTCGTAATCGCGATAGATATCTCAGAAGAAGACCCTGTCCAGAAGACAAAAGTCATGCTCCCAAATTATTTTGAGATAATATTCTCAAGCTTCCACATAATGCAGAAAAACATCGTCAACGAGATGTTGAAATACGACAAGCCGGATATCTACATAAAGCCACCTGTGAGCAATATAAAATCTTTAGAGTTCCACAAGCAAAAGAAGATCTTGCAAGCGGTAGAAAAAGACGCAAAAGAATTCAAGAGAAAGCTGAAGAAGCTTATGTAATCAGGCAACATTTATCTTTACAGTCTTGGAAAAATCAATCTTCTTAGGTATATCCAAGCTGGCTTTCAAGAACCAATTGATTACCCCTCTTGCCCCCATGAAGGTACTTGCCATTTTTAGTGCTGCACCAAGCTTGTTATCAGGAAACTCTGATTTTAACGTTGGGGGAACCTTTATGCTGAAATTGTAAGAGAAAGGCTGGCCTGCAAGATATGTCTTTGGTCCGTCCAGCGGCAACTCAAAATCAAACAAAGTTACTGTTCTGGAATTCCTGCTGCTCCCGCCCCCTGTGACCACTCTTTCCTGAGCTACCAAACGAATCTTCACACCAGCAGCCTCTGTGGGCTTCTTCAAAGTCATAAGAACTGTGCCGTCTATAGTATCTCCTGGAGCGAACTGGTACTTTGTGAGATTTATCTGGATTTTTCCTCTGCCTAAGCTGAACATAATTGTGTAGAGAGACATGCGCTTATATATTTTTCTGTTTGGAAAAATTTATAATGCAAGACACATAACCAAAAACATGCATCGCGTACAAAAACTCATCAGCAACTATGGCTATTGCTCGAGAAGGAAAGCTGAAGAGCTCATAATAGCAGGGAAGGTGAAAGTCAACGGCAAAGTAATCTCTATAGGTGATAAGGCTTCTGAAGATGACAAGATCTCTGTAGACGGAAAAATCGTAAAAAAAGAAAAAAAGCTTTACTTGATATTCAACAAGCCTGTGGGCTGCGTCACTGCTCTAAAGGATCCTGAATTCATGACCATCATGAGCTATGTCAAGGTCAAAGAGAGGGTCTTTCCTGTTGGTAGGTTGGACTTTAACACCTCCGGACTTCTCTTGCTGACTAATGACGGCGACTTTTCTAACAGCATAATGCATCCTCGCTATGAGATCAAGAAGACATACCTTGCTAATTCATATAATAATATAACAGATGAAAACATAAAATCATTAGAAGCGGGCATCAACCTCTCGGACGGCAAGACCAGGCCGGCAAAGATAAAAAAGCACAGCAAGACTTCAATCGAGATAACAATACATGAAGGCAAACAAAGGATTGTGAGAAGGATGCTGGGTGCACTTGGCATCAAAGTCAAGACCCTGGAAAGGATAAGAATTGGTAAACTAGAGCTAGGAAAGCTAGAACCAGGGAAATACAAAGAACTTTCTGAGAAAGACAAAGAAAAGATATTCGAAACGAAACTTTAATAAACTCCTTCTTCATTAAAACCCTCATGAACAAGAATCAGGAAGTCATAACCGCCGCATCCATCGTTGTGGTGCTGTGCTTTGTCTTCATCTTCTTGAAGACGACAGATATCTCAGGATATGCTATCTATGAGCAAGCGCCTATCTGCGAGCAGAACTCTGAATGCTCTCCTGACCAGGCATGCTGCCTTTTCGCAGGCGACAGAGGAGGAGTCTGCCACGACCCAGGGATGTGCGAGAGGATCGCAGACATGACTGCAAGAGAATACTTAGATTATCAGGCAGCAAGCAATCTAGAGACTTATGAAGAGCCTGAAGAAGAAGAACTGGATAATAATAATCTTATTGCAGCCACGGTCGTCCTGGTCATCGGCCTTTTGATAATAGTCTATTTCACTGCATTAGAGCAGAAGACAAAACAGAAATCCTTCCTTTCTAGAAATCAGTGAGATTGTTATAAACATTCTTTTTTAATCATCCCACCCATTAATTTGTATGCTAGAGGCCTGATAGGGAAAAACATTTCAAAAAACATCAATGCCCAGAGGTGCATTCTGTGTTTGTGGATAAGCTTCAGCATTATTTTGGAAACATAGTTATTATCAATGATTATCTTAGCCACTTCTTCTCCAGACACTAGCGCCTGATAGACTCCTTCTCCTGTTAAACCAGAGGTTAATCCCGCTGCATCACCCACTAAAAAGACATTATTAAATTTATATCCTCTAAAATCAGAATTAAATGATGCTGCTTGAAACTCTGCATTCGAAATGTCAATATTCTTTTTTTCTAACCAATTGTTGAAATCCTCTTTTAAGTTTTTTGTACGGAAAATTGGAGGAAACTTGCCGCATCCGATAAACACCCTATCTTTGTGTGGAAAAATATAAAAATGTCGTGGACGAAAAAGTTTTGGACCGAAAAAAAGTTCGAGATTCTTATATCTTGTCGTGGGAATATTATACTGATAAGTGGCTCCGACATATTTGGTCCTCAAGCCTAAATGCCTTCTCACAATCGAAGCAACCCCATCTGCTCCTACAAGATACTTAAATCTAAGTTTTTTATTATGGTCTATAATGACGTGGTCTTTGAGTATTTTAGTGACTTTTGCTCTTGTTCTGACAAGTACCCCTGCTTCTTTTGCATTATGTAACTGCCACCTTCCAAGTTTTTCTCTTTGAATCGTGTAAACTAAAGGTTTTCTAGACTTTATCACTTTGGTGCTGTAAGGAGTATGAAGGCATATTTCTTTGAATTTCTTCTCTACCAGCTTCTCAGGAATGCCGAGATACTCAAAAGTGTGCCGTGGCAATCCTCCTGCACAAGCTTTGGGGCCAACAACGGAATTTTTTTCAAGAACTATGACTTTTCTGCCTGCCTTTGCCAGTATTTCAGCACAATGCAACCCTCCAGGACCTGCACCGACTATTATAACCTCATAGGATTCCATAAAGAGAATAACAGAAACAGATTATTAATAAAGATTCTGATATTATCTTTCTCTCTGAAGCTTTTGCTCAGAAAAGAACTCCTTTCTCTCTTAGCTGAGCTATCATCTTCTTGTTGGCTTCTGTCTCAAACCCACCGTTCACCAACCTTTCTTTTGCCTGAACAAAGTCCAAGCCGACACCAGCAGGACAATCCATTGCGCAACGGCCGCAGTCAGTGGTCAGGTAGACCCATTTGTTGAGCTTGTCCCGGTCCATGATAAAAGCCTTATAACGTGCTCCGGAAGTCTCTGTCTTGAAGATCCGATAGACAGGACAGTTCAGGTTGCACAAGCTGCAGCGATAACAAAATTCTAGATTCATGTTTTAGCCTCCGCATATTTTGAACAGATAGTGATTGCGACTGCGGCCATGAAAAAGCCGATCACAAAGACGTACAGCCAATGTACGCCAAAGAATAATAATATGATCAGGACGCAGAACAGGAACGCCCTCCCCAGCCGGAGATAGAACTCTCTGAAGACGATGTATTGCTCGTACTTGCGCCTAGCCGCTTTGTTGTAAAACCTGGATAAGAAAGGCACTTGGAATATGGCCATGGTCAACCCGCTCAACGCTGTCCAGGTAGCCAGCCAGCCGAAAGGGGTGAAGAATCCTCTTAGAATAGATACTGGGGCGTTGAACCACGCACCTAACCTCATCATCTTGCCTTTTGGCATCTCATCGGCGACCCGTCCGATTATAACCGGTACAAAGGCTGTGAAAAGGCCTCCTAAAGAACCTATTATTCCTAAAGAAAAGATACCCTGGAGTATCAAAAACACAAAGGTTGGCCAAAGGATAAGATGCGCGTTGTCCATTATGCCCTCACTGAAGAAAACATTGGCCTCTCTCCTGTATTTTGAAAAATACTTCTTGAAGTTTATCTTGAAAGGCCTTTTCTTGTCTTTTGATAAGAACAAAGGGAATGTCGACAAGAAAAGAAGTATGCTTACTATAACAAACAATGCATTGAAAGAGAATTTTGAGATTATGAAAGCTCCTGTGAGAGGTCCGATGACCACAACCGTGAGAGAGAGTGACTGCAAAATGCCGAATTCCATGCCCCTGTTCTTCCTGTCAGAGTTAGTGGCAAACTCGAAATGGAAAGGCATCCAGAAAAGCATGGCTGCAAACCCATATATCAACGCGACAAACCAAAGGGATATAAAACTCTTGTTAAGGGCAAACAACAAAAAGAAGAAAAGTATCTGGACAGGCACGCTCAATAGGATGGTGTGCTTGAAACCTATATGCTCTGCCAACTTGGCAGACAAGAAAGCGAAAGGTATGCCAAACAACTCTGTGAAAAAGAAGAACAGAAAGACCTCTGTAAGAGGATAACCCATCTGGAGAAGGAAGACAGGGATGAAAAGACCAATCATGGAAAAGGCAAGAGCCCTTATGGCATATGAGACATATACTTCTGAAAGCTCCCGGTTCGTAAAAAAATGTATCTTGTTTGATATGTTCATCGTGTCCTCTTTTTACTCACCTGTAATCTACCATCTTCCCGCGGTTGAGAAGATTATTGTAATCAAACTCTTCTTTCAGCTTGATAATGCGGTTTTTCGTGGCTTGGGGCATGAATCTTTTCTTCTTTAGACCATATCCGTACATGCCTGCCTGGAAACCATTTATCTTTCTCACAAAATCATAAAGCTCCTCTATCTTTCCCTTCTGTTTGGGCATGAAGCGGATATTTAATATTCCTAATCCTATGTGGCCGTAGCATGGCACTTGGTTATGTTCGCACCAAATTATCATGTCATAGAGCTTTTCTGTAGGAATCTTAGTATCTTCCCTTAACATGTATCCTTTCAAGTCCAAGACCTTGTTCAATCCATTTCTCTTCAACCATACTTTCTCTATTTCTTCGATGTTGTTGAGCTTGCCGTCATCAGACTCGAACTCAACCAAGAGATGATAATTGTCTTTCAGACCGACATAAGTAGAAGACATCTTGTCCAGAAACTCTAGGGCTATTATCGACTCGTTCTTCTTTAGCTCCTGGAGCCTGTTTATCATATCTGGGATCTCCATGAACCCGAAAACAGATGTTGTTGTGCCTGTTATCGATGGAATGACTTTCAGTTTCAGATTAGTTATTATGGAAACAGTGCCTTCTGTGCCGATAAATTTCTCTACTGACTTGGTCTTGTAGAATTTTCCTGTGCCGTCGAGAAATTCTATCTCCTCAACCCAGTTTTCCATCTTTCCAAGCCCATAGCTTCTTATGCTCAAGGCGTTGGTTGCGAACATGCTTCCTATAGTTGTTGTTTTTTGGTTTTCAGGAGTTATGGGGAAGAAAAGATGCTCTGTCCTTAGGAAATCATTGAGTTTTTTCAAGGTTATGCCTGGTTCAACATCCACATATTTCTCTCTGACGTTCAATTTCTTTATCTTGTCCATCAAAGTCATGTCAAGTATCGCTGCGCCTTCTCCTATCGCACCGCCGACAAAGCCTGTGCCGTTGCCTCGCGGGACTAAGGAAGTGCCGCTTCTGCCTAAGAAAAGGAGGATTGCCCTTATCTCTTCGACTGTCTTGGGCCAGACAACCAGTTTTGGCATTGCCTCTAAGAAAGAGCCGTCGTAGCTGTAAGCTAACAGGTCTTCTTCTGAGTCAGAGACCCTGTTCGCTCCCACTATCTTGGCTATGTGATCCTTCAATCTACTAACACCTCGCTCATCTCTTTGATCTTGATGTTTTTAGAGTTTGATTTCATATGTTCATAACAGTAAGGGCAGCAGGTCACTATGGTGTCTGTGTCTGCCTGGCCGATCCTTGCCTTTGCCATCCTATTTGACAGAGCAGGGAAATTTCTTTTCAGGTTGTCGCAGCCTGAACCGCAGCATAGGGTCTTGTCTTTGTTCTCTTTCATCTCGACGACGTGGAGGCCTGATGCTTTCAGGACTTCTCTTGGTTCGTTGACAATGTGGAGTATTCTAGATAAGTTGCAGGGATCGTGAAAATTAGCCTGTTCTTCCTCATTTAACGTCGGTATTTTCTTCTTTTCCCTTGCCAAAGTCTGGCTGATATGCTCAACAGGGATGTTATAGTACTCTTTGAACATCTTCATGCAATGCGGGCAGTTGGTTATTATCTTCTCTACATTGTTCTTTTTCAGGAGCTTCAGATTGTCATGCCTTAACTTTTCAAAATCTTCCCTGTAACCAGAGTATAACGCTGGGTAACCACAGCATTTCAATTCGTCAAGGACTATGAAGTCGACACCAAGGTCACAAAGAATAGACTTATAATTATAATAGACATCCTTAAGCTTCCTCAAAGTGAGGCAGCCAGGATAATATATAGTTTTTTTTAGCTTTGGAAACGCCATTCCACCCACATAATAGAGAAAAGAAGGTGATGTTAATAAAGGTTTTGCTTCAAAGAAGCAAAAAATTGAGAACGATAGTGAACAAGATTTCTGTGTTGGAGGGCTAATTTAAGCAAAAGCCAGCACAAAAAAAGCTATGATCGCCAGGCTGACGCCTATGTACGCCCAGGGCGGAAGGATTTCTTTGAAGACCAGAAGGCCGAGGACATTCGCCAACACTATGCCCAGTGCTCCGAACATAGCGACGGTCTTGCCCAATTCTACGCTTGTGAAGACATATAATTGGCCCACCATGGCAAAGATCCTTATTATGAAATAGATAGCAAACCAACCTGTCAAGAAAGCTGCCCAGGTGAAACCGTACTTTGGCATGTAATTTCTTGCCATCAGGTCGCTTGTTGTGTAAAGAAGCTGTGCAGCGATCAAAGCGAAAAGGACCCAGTTCATATTCTAATCGAGAAGTGCAACTTTAAAAAGGTTTTCTTTGAAAAGGCTCTGTCCTAAAAGTCTTTTAAATAATCGGAAAATGTTATGACAAACTAACTTTCCGTACACTTCTGTGCGGATTGTCCGCACAGTTTTGGAGCTTACACAAGCTCCAAACTTTCTTTTTATGCTTCCGAATCCTGACT
>JBDRIN010000087.1:0-25372 GCA_043815805.1 archaeon | reverse complement strand
TCTAGAGCGCTTAGAGTGTTGATAAGGTTGAACTTCTGGAATATGAAGCCGATCTTCTTGCCTCTTATCTGGGCAAGCTTTGATTCCGGCATCTCAGATATGTCTTTGCCTGAGAGGAAGATCTTTCCTTTTGTAGGGATGTCCAAAGCGCCCACCATATTCATGGCTGTGCTCTTGCCTGAGCCGGATGGTCCCATTATGGCGACGAAATCGCATCGGTTGACGGTCAAGGTGAGCCCTCTCAATGCTTCTACCTTCACGTCTCCCATCTCATAGATCTTCCAGACGTCTTTTAGTTCGATTATCTTTTCAGTCATAGTGATTTCAACTCCTTTGTCTTTTCTTTTAGGAATGATTTTATCTTTTTAGCGCCGTTATGTTCTTCTAGTTTTTGGCAGGCTGTTCTCATGAACTGTCTTAATTCAGGTTCTATAGTGGCGCTTTTTGGCAATGAGCCTTGCCAGTAGTGCATGTCTTTCTTGTTCTGTTTTGACTGTTCTGGTTCCAGCATTTCATGGATTTTCTGGACTTTCTCTAAGAATTCTTCTTTCAGTTCGAGGGCTTCTTTGAGGAAGTCCTTGCCTTTTTTTGTTATAGAATAGACTTTCTTTCTCTTGAGCTCTTTGCACGAGATGTACTCTTTCTTTTTCAGTTCGTCGAGAATTGGATAAATAGAGCCAGGGCTGGGTTTGGTTCCCAAATCTTCACCTAATACTTTCATTAATCTGTAGCCTGCCATGTCCTCTTTGGCCAATGCGTGCAGTACAAAAAAGCGTAGGTGTCCTCTGAACATTTTAGTTTGGCATATCGGATTCGATATGTTGTTTTCGATATATCTTAGTAGATATGTTGCTTCCGATATATCGGTTTAGATATACTTATTTATATATTTTGTGATTTTGTAAGAAAATCACTAAGAATAATCCTTCTTGACATGAGAAATCTTGTCAAGTTCTTTATCGTCTAATCTACCCAAATCTATGTAAAAATCAGCTGGGAAAACAATCTTCCTTATAACTACACTTTTCACATCTGTAATTCTTAATGGGTTTTGGACTTTTTCCTGAATCAATATAATCTCTCATCTCCTGCATTGTTTTTAGTAAAAATGATTTCATCTTTTCTGTGTAAGGAATCGAAAAAGCCTGTCCTCCTTGGTATTGTATGAAGCCATATTTTGGTTTTACGCCTTTTTCTTCTTCTATCAATAAACAATAAGAGATCAGTTGCATTACATGGGAAAAATAAGGTTGCTTAGGCCTATTCGTATGCTTTATTTCTAAAGGCAATAAACCGTCTTTTGTATGCAATATAAAATCTGGTTTTCCTACTAATCCGTATTTAGATGAAGATAATGCTTTCTCAGGTTTTTCCTTATGATCAGAATAAACTGCTTTGCGTTTATATACCTGCTTTGGAACCTTTGTTGATTTTAATAAAGCAAATAAAATTATTAAAACAATACCCATTACTATGATTATGGTATCTATTGTATTCATCCTAAAAACCTGTATATTATAAGCGCTATAATAAAAACAATGATGATTGTCATACCAATGTAGATAAGCCTTGCTTTTGGTTGATTTTTTGAAACAAGAACATGATGTTTTTCTCCTTTGTTCATTGCCTTTGTTACTTTAACACCTTTTGTTATTCCAAGCCACCAGCTAACAGGACAGAAAAGATAATTTGATATATCACTTGATTTGATTGTTTTCATACTAAAAAATAATGTAGGAGATATATTAAAATGTTTCTAAATCTGTTAGTAAAAGCGTAAAGTGCGTGCGATTGAAACTTTATTTTTGTAATAAATATCTTTTTTATTATGAGTTCTCTTTTTTGTTTAAATATAATTGGGAGATGTTTTTACTTTTAAATAATTTTTTTAAAGAAGAATAACAATATCTTAACCCGTAATTAAACGGATTTTTAATTTTACTACTTAATTGCATTAATTTATCAATTTCTAATTTGTAATAATCTAATTCGTTTGATTCAGGTTTCCTCTCTAAAAATTCTTTTTTGGCACAAATCAGTTTCTTTTTCATAATTTCATATCTCTTAATCTTTGCATAATAGATAATTCCTCTTCTTTTATCTCCAAAGCAGTCATCATCACTTAAATAAAACGCAATATAATCACATGCCTTTTTAGGATATCCTATTCCTTTTACAGGAAATTTATAAAATCCAGTATTTCCACAACTTCCTTTCGCATATTCTAAATCAGTTCGATTATCATAATTTATTGCAACAACTTGAACTGAATCTTTAATCTGTAATCTTTTCATTATCATAACCCAAGTATGCCCTTAGATATATAAAGTTTTGTATTTAAAAAGTGCCTCGCCTATCAGTAAAAACATTAAAGAGATTGGCAATATTCTAAATTATAATCTCTCTACGAAGTCAAGACAATGTGTCCACAGGACTTCAGACCCCCATTTTAAAAAAGTAACTCATTTTATTGAATTTAACATAAGTCCCTTGTTATGCTTTTTGATCATATATGATGTGGGAAAATTTCGTCCGAAGAGTTCGAAAACCCGCCGTAAATTCAGTTGTCACCGTAGTTTTCCAGTGTAAAGTTAAGAATAAGGGCTTTCTCGTTAACAAAGTCTTTTAATTTCTTCTACAACTTTATCCATACTATTATGAATTTCGCTCGCTTGAAATCTTCTAATCTTCCATCCATCCATTCTTAGATGAATATCTCGTAGAATATCAGATTCAATTTTTTGAGAATGGGCTTTATCACCATCCACTTCAATATTATATTTATTGTCGTTTATGAACAAAGCAAAATCAAGCCGATAAGGTTTCGTCTCCCTTACTTTTGTTTCGTATTGAGGAAGAACTTTAATTTTTTCTTTAGTTAGTTTTTTGAATAATTTTTCTTCAACAGGAGAATCAAAATTAATATCTAATTGTTTTTTAGATTCAATATATTCCGCTAAACTTTTAAGAAAACCTCCAGCATCATGGCATTTTCTCTTATCACCTACAATAATGAGAACACTTCTTGCTCTGGTAATGGCTACATTTAGCAATTGTGTGGTTGTATGAATCCAGTTAAGTGTTGTTTGCTTTATATCTTGCGATATCGCTGGTGAGAAGATAATTATATCTTTTTCATCTCCCTGAAATCTATGGGTAGTTCCTACTGTAGTATCCATATTCTTTAATTCTTTAGTTTTGTTAATCATATTAGCAATTAATTCCATCTGAGCCCTAAACAAAGTTACAATCCCAAAAGAAATTTTCTTTAAATTTGATTTTTGCAAACTTTTGAGAATTTTTATTATTTCTATTGCTTCTTCTCTGTTGTATGGACTTTTAGTTTGACTAGTTTTACCACGAACATCAATCCACTTGACACCTCGGGGATAGATACTATTAGGAATTAATTTGCTTTCATCAGTCATTATGTTTAATTTTTTATCATAAAAATACTCGTTAGAAAAACTAATGATATCCTTATAGGAACGATAATGTTGATTCAATAAAATGGGCAATTTATTTTTACTTTTAATTATTCTTTCTGCAATATCATAAAGGGAATTTTTACTATAGGCATAATCCAAAAACAATCTAAAAACTTTTTCCTTTGATGCAATTTTTTCATCTTCTGTCTCTCTAAGTAAGGAAATATGTTTTAACTGTTTAGGATCACCAATAATTACTACTTGTTTTGCTCTGTAGAACAAAGGCAAAGCAGAAGCAATATCACATTGTGAAGCCTCATCAATAATTAACAAATCAAAAAGATTTTCTTTTAGGGGAAGGCTATTTTTTGCTGATAGGTTAGTTACAACCCAGATAGGAAGAAGGAATAATAATTCTTGAATTTCGCTTTCTTGTTCTCTTATCAATTGTAACCACATAACTTTATCTTCAATCCATGGTTCCAATTTTTCTGTTGCATCCATGTATCTGGAAACATGGTTTTCGTCTTGAGGGGTAGTGTTCTTTATTTTTTCGAACCAATAATTTTCAAATATATTTCTTGATAGTTTGATTCTTTCTTTTTGGAATTTTTCTATTTTAGATTGTAAGTTATAGATAGAATCTGATTTTGCTAATTTCTGTTTTAATGTATTTATTTCTTTTCTGACAAGATCTATCTGCTTAAATAGTAAAATCCATTTCAGTGATTTTTTGATTTCTTCAGTGTTAAGTTTAACATTTTTGTCTAAATATTCTTTGAAATTATCACCTAAATCAGCATAATATTTTTTGAAAATTGCCTGTTCTTTTCTTTGGTAGAAAAAGGGTAAGAATGTCTTAATCAGTTTCTTAATTATAGTTAGGTTTTCAAAATTATTTTTGATATCGCTTTCTAACTTAAACTTATCAATTGCTTTAAATTTGTCGTATTTACATTGATTGTAGAGTTTTTCAGGAATCTCTTTTGCTAAACTATCGGCTTGATTTTGTAGTTCTTCAATTTCTTCATTAGTTTTAGACATATCTTCTAACTGATCTTTAAGAGAGTTCATTTCTTTGTTGATGTTCTTTATTTTCTCTGTATCATTTTCAAAGTTAGAGGATATTTTTAAGGAATTTTTGTTTTGAAAGAGTTTATGAATCTGTAATTTAGCATTTTTCCTGTGTTTACTGGAACCCATCCTCACAACTAAGTCTTTAGATAAAATTGTTTTAAGTTTATCATTTACTACATCTACCGCCCGATTATTTTTACTTGCAAATAAGACAGTTTTATCATTCCAGACAGCATTAGCAATGATATTAAGAACTACTTGGGATTTTCCTGTGCCTGGCGGTCCAGTAATCACGCTAATATTACTTAAAAAAGCATTTTCAACTGCTTTTTCTTGTGATTCATTTAGACTGAATATCTCCAGAAGATTTCTTTTGTTTTCTGATGTTTCATTTCTTTCTTTATTAAACAAAATTCCCAATGATGTTGATTGTAATTGCTGTTGAGATAATTTTTTTAGTTTTTGTAACTCATCTACCAATCCTCTGGTAAAGCCCATTCTCCCTCCAAAATATAAAATTGCTTTGTTTATTAATTGGGGTGATGGTTTTACAATCAATGGTTTTTGTTCAAGTTCAGAAAAAATAGGTTTATTATCAAGGTTGAGCAATTCTGTTATTTTTTGAAGCTTAATAGCAAAATCATCTTCTTCCTCAATTTCTAAGCGAATTTTATTTATTTCTTCTGCATTATAACCGTGTTTAGTTAAGATATAATGGTTAAATTCTGGAATTACAGATTCTTTAGTAAAAATAATTGAATCGTCTTTTTCTTCAAAGAAGATTTCAACAAGGAAAACAGGGCTAACATTTCCATTGGAATCCATAAACAAAGGATAACCATAGAAAACAGGCTCGTTTCTTTGAGAAAGTTCGTAATTTTTGAAGAAGTTTTCAATTTCAGGAGTTTTCTTGATTTCGATTTGCTCTTTTTTCTGTAGGAAAAATTGCTCTTTTTTGAAGATGTTTGAATAAAATTTTTTGCCATCTAACCTAAAATTAAAGGTAAGTGATAACCTGTCTTCTTTCTCTAAACAGGACACATAATAATTCAATAGCGAGCGAAATTCTTCAATCGAATCTATATGTTTTAACATATTCATATTGAGTTATTAGCAGGTTTTTAAAGTTTTGTTTTATGATTTAATTAACAAGAGAGCCCATATAAATAATTCTGGAAAATTTGGGTGAAGTAAAGCGTAACCGTTAAATTTTTGTTATAAGGAGTGCAAAGCATTTCTTCATTCTTTCCTGTGCAAGTTCAGGATTTTCTATTTCATCAATTCGTTCCTTTCCCACTTCTGCTAGCCATCTCTTGAAAGGTTCAGCATTTTTACTTGGAATTGATTGAATAAGCCTAAAAACGTCTTTTGTGTTACCTGCAAGAACTTGTCTATTTTTACCTGTTTCAGTCAGCATTTCTACATGGGGACAATTTGTCCCTAGGTAACTTCCAAGCTCAACATCTCTTTTACGCAGTTTTTTTAAATAATCAGTAGGATTGATGCTTTCTGTTAAAGCTTTCACAATATCAACTAAAGAATAATACCACTCATCCTTAAACCAAGTTCTTCGGATTTTCTTACTTTGAAATACAACTAATGCTTTATCTGAATCACTCATTTTTTATACCTTCATCCTTTCTTTTTAAAGTGAATGGTAGCTTCTTGTACAGCTCCTTCGGGTAAATTTGTATCTTTGGCTGTTGTTATCTGATACATAGGCTGATTACCTGCGTCTGTTGTTTCTACAAATCTTATGGTCATACTTCCATGTGCTTCACTTTTACTTGCAAAAACAAGGTTTTGTTCAGCTAACATTTTATCTATCTCTTTAAACATATTTGCTCCGAAGTGGCTTACCGTTGAGCCTGTAAGCATTGCAACTCCAATTTCGACCATTTATATCACCAATGAATGGAAAGTAATACTAATCTAAATATTTTTCCATTTAATAATAGAAATAAGCCTCCGAAGGGAATCGCACCCTCGACCTGCTGATAACTTGACTTGTTACAAGTCAGCCGCTCTAGCTACTGAGCTACGGAGGCGTGTTCATAGAGACAAAGAGCTATTTATATATCTTTTCCTTAGAAGAACGCAAAAACTACAATAACTATGCCTATGCCTAGTATTATTCCCCAGAAGACTTCCCAGAGGGTGTGTCCGACATTCTCTTCGAATCTCTGGTTGAACTTCTTGTTGAGGAAGCTTGCATGCAGGCCGACGTATCTCCTGGATCTTACAGCGTCGTGTATCAGGAGTACTGTTATCACGCCTACTGCATAGAACAAAGCAGAGAGTCCTGTCGATGCAAGTATGGAGAAGCATAAAGCGACTAATCCTGCAGTATGAGAACTTGGCATGCCTCCTGACTTGAAGATGTTCCTGATGAAGCTCTTGTTGTCTCTGAAATGCCATATCGCTGCCTTTATGAGCTGTGCGGCGAACCAGGCGAACGCAGTGCTAAGTAATATGGGGTTGATTAAGAATTTCACGAAATAAGTCCATATGAACTCCAGCATAGTAGTAGAAATGGCAGATATATTTATAAAACTTGCTTTAAAGGTTGAAATCGTCGATGAAACCGGTTATTATCTGATATTTTTCAAGATATTTGAAACCCTTATCGCTCAAGGTGATAAATTTCTTGTTTTTCTTGTCAGTAACTTCCTTGATAAGCCCTTTCTCAATGAGCTCAGAATAATATTCTGCAAACCTCTGCGAGGAAAGGTTGGAGTAACGGAGAAGAGGAGTCGGCTTTATAGAATTATTCTTATCTCTTATGATCTTCAAAATATCATAGATTACTTCTAATCTATCCCTTTTTTTTGTCATTGGATTTCACACTTAACCTTTTTACCACTCTAGTCAATATGATTATGAAGAGGATGATAGATATGGCATAGACAAATAGTTTTATCTGGAGGAAGAACGGCGGCAAAGCCGTAGCGAACGTATTCAGGATCCAGAACACAAAAAGCAGTATGTATATATAATATACTTTGGAAAAGCCTTTCTTGGTCTTCGCCTTCCTATGGTTCAGATAGCTCATAATCGCTGCATAGATGAAGATTATTGCTTGTAATATGACAAATAACAAGGGAACGCTGAACAATATGGTCAAGATTGCCACAACCAACGCTATCACATGAAGAAGCCAGGACTTGGCAAAGAAACCCTTGTGGGTCTTCTTCCACATTGCACTGTATAATAGATAAAGTACTGCAGCTGTGCTTGCATAGACAGTTATGAACAGGATTGTGGGGAATATAAGATTGGCGAACTCGACGGTTCTCCAGATTCGTGGTGATAGCAAGAAGAAATGTGCAAGATAACTTATGGCAAAGAACAAAAACACGTTCCTGAAATACTTAATGCCTTTATGCCCAGTCAGTGCATAGATCTCTCTTGTCTTGGTATAGATTATACCGCTAGCTAAAATGATTATGAGAGTGTAAATTGCGTCAACCCAAAGGTTGGTCTGCATCATCGCGAATCCGTGTCCTGGCATAGTATCACCAATCTCTTGGACTTTTTAAAGCTTTATAAAAAAAGTGGACTTAAAGTGTACATTTTGCCTTCTTCTTGTTTATAAAGAAATAGGCTTTATACAGCTTTATTATGGTTTTGGAGAAAAACTATAAGGAGGACGGAAAAATGAAGAAAAAAGCAATATTTGGAATTTTGGCTGTTGCCATAGTCGGGCTTTTGGCCCTGGGCTTGGTATCAGCTTACCGAGGCGTAGGCTTCGGAGAACAGGAGAACAGAGAAGAGATACAGGCTGCTGTCGAAGCAGGAAACTTTGAGGCTTGGAAAGAAGCCCATGGCAAGATGCTGACTGAAGAAAACTTCGAAAAGGTTCAGGAACGCTTCCAGAACATGGAACAAATGAGAACCAACTTCGGAGAAGCTAAGCAGGCCCTTGAAGATGGGGACTATGAGGCTTGGCAGGCAGCAGTTGCAGACTGCGAGAAAGCAAGGTTCAACGCAGAAGATGTCTCTGCAGAAGACTTCGAAATAATGGTACAGATGCACCAGGCAAGGCAAGACGGAGACTTCGAACTTGCACATGAGCTGGCTGAAGACCTCAGCTTTGACATGCCATTTGGAGAAGGGATGGGAAAAGGCATGGGTCGAGACGGATCAGGCAGATTCGGCGGCCACAATATGAAAATGGGAGAGTAAATCTCCCTTTTTTATTTTATCATAGTCCATTTGGGATTTCACACAACCTCGCATACCCTCAAGCGAGAACACCCAGAACTAACAATGCATGGGCTGGAAGGGGAGTTTTCCCCTTCTTTTTCTTTTTTTAGACATTTTTTTAGCAAAATATTTATAAAGCAACATCTAATTCTCGAGTATTAAGTCCTCGTAGCTTAGCGGTACTTCATGTCTATGATGTGAGGCACTAGAGAGCGTGTGGCTGTTAAACATCAAGTAGACACCACAAGGTCGCCAGTTCGATCCTGGCCGAGGACGTTTGGGCCCGTAGCTTAGCCTGGTTGAGTGCTCGACTGATAATTTAACATCAGATATCGAGTGGTCCGGAGTTCAAATCTGTTTGGACTTGTCCTAACGGACAGGAACGTCAGTGAATGTCTCCGCGGGCCCATCTATTTTCTTCAAGACTACATCTCAAACCTATCCTTCATCACATCATCAGAAGTAGGTTCTATGAACATGCTGTCTTCAAGAGCAGTAAGCTTGTGCTGGACAAATGGAGGTATCTTGATGATCTTTGGCGCTTCAACCACAACAGTCTCTTTCTTGCCCGTCTTCACGTCGGTAAGTTCATATTCGAGCTTTCCCTTGATCACGATGCCGACCTCAGGAGTCTTCACTTTAACGAGACCTTTATGATAATGATTGCCTGCGGACTGGCCTTTCTTGATTTCCAGCATTATCCATTTGTCTCCAGAAGCAGAAAACCTGAAAACCTTCTTGTTTTCATCTCCTTTCACGAATTCTATGTCTTCAAGCTCATACATGGTAAAACGAATCTCCAATCATAAATAAATCTTTCTATGTTCTCTTAACAAACAACCCGCACCAGCATCTTCCTTGCTCTTTCCAGACGTCCTGAGTGAAGAAGTTGCATGGGCATAGTAATCCAAGGTCTGTCTCCTTTGTCCCATCACGTAATCTGCAGGGACACAAAGTCAAGCCATACTTCTCTTTGTTCATCAGTTCCCCTTTTACAAGGGCATCTAAGAATTTCTCGTCGGGATTAAGCATGAAGTCCTTGCCTTCTGTGAACTTCTTCCAGTTCTCTATCATGGCCTCTTTATCCAAGATTCATCACCTTAACGGCCTCATCCTTGTCTATTTCTACATAGACATCTTTTTGCATGCATGTAGGGCAGATCTCAGGACCACCTATGCCATAATGTATGTCGTTGCAGACTGTGCATCTGAAAAACTTTTTATCCATAAGTATCACCTTATAAACTCATTATCTGAGATTTATTTAAAAATATTATGATTCAAGGGTCTTTTGGCACTGGACATTCGCTCACAAAGTATATAAACCCTGGTTATTTTTCTTTTTTCATGAAGAAGACGGTCAATATTCCTAAGAAATATTCTGACGCAGTCATCAACATCGCTTTAGACACTATCTCGCTCAATAAACAAGCTTTAGTGTTTGTCAACACCAAGCGAGGAGCAGAGTCGCAGGCAGAGAAGATCTCTTCTAAGATAAAGGAGCAGAAAGAGGAATGGACAGAGCTCTCTGAGAAAGCACTCAAAGCCCTAAGCAAGCCTACAAAGCAATGCAAACGACTTGCATTATGTTTAAACAGGGGCATCGCTTTCCATCATGCAGGTCTTGCTTCAAAACAAAGAGAGCTTATCGAGGAGAATTTCAGGGAAGGGAAAGTCAAGATTATCTGCTGTACGCCGACGCTTGCTTATGGATTGAATCTTCCATCATTCCGAACCATAGTCCGCGACTTAAAAAGATACGGCGGTCCATGGGGAATGCATCCGATTCCAATATTAGAATATCACCAGATGATAGGACGAAGCGGAAGACCTGACTTCAACGATGAATACGGAGAAGCCATCTGCATTGCAGGCAGCAAGGGAGAAAAAGAGAAAATAATAGAACATTACTTGGAGGGGGATCCCGAAGAGATCTATTCCAAGCTTGCAGTGGAGCCTGTGCTTAGAACTTACATCTTGAGCTTGATAGCTACAGAGTTTGTGACTTCAGAAGAAGACCTTAAAGAGTTTTTCGACAATACCTTCTATGCTCATCAGTTCAAAGACTTATCCAAGCTTCATGGAACCATAAACCGAATGCTCAAACTTCTTGAAGAATGGGACTTTATAAGAAGAGAAAGCAGCGACAAAGACTTCATGAGCGCTGATGAATTGGGAAAAGGTTTTCTGAAAGCTACATTGATAGGTCATAGGGTTGCAGAGCTTTATTTAGATCCAGCAACCGCTTTCTTCATAATAACCTGTTTGCGGAGGGCAACCCAGAAGATTCTTTCTGAGTTCTCTTTCCTGCAGATGGTCTCTTCATGCAATGAGATGAGGCCGTTGCTCAGCATGAGAGTCGCTGATTATGATGTAGTGACAGAGAAAGCCCTGAAGTATCATGATTCTGTTCTGGAACTCGAACCCTCTGAGTTCTCTGAGGAATACGAGGATTACATGAAAAGCATCAAAACTGCGATGTTTTTTCAGGACTGGATAAACGAGATGGATGAAGAGTATCTCCTGGAGACCTATAATATACGCCCTGGAGAAACAAGAGTCAAGCTAAATCTCGCTGACTGGCTCCTATACAGCTCTGAAGAGCTGGCTAAATTGCTCAAATTCCATCCATTGATCAAAGAGCTCATCAAGATGCGCTTCAGGCTGAAGCATGGAGCTAAAGAAGAGCTCTTGCCGTTGTTAAAGCTTCGTGATATAGGAAGAGTGAGGGCAAGAATGATGTTCAAGAATGGAATAAGAGATATAACTGGCGTGAAAAAAGTAGAATATACTCTGTTAGCTCATCTGCTCGGCAAAAAGGTGGCTCTATCTGTCAAGAAACAGGTAGGACAGGATCTCACCCCAGAAAAAGTAGTAGTAAAGACGAAAAAAAGAAAAGGCCAGAAGAACATCAAAGACTTTTAGCGATAAGTTTAAATATAAGTTCTAAAATTTTATAGTAGAGGTGAAGACCTCAAACTTCTATCAAGCTTTGGGGATTTATAAACACAAAGACTGGGGGTGGAATGCATGAATCTTGTTGTTGCAGGGATGCAAGTCGGAGATGAAGGCAAAGGAAAGATAGTAGATTATTTAGCTGAAAAAGCAGATTATGTAGTTAGGTATAATGGAGGCGGGAACGCAGGCCACACCATAATAGCAGACGGCAAGAAGACAGTTCTTCATTATATTCCTTCAGGTATCCTAAGAGGAAAAAAATGTGTCATAGGCAATGGAGTGATAGTCAGCCTTGAAAAGATAAAAGAAGAGATAGAGATGCTGGAGAAGCAAGGCTTGAACATCAAGGAAAATCTTTTCATAAGCGAACTAGCACATATCGTGTTGCCTGAATACATGGAAACCTCGAAGACAGAAAAATCAGAATCTACAGGAAGAGGAGTAAGCCCAACCTACCAGGCAAAAGTAGCCAGGGAAGGCATAAGGATGTATGACATCGTGAACTACCAGTTCTTGGACCAAGACAACAAGCGGCTCAAGATAAAGGAATGCATACCCTACCTCAAAGAGCATCAATGGATCAAGCCTTTCATAATAAACACTGTAGAGCTACTCAACGATGCCATAAAGAACAAGAAGAACATCTTGTTTGAAGGAGCCCAAGGCACGACTTTATGCGTAGATTTCGGAGGTTATCCATATACAACAAGCTCCAATCCTGGTGCTGCAGGAGCGCCAGTGGGTGCAGGTATAGGTCCGCACCACATACACAAGGTCTTAGGAGTCGCGAAAGCTTATATCACAAGGGTAGACAGGACAGGAGCCAGCCCTTTACCGACGCAGATTGATGATGAGGTCGGAGACATGATTAGGAAAAAAGGCGATGAGTTCGGAGCCACGACTGGGAGACCAAGAAGATGTGGCTGGTTCGACGTCCCCATCTTAAGGCACAGTTTGATGGTCAATGGAGTGCATTCTCTGATCCTGACCAAACTGGATGTCCTGGACGGCCTGGAAGAAGTCAAGCTCTGTGTCTCTTACGACATAAATGGCACTACGTTCGAGAAGGCGCCTGCAGACGGATTGATGATGCAGATGGCCAAGCCAATTTACGAGGCCATGCCTGGCTGGAAGGAGAGCACTGTGGGTGTAAAGAGCTTTGATGACCTGCCAGAGAACGCCAAGAAGTATGTCAGACGGATAGAGGAGCTTGCGGACATCAAGTGCTCTATTGTATGCAATGGTCCTGAGAGAAACAGCATAATCATCTTAGAGGACCCCTGGAAATGAAAAGGCTTTCAAGCATAACACCTATAGACGGAAGATATCATGAAGACGTGAAAGAGCTCTCTAAATTCTTTTCAGAGCATGCGATGCATAAGTACCGAGTAAGAGTTGAAGTTGAATATCTTGTTTCTCTTCTGAAGAAGCTTTCTGTGAAGTTTGATGAGCAGAAAGTGCGAAAAGAATTTGAAGAGTTTGATATTAAGGATTCTGAAAAGATTCTGGAGTTTGAGAAAGAGACCAACCATGACATAAAAGCGATCGAGTATTATATCAAAGGGAAGCTTCCTAAGGAATTGAAGGAATGGGTTCACTTTGCTCTGACGAGCGATGATGTGAAGAACCTGGCTTTTACGCTCCAGATAAAAGAGTTTGTCCATGAGATATTTCTGCCGAAGCTGAAGATGCTGCTGGAAGGATTGAAAAAATTTGCCAAAGAGAACAAATCAGTTGTCATGCTTTCAAGGACGCATGGCCAGGTTGCTGTGCCTACAACATTAGGAAAAGAGGTTGCTGTTTTTTATTCAAGGCTTAAAGATTTGGTTGGAGAGCTTGAAGGCATGAAGTTTTATGGAAAATTAAATGGGGCTGTCGGCAATTACAATGCCCATGTTGCAGCTTTTCCTGATGTTGACTGGATAAGTTTTAGCAAGGAGTTCATCAAGAGCTTGAAACTGGAACCCTGCATTATTACAACACAGATCATTGTCTATGACCACCTTGCAGAGCTATTTGACCTGACTGCAAGGATGAACTCGGTTGTCCTTGACCTTGACCAGGACTTATGGCTCTATATCATGCTAGGCTATTTCACCCAGAAGAAAAAGAAAGACGAAATAGGTAGTTCTACTATGCCACACAAGGTCAATCCGATAAGATTAGAGAACAGCGAAGCCAATCTCGGTATGGCCAATTCTCTTTTCAGGTTCTTCTCTTCAAAATTGATGGTCTCTCGACTACAGAGAGATCTCTCGGATTCATCTGTAACAAGGAATTTTGGAAGTGCGTTTGCTTATAGTATCCTAGCTTACACCAATACCTTAAGAGGCATAGAACGGGTTGAAGCGAACAAGGAGAAGATAAAAAAAGATCTTGAAGAGCATTACGAGATACTTGCTGAGCCGGTCCAGACTATCCTCAGGAGAGAAGGCGCAGAGCTTCCATATGAAAAACTGAAAGAGTTCACGCAGGGTAAGACTATTTCTAAGAAGGATTTCCAGGACTTCATAGAGAAGCTTTGTTTGGAGTTGAAGATATCTGGCAAAGTAAAAACAGAACTTTTAAAACTCGACGTGTTTTCCTACATAGGACTGGCTGGGAAATTGACAGATGAAGCCTTAAGATAAAATGGTAAGTCCAATAATTCTGGGTATCGACCCGGGCACAACTACAGGTTATGCTATCGTAGACCTGCACGGAAAGCTTGTCAAGAAAGGATCTGCAAAGAACATAAGCATGTCCAGCCTGATAAACAAGATCATCCGTTCTGGCAAGCCGATTCTTATCGGTTGTGATAAGAAAGTGACTCCAGGTTTTGTGGAAAAGATGGCTTCAAGATTGGGAGCCAAGATTGTCCATCCAAACAAGGACCTGTTGAAGCAGGAGAAGAAAGAGTTAGTCAAGATGAAGATCAAGAGCGACCATGAATCAGATGCTCTTGCTTCAGCTTTGTTCGCTTATGAAACTGTCAAGAGATTGTTTTATAAGATCGATGCTATCTTAGAAAAGAAAGAGAAAAGGCTCCTGGCTGACAGTCTCAAGGAGTTCATGGTGAAGCACGAGAAGATGAACATCGAAGAGGCCATACGGGTCTTGGAGAAGAAACCCGAGCCGAAAAAATTCAAGAAGCCGAAGCAAAGAACCAATACAGAACCTGTGAAAGAGCTTGATAGGTTGGAGAAAAGAATCCTTATTCTCGAGGAGAAAAACAAGCATCTGCAGAGCCAATTTGGGGAAGCAAAGAAAAAATCCTTGCTTCTGGAAAGATCAGCGATTAATATTGAGAAAGATCCTGTCATAAAGCAGAAGGATAAGATGGTGGCCTTGTTGAACCAAAGGATAAAAGAGCTGAAGCTTCAGACCTATGAGCTCACCAAGAAACTGCACTGTGTTGGTGATTTTATCGCTGATGTCAATGATAAAGTGCTGTTGAAGAAGCTTGACACGCTCTCTATGAAAGAATATGATGACAAGAAGTTCCTGAAGATCAAGGCGGGAGATATCTTGCTAGTGAAGAATCCCAACATAGTCAACGATAAACTGTTAGAGATTCTGAGAGGAAAAGTCAGGATAATCTTTCACAAAGAAAAAGTCTGTGTGAACAAGGGTTTTGTCTATATCAATGCAAGGAATATTCGACTTCAACACATAGATAATTACGCGCTCATAGAAAAGAAAGAGTTGGATGGATTGCTCATGAAAGCCAATGTGTTGGATAATGTCTTGGAAGAGTATAAGGAAGAAAGATTTAAGAGTTAGCTCGTCGATGTTTGCATTCTAAACTGCAGTTTTTACACATAAGATTAGAATTATATAGCTCGTAGAACCGTTCAGGATGCTTATGATGCAAGTATTCCCATTGTATGAAGATGACAGCTGCTAATGCCACTAAAGAATATGTCCAGAAAGAAGATATGAATACTAACGGCGAAAAAGTCATGAGATAACCCCAATTATAGATTCTACAAGTATTACAACATCTATTCTTGATAAGCCAATTCCTGAAAGGGCACCAGACCAAAGCAAAGAAAAGACCCAAAGCTCCAAATAATAAGGTGATGATGATAAGGCCCACTTGGTTTATGACTTCAGAATAATATAACAAGCCGATTATAATCAGGATTATTCCCCAGAAGAGCACGGATCTGACTGCGCCCAGGTCCATCTTTTTCGTGAAGTCTCTTAGTTTTTCCTCTTTTGTCGAGATTTTGATCTTGTTTTCAGAATAATTCTTGGCAAACATCTTCCCAGACCCTATATCTAATTGAGACCTTGGAAAAAATGCGGCTATCATTACCAAAACAATTGCAATCCATAAGACATGATAAACTTTGAAGAAGAGAATTTTATAGGCAAGTATATGCATAAAAAGAAGCGGATTGAGTATCGCTATGATTATGATAATTCCTAGGATTATAGCTATCAGCATTACTGTTTTTTTGTGTTTACTCTTCATTCTAATCAGACTGATTGGAACACATTTATATTCTTATCGGTAGAATCAGACAATAAACACTTCTTTGTCTACAACAACTTCGACTTCCTGGTCGAGCACCAGATTGTTTCTTGGGTTTGCAATCGGAACGCTTTGATATGTTTCCGGGTGCAAGACCTCAAGAGTTGGTTCTTTTTTAGAGACAGTCGTCTTGTGTTTAGGCATTGCTTCATAACCATTATGTTCGATAATCTCTTTTTTTCCTGTTTTCAGGTTGATGCCGGTTATCTTCTTGCCGATGCCAGTGACTTTGATAATCCTATCGTCAACTTTTATCACATCTCTTAGTATGAAGCTTGGAAGATGGAGCACGACTGTGACCCTATAAAGGTCCCTGCTGCCCTGCTTGTCTCTTGTGTGCAATGTGGGATTCACTTTGAAGATGCCGCCGAACTGCTTCTGAAGCTTCTTCCCTATGATCTGGACATATTTTTGACTGGAATAATAGATATCCAGGCCGTTCTTCTCGTCCTTGACATTGGTTATGTGGACCCCTTTGGCTTTTGCCTTGAGTCCATCTTCCATCACATAGGCCTGTACCTTTGAAAGGACCTCATAATTCTTCCCTCTCAATTGGAGTATGCCTTCAAAATACTGTGTCCCTTCCTTGGAGCATCCTGGACAGCCAGCTACTTCTATCTTGCATGGCAGGTCAAAGATGTTTTCTTTGAGATGGATCTCTACAGTTATCTCCTTCTTTATGCCGGGTTTTATCTCAAAACTGCCGAGATGCACCTTGACTTCGTCTAGATTTATGTTGGCGCTGTTCCTTACCAGCTTCTCTATGGCCTGGTCTAGCTCTTCGAACTTGACCCACTTGTTCTTATAGAAGTATTTACCGCAATCACATATCTTGAATGCCAGTTCCTTGAACACTAACTCGTCTGTCATGGGAAGACCAGAAAAATCAAAGCTTTATAAAGGTTTGGCTCAAAGAGGCAAACCTTAGGAACGCTAGTGACCTAATGTCAGTGCTTCGTGCTCGTCGCTGAGCACAGCGGCTACGGTGTCTGCTATGTATCCTGCGAATCCAGGAGCATACAAAGTTCTTTCTCCTGTGGTAGACCTATGTTGTGGCGCTGCTGGAGCTATGAGCTCTCTTGCTATGGCCCCTAGGCAATTGGTGTTTTTAGTGCCTAGTTCTCCTGTCTCTCTAGCGTAGAGGAGCGAGTTCTCTAGGAAGCTGTTGGCTTCTATGGCTGCTCTGACTTCGTCTCTGATTTGCTCTCCTGTCTTGCCTTCTAGTTCTATTGGCATGGCGAAGAGATCCGCCATATAACCGTCTCTTGGATGGCTTCGCATGGGGGTTCCATGGGCTACTACCCAAGTATGGCCGTTTAGATTGAAGATCTTTGCTCCTCTGTAGCCCATATAGCCTATCCAGGGTATATTGCTTGTTTCTTGGGCAAGAACTGTCTTGGCGATGGGGGATTCAAAGACGAGGTCTGGTTCAAAGGTGATGTCTTGGTGTGGATGCTGTTTGCAGAGCCTGTCATATGCCTCTTTGACCACTTGTCCTATGTATAATCCCTCTGAAGCTGTTGCCATTTTATCTGGGTATAAGATAAAATCGTTTTTAAGTGTTTATGTTGTTTTTCCGGAAGATTTCCGGTAATACCAAAAGCATAAAACAGGGTCACTTCGCTTTGCTAAGTTCTCAGGTTTATGCTTCATGAAGCATAAACTTTTTAAAAAGAGGGCCTATCTGCAGATACATGTTCAAAAAAGAGAGGACAGTCAAAAAAAAACCCGCCACTTTCTGGGGTAAACTCTGGTACTTCATCTGGTACGAAGATTCTGTTGCAAGCTGGGTTGTCAATATTATCTTGGCTTTTATCATAATCAAGTATATCCTTTATCCAGGCATTGGTTTAGCAGTAGGCACAGACCTGCCCATAGTGGCTGTCGTGAGCGAGAGCATGGAACATGATGGTTCTTTTGATGAATGGTGGCAATCTGAAGCAAGATGCGACAATGAGGATTGCACACAGCAGGAATGGTACAATAACTACAACATCAACAAGAATGATTTCGATGATTTTCCCTTCTCAAATGGCTTCCAGAAAGGGGATATAATGTTCTTGACAGGGGTGGAGGCTGATGAGGTAGAAGTCGGAGATGTCATAGTCTATCTCTCTGGCAAAGAATACCCTATAATCCATAGGGCCATAAGGGTATGGAACGAAGGGAATATCACTTATTTCGAGACCAAAGGAGACCATAACCAGAACCAGATAATCGACAAAAGGCTGAACGAACAGATGGTCTCAGAGGAGAAACTGATGGGCAGAGCAGTCTTCAGGATACCCTGGCTCGGCTACATAAAGATAGGCTTCGTCGATCTCTTAACCAGAACAGGTGCTGCAGATGTCGCTAATGGCAGTTGATATAGTTCTCTTGCCTCCGGAGGAGGTGATGGATGTCTGTATTGATATACACAAGAAAGCAGCGAAAACTTATTCTGGACTAAACAAGAAAGATTACTTTTCCCATATAAGCCTGGTCATGGCTGTGGTTGATGAGAAAGATCTTCCTAAGATAAATTTGATGTTAGAGGAAGTGTCTAAGGAGTTTTCTTCTATGGACTTTGAGATTACAGGCATCCATGGTTTTGATACTGGTTTCAATCACACTTCTTGGAGCTTTGAGATGAAACTCACTCCTGAAGTCAAGAAGCTGCACATAGAACTAATGAACGGAATAAAACCGTTTCATATTCCTAAGAAAACTGAGCAAGAGATGTTCTATAGAGATCCTGGAGAGACTATAAATGAACTATCTTCAAGCTGGGTGGATAATTATCAGAACAATCATACAGAACCTGACAAGTTTTTTCCGCATATAAGCCTCAACTGCGACAAACCAACCTATGATGAACTTCCAATCAGATTTACTGCTTCTAAACTAGCCATGTTTCAGCTTGGCAACTTTTGCACCTGCAGAAAGATACTGTTTTCTACTGAGCTTAAACTAGACAGAAGTATATGAAGGTGCTTTGACAGGCGTTGCTTTCACTTCTGGGACCTTCTGTATCGCAAAATTCCTGACTAGATTGCCAAGTCTTGTCGTGCTGATGCCAAGCCTATTATTGAGCGTTACTTTGGAGATTACTCTTTCTTTTCCTGCATTAGTTTCTACAACCATGATTTCAAGCGTGTAATTTGGTCCTGACACAACCAACAAGGGCGTCAATGGCTCTAGTCCTTCAACCTTCGAAGCAGCCATAGTAGAATAAGATTCATAATCTACACCTTCGCTCTTAAGTGCTACACAAAGAGCTGGTAATGTTTCTCTGCTGATATGCACCCGTTCATCATCTAGAACAGGCCAATCATAACTGTCATAACCCCTGTTTGTCCCTAAATCGTTTGTCATTATGTTGGTAGGAAACTGAAGATTATATATAAATATTGCTCATTTATGCTTAAATTGCAAAACCACAACACATTTAAACAAAGACCTAAATTCAAAGGTTTGAGGTCATAAAAATGATGTTTTGCCCGAAATGCGGCTCGATACTACGCCCAAAATCAGAGAAAGGCAAGAAAGTGCTTTATTGTAGCTGTGGCTTCTCGACCAAAGAGATTGAAGGTGCAGAGATAAAGGAGACCATGAAGAAGCCAGAGGTTGAAGTGGAGGTTGTCCAGGAAGATGACACCACATTGCCGACCACAGATGTGACTTGCCCTAAGTGCGGCCATAACACAGCATTCTACTGGACATTGCAGACCAGGGCAGGGGACGAGCCAGAGACCAAGTTTTTGAAATGCGAGAAATGCAAGCACGTATGGCGTGATTACGATTAATTTTTAAAACCAAGCGCTTTTTCTTTATTATATGGATGTCTCTAATTATATCAAGAATGGATTGTTGAGGATCTATGTGAAGCCGAATTCTAATAAGACAGAGATTACTGGGTATGATGAGAACAAGAGAGCTGTAAAATTCAATGTAAGTGAGCCTGCAGACAAGGACAAGGCGAACAAAGAGATCATCAGGTTCTTCTCAAAGCTTCTGAAGAGACGGGTAATAATAAAGAGTGGTTTACGCTCTAAAGAAAAAACTCTTAAGATTGCTTGAAGTACTGCTCTAATTCATCTGTAAGGACATCCAGCTTCACACCGCATTTCTCAAAGAAATCTCTTGTTGATATGGCGCCGTGATATCTTTTTTCACAGACGACTCTTTTTATGCCTGCGTTGATCAACAGTTTGGTGCAATCAAGGCAAGGTTCAAGCTTCATGTAGATAGTGGCCCCATCGATGGGTATTCCATACTTGGCTGCCTGAGCTATCGCATTCATCTCGCCATGCACTGTCCTTACGCAATGCGCATGCTTTGAACCGTCCTCTTCAAATACAGTCTTCATCAGATGCCCTACTTCATCGCAATGCTTCATGCCTGCAGGAGAGCCCACATATCCTGTTGCAAGTATTCTTTTGTCTTTCACTATGACACAGCCTGTCCTACCACGATCACAAGTGCCTCTCTTGCCTATCTCTTTGACTATGTTCATGAAGTACTCGTCCCATGAAGGACGCTTGTACTGATATTTATAACCATGATCCCGCAACATCCTGTCGATTTTGGCCTTGAACTTATCCAGGTCTCCGTCGTTAACTATTATGGCATCAGATATCTTTTTGAGATTGTCGAACTCTCTATAAGCAGAACCGCCGCCTTTGGATTCCACTGCTTCCCTTTTCTTGAAATCATCCAAGGTCTTGGGGTCTTTCTCCCTGTTCCTTGCTTTCATCCTTTCAAAGCGAAGCTTCTGAGGTGCATCTATGAAGACCAGCCAGAAATCCTCCCGCTTCTTCAAGGTCTTTACCTCTCCTACAGCGCCTATGGAGCTGATGAGATAGTTCTTGTCTGGCTTCATCATCTTCAAGGCTCTCTCTGCTAGGATGCTGGCTCCATACTTTAACCTCAGGTCTTTGCCCAGTTCCATTAAGTTATGTCTTGTGACCTCTACCTTTGCTTTGATAAGGTCCTCTCTAAGGATATCTGACAAAGAAATATGTTCAATTCCTTTGCTGGTGATATAATTTGCGAACTCATCCTTTCCAGCACAAAAAAAACCAGTCACCCCGATTATCATAGGAAAAAGAAATGCTTGCTTGTTTATATTCTTTACTATTATGAAATAGAAACCTAGTCTGCAGCATCAAAATCTATATAAAGGGGTTGTTGTTAGCTGACGATTGGGGTGTATGGTGAAAAAAGAGATAGATCTTGTTATTGGCGGTCCTGATATGAGCGGCACCAATACTCAAGTCATGGACCTAATAGATTTCTTCCGTTCCAAAGGCATCACTGTCAGGGATATGCGGGGTACAGAGATGGATGCCTTGTTCCATGCAAAGATTTTTGAGGAGCATAATAAAAAATATCTTAATCTCAAGGAGTTTGAAAGCGACGAGAACGTACTGCTTGAGGACAAGGACAAGATAATGCGCAAGATGATGGACCTCATGAGAGGAGGCAACACCAATGAAGACCTGAGGATAGCGTCTTTCCTTGACAACGGAGTCAGCACTTTTGTGGATCCTGATTCTGCAGACGTCTGGGTGTTCGAGGAGCCCACCAAGAGAGGCTCTGGCCAGGTAAACAGGACCATAGAGCAATGGAGGTCCAATTATGGCAGCAGCATTGACCCGATAGCTGCCGCATATACTCATGCTGTCTACCGTGTGGATGAGTTCCTTCGTTTCAGGAAGATTCTGCGGGACAAGAAGAAGATTATAATCCGCAGCAGGAGCGAAGAGTCAGGGTGCTACCAGATATCCCATGACAAACGTCTTCCCAACGGCATCTCCAGGAAACAATATTTTGAGCTTCCAGGGCATAAGATAGCTTTTGCATATCCACCGACGCATATATTCATAGCGCACGCCCCTGCTGACTGGAGCAAAGACGATTATTTTAAGATGTGGAAAGAGCGCAGCGGCGACAGGGATGCTGATGACTATGAGACCAATGCTGACTATATGCTCCTGGTGAACAATAGATACGCCACTGAATGGTTTGAAGAATTCTACAAAGAGGGCTGCTCTATGCATGGCGGAAAGATGCCTAGGATATACAGGTTTGACATGCGTGCTCCTAAAGACCAGCTAAAGGAACAAATGGTAAATAAGCTCAAAATGATACTTGAGATTGATTAAGAAATTTACTCTTCGTCTTCTTTTTTCTCAAAGAAATCATTGAGGTCCTTGCTGTTTTTCTTTGCCTCGTAGCTGATTGGAACTGCCATTTTTACAATGATTATAAGGTTGTAGTATCTTTATAAAGATGGTTGTCCTATGAACTAGAACCGCCAAAATAGAGCTATGAACCTAAGGGTTAGGAAGTTATAGTTTGGAAGCAAACAATATTTAAAAGCGATACTAAGGGACAGTTGTAAAACTACTGTTTTCCCAGATTCAGAATTGAGGTTCTCTCGTCGTGAAACAGGTCTCCGGTCTCTGCGTCGAGCTTCATGTTGATCAGGTTAAACGCGGCAGTGACAAAAGTGACATTCCACAGCAATCTTTCCAGTTCTTGAAGGATTGCGAATCTCTTGTTGACTGGCTCTCCTGAGTACTTTTCTTTGACATGTTTCTCAGCTATCTCAAGGGCCTTGTCAAAGCTGATATTGATCTTGGTTAGGTCTATCTTCTTCACAGAGCCGCCTTTCTTGAACACCTCTGATTCAGGGCTCATCTTGATGTCTTCTGCGACATCAAAGACCACGATGCGGTCCTTTTTCTTGCTGTAATAGCCGATCTGCCAAGGACAGAGGCCCTCCTCGACCATCATAAAGGCATGTACAAGGTAGAAGTCTGGGTGGGTCTTCTTGAACTTCTTGAACTTAGAAGAGGCTTCTAATCGTTCTATGGCTGGTTTGAGCTGCATGTAGTAACATAGAACAGGGTAATTTATATAGTTATCCTTTACGTCTAGAGAAGCTTTAAAAACACCGTCTTCTTCCCGAATACAATGACAAAAATAAGTGTCAAGGATACAGACAGGATTATCAAGGAGTTATGTGATCTTGTAGAAGCAGATGCAAAGCTGAAAACAAAACTTGAAGATGCCACCAGCTGGAAGACCAGATGGTCATGCTTGGAGAGTTATGTGACTGAACATCTAGTTGATTTTGGTTTAACTCCTGTGACTTTTCAAAGCTTGTGGATCCGAGATAGATTCTTCTATGAAATGCAGCAAAGTACGAGCTTGGATTACGGGTTCTGTAATCATTTTATTCCGGCCTTCAGGGCTAGGACAGAATCTGTTGTGACAGATAATCTGAAGTTAGATATGGACAATAAATGTACATATGGTAATGCAGAGCCAGTAATGACCACATGTTCTGGGACTGAAAGGGATATCTGTGTTTTCCTACATCCAGAGTATAGACAACCTGGCATGTTTTTTCCAGATGAAGATACAAATAGAGCTAGAGAGCCGGAAAAGCCAGAGGTGCATTAGTTCCATGAACAAGCAAGAGAAAGCCCTCCTGGAGAACCAGCAGTACGGCCTCACAGGCAATCACAGCGCTGTCAAGATTTGCACATGGACCAAGAAGAGCCTTAGAGATGAAGGCGTGTGCTATAAGGAGAAGTTCTACGGCATCAAGAGCCATAAGTGCTGCCAGATGACGCCGAGCTTGGGCATATGCCAGAATGAATGCATCTTCTGCTGGAGAGACCAGAAAGTCAAAGGTTCTTTCAAGCCGCTGGATGAGCCGGAAGACATCATCAAGAACTCTGTCATAGAGCAGAGGAGATTATTGAATGGTTTCAAAGGGAATGCGAAAGTCAACATGGAGAAATTTGAACAAGCCCAGAATCCAGATCAATACGCGATATCTCTTTCAGGCGAGCCGACGCTTTATCCCAAACTTTCTGAGCTCATAGAAAGACTGCACAAAGCAGGCTGCACAACCTTCCTAGTCACAAATGGACTGCAGCCTGGACTCTTAACAGAGTTGGCTATGCCGACTCAGCTCTATGTTTCTCTTGATGCTCCTAATGAAGAGTTGTTCAACAAGATCGATAAGTCCTCTGTTAAGGATGCCTGGAAAAAACTTAATGAGACACTGGATCTGCTCCCTTTGCTCAACAAGAAGACACGGACAGCGATCAGAATCACGCTGATAAAAGGATATAACCTTGTGGCTCCAGAGCAATACGCTGCGCGCATTGAAAAGTCAAGTCCAATGTTCGTCGAAGTGAAAGGATACATGTTTGTGGGCAGTTCGCGGCAGCGGCTTTCCATGGAGAACATGCCGCGGCATCCTGAAGTGAAAGCATTTGCAGAAAAAATATGTAAACATTGCAGCTACAAGATCGTTGATGAGCAGCCGATAAGTCGTGTTGTGCTGTTGATGAAAGAAGATAAAGACCGCTTCATTAAACCGTGATTCTTTCGCATCACTTTTCTTTTTTTACCTGATTTACCCAAAGCCTTATAAAGCGTTGTTCATGCATCAAGAATCTGGGTGATAAAATGAATAACTGCTTTGTTCTGGACAACCCAGCTTTGCAAGAAGTATTGAATGAACTAAGAGACAAAAACACAGGCCCAGCCAGGTTTAGGCAAGGGCTTAAACGTGCAGGGTATCTCATGACATATGAGATGCTCGACAACGAAGTAAGGACTGCACACACAGAGATAGAGACACCCATGGGGCCTGCAGAAGGCATAAGCATAGACACAAGGATCCTACAGATCTATGTGATGCGCGCAGGAGAGCCTTTCGGATCAGGAGGGACAGACCTCCTGGACGACATCGGCTACAATAACAGGGATGTAGGAATCGTAGATGCCAAGAGAGTAAGCAACGGCGGCCTGGACATGGAAGTAGAGTTCGGAACCATAAAGGTCCCGCCACACGACGAAAACACAATCGGCATACTCTACGACCCGATGCTGGCCACAGCAACAACGATGATAGCGACCCTAAGAAAACTTAAAGAAAGAGGACTCGCCAAAAGATGGATAGTGTGCTCTCTGCTGGCCTCACCATACGGCCTGGAAAGACTGGCTGACGAGTTCCCGAACCTGCACGTCTACACCTTGTCGATAGACAGAGGCGGAAAAGACGGTCTGAACGACAAAGGATACATAATACCTGGACTGGGAGATGCAGGCGACAGGGCCTTCGGAACATACGAATAAAAACAGCAGGTTTCGAATCCGATAACTTTATTAATTACAT